>CANPXR010000009.1 GCA_947586655.1 uncultured Bacilli bacterium | reverse complement strand
TCATCACTCACGCGGCATTGCTCGTTCAGGGTTGCCCCCATTGACGAATATTCCTAACTGCTGTCTCCCGTAGGAGTTTGGGCCGTGTCTCAGTCCCAATGTGGCCGTTCAACCTCTCAGTCCGGCTACGCATCGTTGCCTTGGTAGGCCATTACCCCACCAACTAGCTAATACGCCGCAGGCCCATCTTTAAGCGACGCTTTAAAGCGCCTTTTAATGCAGAAACGAAACTGCATATCATCCGGTATTAGCTACCGTTTCCAGTAGTTATCCCAAACTCAAAGGTAGGTCACCCACGTGTTACTCACCCGTCCGCCACTAGATGGAAAATCCAAATCAGAAATTGTGCAAGCACTCAAACTTCAATGGGCCATCTCGTACGACTTGCATGTCTTAGGCATGCCGCCAGCGTTCATCCTGAGCCAGGATCAAACTCTCAAAATATATTTATTTTTTAGTTCGTTATTATCCTAGCTACTCAAATAATCTTGACGTTTTGCTCAGTTTTCAAAGATCATTTTTCCCTTTGTTTTACAAAGGTTTTTTACACTATTTTTTGTCAAGTGCGTTATAAATATACCACATCCGAATGACCATGTCAACAACTTTTTTTCATTTTTTTCGATTTTTTTAATTTTTATGTCTAAAAATCGTTTTTTGCTTATTTTTTATGGTATTTTATGGGTCATTCTTATTTAATATATGCAATCTACTATCTTTTATTACCTAACAAAAGCATATATTTATCATAATATCTTTTTACACATTCATAATTAAATGGGCCTTGCTTTTCCTCGTACAATTTTATAAGATTTTTTAACTCTTGCTTTACAATTATATCAATTTCATTTGGATAACCCATCTTCTTTTTATGGTACTCATACTCCGACCTATCTAATATTTTATACGTTCCATCCTTAAACACCCTAAGGTCTAAATCATAATCAATATATTTTATTACTTTACCTTCTATTACGGTTGGACTTGCAATGTTACAATAATAATAAATCCCTGACTCTTTAAACTGCGTAATTATGTTGTACCATTTATTTTTATAATAAAAAATTATCGCTGGTTCTTTTGTATACCAAACTTTTCCATCACTATTATTAACTTTAGCATGTTTATTTGCAAATACTAAAAACTCCTTATTAATTTCTAATAACATAGCCTCATCCCAGCTTCTATGAATCGTACCATCATGCTTATAACAATGAATGGTATAATTATCCCCTATTTTCATGTTCTTCATATTTAAATCTCCCAACGTTCTTATATTATACCCTTTTCGTTTAAAAAACAAGTAAAATAAAAAATAGGTTTTGTCCTATTATTTATTTGAAACTAATTCCAGTGCTTTTTGCAATTGATTATCGTTTTCCAAGCTTGGATTACTTTCGTAGTCCTTTGATAACTCAACCTCATGAGTAGGTTCAACGCCGCGATCGTTTATCCAATTTCCCTTAGGTGATAACCATTTTTGTATTGTATATTTTATCATTCCTCCACTTGGTAAGTCCTTGGTAGTTTGTACGGTACCTTTCCCATAAGTAGAAGTTCCAACAACATAAGCATCATATGACTCTTTTAAGCTTATGGCTAAAATCTCTGAAGCTGACGCACTAGATTTATTTACTAAAACGGCGATTGGATAATTCCTTGATTCATCAGTTGTGGCGGTATATTTATGAACCGTATTCTTATCAGCTATTTGATATATTATTTTCCCCTTAGGTAAAAACATATTTATCATATTAGTTACCGAATGTAAATATCCACCAGAATTTCCCCTCACATCAATGATTAAACCTTTTATGTTTTCCTCTTCTAATTCTTCTATGTTCTTTCTAAACTGTTCATACGTGTTATTAGCAAAAGTATTAACAATAACGTAACCTATTTTTTTATCATTCTTAGAAAGTACCTGTGATTCAACCGAAGAAATTACAACGTTTTTTCTTTCAACGTCAAACTCCAATGGTTGCCCGTCCCTTTGTATTTTTATATGTGCTTTAGAAACGGTTTGATCCTTAATTAGGGCAACAACATCAGTAGTTGTTAATCCGTTTGTACTTTTTCCATTCACTTCCGTTATTATGTCATTAAATCTTAATCCAACTTCCGAAGCCGGTGAGTTTTTAAATACTGATAATATAAAGATGTTTCCTTCTTTATCAACCGATATTTCAGCACCAATTCCAAGGTAAGAACCATTCATAAGCTCGTTAAAATTTTCGGTTTCTGACTCGTTAAAGTAACTAGTATGAGGGTCATTTAAAGAAGATAGCATACCATTTATAGCCCCATTAATTAATTCATTCTTATCAACTTCCTTATAATAAGAGTTATTTATAAGGTTATATACTTCCTTAAATTCAGTTAAAGCATCATTATTAACCATGGTTTTATTAGAGTTCTTACCACTATTAACCTCATTTACTATAAAAAACGTCAAAAATGATGAAACAATCATTATTGAAAATCCAAATAGTATTAACTCATATATCTTAAAATCACTTTTTTTATTAAGTACATCATTTATGGAAGTCTTTTTACAAGAAGATTCATTTACTTTATTCTTTTTCATTTTAATTACCTCCGCATAGTAAAAGTATAACATAGCATAGAAAAAAAGTAACTAAAAAGTTACTTAAGTTTGTCAATTACGTTTTTATCACCAACAACGTATGATGTTATTTCTTTATTTTTAATCGTTATTAAGGTAGTGTCATTTATTTTAAGTTCACTATAATTACTAGCATTATTATTTGACTCTTGTGAAACGACAAATTTATTTATTACTTCATCAAGGTTCACTTTATATAATTTCGTTTCCTTACCAATTGAATCGTATGATGATATTGCATCATTTAGCGTTTCACTCGAACTTTCTTGTGAAAAAAATATTACCATGTATTCATCATTTGGTTGCTCAAAGGTTTTACTTGCTATTATCATATTATCATACAAATTAGAAATATTATCGTTTGTTTGTGCCTCTGTATCATTTTTAGCGGTAGTTTTTCTATTTCCTATTTCCCCAGTCATAAATATTGCGGTAGTTAAATAAACAACAACTAATACTATAATAACTGTAATCGCAATTATAACACCACTTTTTACTTCGTTTTTCATCATAATCACCCATAAGCATTATAACACAAAAGGCTAACAATGTTCATATTATTTGCTTATCGGTAAAGTAGATATAGATCTTGCAACCTCAATTAACTCAGGTGTACTCATATCACTTGAAACCAAGTAATAATTTATACCAGTGCTTGACCAACTAACCGAAGAATCATCAATTATCGCAATCGTATCCATAAATATATCTAAGTCCCCACTGGTTGGAATAACCGTCATATCATCTTCCTTTGATACTGGTTCCTCAACAAGCATAAATGGTGTATCCCCAGAAAAAGTTAAGATTATTCTCGAGCCCTCGTCCAATTCAACCGTTTTTTCAGTCTCTAAATAAGTACCTTCCGGTATATACATTGGGTATATTGCTTCATCAAGTTTACTTACGATAGTATCAGAATCAAAATTAGTTTCTGTAAAAGTTTCCATGTTTTCTTCTAAAACAAAATAGTTATCTTTAAATTTCGCCTTCATATCAATTGTTTTAAAAGATACTTTTACCCCTGCATTTTCATTATCGTCTAACACGGTAACACTTTTTATTATATAATTTTTGTCAACAATAACTTTTTGATGGGTCAAATTAGCATTGTTTTTATAATTTACGGTGCTTGTAAATACATAACTATCCTTTTCTTTTACCATATTAAGTTTAGGATCATTTTTCATGTCATTTACAACGGATTGTAAAAGATAACTTTGAGAATTATTATACGGCCATTTACTTTGAAATTTAAAACTCTTATTAAGCTCAGGAGTTAAAACGTATACACCATCATCATTTTTTAGTATTATTTGCTCATGATTGTTTGTTTTATTTCTAAGAGAAACACGATAATTATCATTTTTCTTATAAGATACAGTAACATCATATTTATAAGAATCTTCATTATTTATTAATTCCATTTCTGCTTCTAACTTATAACCATTAACATTATTAACTTTTTTATCAATCTTATTCAGAACGGTTTTCTTGTCTTCCTTCCCGCAACCAGTTAAACATATCGTAAAAATAAAGATTGCTAAAACACTAAAAATTTTTTTCATCAATTCACCTCTTTTGTTTTCATTTAATTATATGGTTTATTTTTATTAATATTCGTGTATAAAAAACCTTTTTTTGATTATCATATAAGTATAAAAGGAGGAAAATTATGAAAACATTACAGATTATATCTTTAACCGTTGTAATTATCGGAGCATTAAACTGGGGATTAATAGGATTATTTAATTTCGATTTAGTTGCAACCATATTTGGCGGTGCTAATGCTTTAGGATCAAAAATAGTGTATATCTTAGTAGGCATTTGTGGGTTAATTAGTATTAAGACACTAGCTGATTTAGTAAATGACATTAAATAAAACAGTTTTCATGATGAAAACTGTTTTTAATATTTTATATCAATTAGTGTTAGTCCGTTAGCAGGCGCCATAAAGGGCGCAAGTTTCCTATTTTTCTTTTTAATTAAATCTAAAACATCATCCGCGCTTAATTTGTTTTCTCCTATTTTTATTAAGGTGCCTATCATACTTCTTACTTGGTACTTTAAAAATCCCTTCGCTTTAAAGGTAATCGTAATTATATCATCCTTTTTGGTTACGTGGGCACTAGTTATCGTTCTTACTTTATCACTTCGTTTATCTTGTGCAGAAGAAAAACTGGTAAAATCATGAGTTCCAACAAAATAATTTATGGCTTCTTTCATTAAAGAAAAATCAAGTGGTTTACAATATTGATACACGTGGGTGCGAAGTATGGGGTTATAACATCCCATGTTTATTTTATATTGATAAGTCTTTGACTTTACCATGTACCTAGCATGAAAATCATCATTTACTATAAAAACATCATTGATGTAAACATCCTCTTTAAGATAACTATTTAACGCACCCTTTAACTTATAACAAGGTATGTTCTTACTCAAATCAAAATGAGCTTTTTGATGGAGCGCATTTACTTTTGCATCAGTCCTTCCCGCTGCATAAATAGTAACAGGATTATCATTTATGCTTGTTAAAACCTTTTCAATTTCACCTTGGACCGTTCTTAAGCCACGTTGTTTTTGATAACCATTAAACAGTTGCCCACAATATGAAAAATCAATTAAGTATCTCATAATATCCACCTCAACCATATTGCTATATAAAGCAAAATCACATCGATAAAAATAAGTGTCTTATCAAAATTAGTAACCTTATTTTCATGGTAATTAGTACGTTTGTTAGAATAACCATAAAATCTTAACTTCATTACCGCAATCGTTCTAAGTGATAACTTGTATGATAATCTTATGGTAGGAATCGTCATGCTTTTAAACAATTTTATTTTATTTCCTTTATAAGGTACACCACGGTACGCCATTGATTTTCTTATCGCCTTAGACTGATCAAATAAATTAGAAACAAATTTAATCCATAATGCTATCTTAAGCGATATTTTTGAAACCGGAACGTTAATTTTTTTTAATGGTGATAAAAGACATTCAAATCCCCAAGCAATCTCACTAATAGAAGTAGTAAAAGTTAAAATAAGAAATAAAGTAATGATTAAAATGAATTTTAAAACAATAAGAATAGATAATGATATGTCATGTTTAATTAAGAGTATAAGAATAAATAAAAGAACATATAATGGCCAAAAAACCAAAATATTATGAGCGTATACCCGGGTATTTATTTTCGTTTTCTTAATTAATAATAATAGAAATAAAGAAAATATAGCAAACGATAGATAATCAAACATGAGTAATAAAAATAAAAATGATAATAAGAACCATAAAATTTTCATCTTTGAATTCATCAAATGAACCCGAGAATCTTTAGGTGTATATTTAAAAAATGAATAACTATTTTTCATTGGCAACCACCATCTTTTTATCTATACATTTATTTGCAATTGTTCTTACAAGATTATTCAAGTTTTTTACATGTCCTAAATTTATATTAGTTCGCTCTTTAATTATACTGCAAGCTCTTATAACACTAGGAACAGGTGCACCATATTTATCTAGTAACTGAACATCACTAAATACTTCCTTTTTATTTCCATGTTTAATAACCCTTCCATTATTTAATACCACTACATCATCAACTATTTCATATAACATATCTACGTCATGAGTAACAATTATTATGGTTTTCATGTATCTAGTTTTTAAATTCTTAATGAGCTCCATTAATCTTTTCTTACTATTATTATCAAGACCAATGGTAGGTTCATCCATGATTAATAATTTAGGATTTGATATTAAAATTGAAGCGATGGCAACTAGTCTTCTTTCACCACCATTTAAACTAAATGGACTTCTTTTAACGTAGGAATCATCTAACCCAACCATCTTTAAGGCTTTTTTTACTTTATTTTTAATACTTTTATCTTTAGGATTAAAAACCTTCCCTGAAAAAGCAATTTCTTCTTCTACGGTTGAGCAAAAAAACTGTTTTTCTGGAAACTGATAAACAAGACCAACGTCGTATCTAAAATCATTGAAATTAAAGTTACTTTTAGTGTTTGTAAGCTCATAATTACCAACTACTATCTCGCCAGAGGTTGGTTTTGTTATTCCATTCATAAGTTCTAACATGGTAGACTTTCCGCTTCCTATTGGTCCAATTATACCATGTATTAAATTACCCTGTAGAAAAACACTTACGTTATCAATCGCTTTTTTTTCGTTTGACATACCAAGGTTATATGAAAAACTAACATTTTTAAAAATCACTTCCATACGTTATCAACCAACCTTTCAAGGTCTAAGTATATTTCATCTACTAACCCATAAACCCTTAACTTTTGACTTAATTCCACCTCGAAAGGCACTTCTAGTCCAATCTTTCTCATGACTCTTTCTTCATCAAATACTTTTGGATATGGACCATCTATTATTATTTTTCCTTTATTTAATACGATTAATCTATCGGAGTATAACGTCTCTTTTAAATCATGCGTAAGAAAAATAATGGTTACTCTTTTTTCTTTATTATATTTTTTTAATATCTCTAATAATCTAGCCTTTTGTTTAACATCAACCATGATTAATGCCTCATCTAAAACTAAGATTCTAGGTTCTAACATAAGAGCGCATGCAAGTGCTACCTTTTGCTTTTCACCGCCAGATAAATCATAAGGATTTTCATTTAAAATATCATCTAATTCCAAGAGACTAGAGATCTCTCTTATTTTCTTTTTTATCGTAGGTGGATAAACAGCCATGTTTTCTAAAGAAAAGGCAAGTTCATCCGCTACCGTTTCACACGCGAAAAAGTTATCTGGGTTATCAAATACAAAACCAATTTCTTTTCTTATCTCATACATGTTTTTTTTATTAACTGGCTTTCCAAATATAGAAATACTAGAGTACGATTTTTCAAGACCCGCTAAAAGTTTAACTAAGGTAGTTTTACCAGCACCATTGGGTCCTGCTATGGTAACCCAGGTTCCACGTTTTATGTTTAAATTAAAGTTATCATAAATAAACCTATTTTTATATCTAAAGGTAAGATTATTTATCTCAATTATATTCAACCTAAGTCACCTCCTTAAGAATTAAGAGATTATTATATAATAAAATATTAAAAAAAGCTACTTTTAAATAGCTTTCTATTATTATTTTATGAAGAACAATTGGTCGGTTTATCAGCACTACCCGTTTGATATAAACCAGGGCAACAAATATGACCTATAAATTCCTTATCTTCAGTTATTTCAAGATAACCTTCGCAAATTCCTTTACCACTTGGATTCTTAATTTCACTACTTTTTAGACCATACTTAGTTAGTTCATTTAGCCAATATTTCCCAGGTTGTTTTTTTTCTAACCACACCTCTGGCCCTAACGTTTCAATTGAATGTTCTAATTTTTTTGCTTCTTCTACATTAGCTTTTGCTTTTTGTTTTAGTACCGCAGAACTTGTTACGGCCATTATAACTCCCAAAATAACAATTACTGCTAATAACTCGATAAGTGTAAAACCTTTTTTATTCATTTTTATTTCTCCTTTCTCCTTTGAATATTATAATCTATCTTGGCTAATAGCCTTAATGGTAATAGCTTACAACCAACAACACTTATTTTATTTATAAGGCCCGGAATGATAATTAGTTTATTTTTAAACATTTTATTAATTGCGTATTTTGCTACGTAACTACTAGATAATCCTTTTAAGGCAAAGTTAACACCCGCTACGTTATTAAAGTTTGTATCAACAGGGCCTGGACATAGAACGGACACCTTAACGTTTGATTTAGACCTTCGTAATTCTTCGTTAATAGATACCGTAAGCCTTAAAACGTAAGATTTAGAAGAATAATACGTTGCCATTAAAGGACCCGGTGAGAAAGCCGCTGAAGAAGCAACGTTTAATATTCTACCCTTATTATTTTTCATCATTTCTTTTAAATATAACTTTGTTAATATGTGTACGGCTTTTATGTTTACGTCAATCATGTTTAATTCTTTTTCTAAATCAGTATCATAAAAATTACCAAACATTCCATAACCAGCATTATTTACTAATATATCAATATTTTTATATTTATTAAACATTTTTACGCACTCATCTTTATTAGATAAATCAACCTGATAAATTTCTGTTTTACCAGTACAAAGACTTGATACCTTTTTTAATTCTTCTTTTCTTCTTGAGGCAAGTATAACGTCATAACCAATACTACTTAACCTTATGGCAATATCTTTACCAATACCACTTGATGCTCCAGTTACTAAAGCCTTCATATTATCACCAATTTGATTATACATCATTGTAATTAAATAATCAAAGGGTTTAATTATATTCATTAAAAATTAATTTAAAGGGATAATATAAAAGAAAGGTAAATTAAAATGATAAACAAAAT
This sequence comes from uncultured Bacilli bacterium, assembly GCA_947586655.1. Taxonomy (GTDB): domain Bacteria; phylum Bacillota_I; class Bacilli_A; order RF39; family UBA660; genus Aphodocola. The sequence goes on along the minus strand of CANPXR010000009.1, from coordinate 15,277 downwards.
TAAAAAGAAAGTTAAAATAATTAAGAAAAAAAATAAATTTATATTAAAAAAAAGAATAAAAGTTGTGATCCTTTTTATTCTTATTATGCTATTTATTTTTTCTTGTTTTAAAATATCATTATGGAAAAAAGATGGAAATATTACTAAAAAGATTGAAAAGGACATAGTAAAAGATGTTAAACCTGAAGAAAAAAGGTCTAATGAGAAAAATACCGAAATAGTAAATCCTCCAGATGATAAAAATGATGATTATTGGAATTACATTAAAATGGATATGCTGAGTATTAATTTTAACGAACTTAAATCAAAAAATAAAGATACGGTTGGTTGGATTAAAGTACAAGGCACAAATATCAATTATCCCGTCGTTCAAACTACCAATAACACTTATTATTTGAATCATTCATATGATAGGTCAAGTAATAAGGCTGGATGGGTATTTGCTGATTATAGAAATGACTTTAATAAATTTGACAAAAATACTATTATATATGCTCATGGACGTGTTGATGAAACAATGTTTGGTAGTCTTAGAAATATATTGAAAAGCGATTGGTATAATAATAAGGATAATCACATAATAAAATTTTCAACACCTAATAAAAACACTTTATGGCAAGTATTTTCAATATATATAATAAAAGCTGAAAGCTATTATATTACCACTAAGTTTAATAGTAATGAGGCCTTTAACGAGTTTGTAAACACACTAAAAAATCGTAGTAAGGTATTATTTAATACAAGTGTTTCTGGCAGTGATAAAATAATTACCCTTTCTACCTGTAAAGATAGTAAGGGTAACAGAATAGTTATGCACGCAAAGCTAATTAAAATTGAAAAAAATAAAAAAAATTAATACTTCATACTTTTAGTATTAATTTTTTTATACTTTCTAATCTACTAACTCTAAGACTACTGCTAATGCATCGTCGCCTTTTCTTTCTTGTAGTTTTAATATTCTAGTGTAACCACCATTTCTATTTTCATAACGTTTAGCAAGCTCATCAAACACTTTTTTAACAGCTTCTTCATCATTATGCAAGAAAGCAAGTGCGCAACGTCTAGAAACTAAACTACCGTTTTTACCATAAGTAATCATTTTATCAAAACATTTACGTACTTCTTTAGCACGGGTTTCAGTTGTTTCAATACGTTCTTTTTTAATTAGGTCTTTTGTTAAATTTGCTAACATAGCTCTTCTATGTTTATTTGTACGCCCTAATTTTCTATAAGCCATTGTTATACCTCCTTATTTTTAGTCGTCGTTTCTAAATGAGAATCCCATTTCTTTAACTTTATCAATTACTTCTTTAAGTGATTTCTTACCTAAATTACGAATCTTCATCATTTCGTTTTCAGATTTTTGAGTTAAATCCTGCAAAGTATTAATGTTAGCTCTTTTTAAACAGTTATATGCCCTTACGGAGAATTCTAACTCATCAATAGACATTTCTAATGCTTTTGTTTTAGAATCATCTACGTTTTGCTTCATAAGACCTGTTTCATCAGCTATCTCATCTAATTTGGTTAAAATCTCAAAGTGTTCTATTATTATTCTAGATGCTAAAGCAATAGCTTCTTCTGGTTTCATTGAACCATTAGTCCATACTTCCATGGTTAGTTTATCATATGTATCATCTTGCCCTACACGAGCACCTTCTACCTCGTAATTAACCCTTTCTATTGGAGAAAAATTTGAGTCCATTGCGATGGTATTTAATTTAACATCCCCTAATAGCTTTTTATTGGCCTCCGCTCTAACATATCCACGACCAGTACCTACAGTCATTTCCATGTTTAGCTTTCCACCCTTAACTAACGTAGCAATTTCTTGTTCAGGATTAACAATCTCAACGTCAGCGTTTTTTTCTATGTCCGCTGCCGTAACAATACCCTCTTTACTTACGTTTAACTTAATAGTTTTAGGCTCACTAGTATGGTTTTTAACAACCACACTCTTTAAATTTAGTATGATTTGTGTTACATCTTCTATAACTCCATCTATTGTTTGGAATTCATGAAGAACACCATCGATGTGAACACTAGTTATTGCATCTCCTGGTAGCGATGATAACATCACTCTTCTAAGTGCGTTACCAAGCGTCGTACCGAAACCTCTTTCTAAAGGTTCAATTTCAAATTTTCCATAATTTCTACTTTCTACGTATTCAGAAACCTTAAATTGTGGTTTTTCAAATTTTATCACCTAAATCACTCCCTTTTTCAAATTATCCACGTGGACGTTTTGGTGGACGGCAACCATTATGTGGTACTGGTGTTACGTCTGTAATTGAAAGAATTTCTAATCCTGCGGTTTGTAATGAACGGATGGCAGTTTCTCTACCTGACCCTAAACCTTTTACAAAAACATCAACTTTTCTCATGCCAGAATCATATGCTGCTTTACCTGCCGCCTCGGCACTCATACCTGCAGCAAACGGAGTTTTCTTTTTACTTCCTTTAAAACCTGAAGTTCCACTCGTTGCCCATGACACTACGTTACCTTCCTTATCAGTAATCGTTACAATCGTATTATTAAACGTTGAGTGAATATGAGCTTGTCCTTCGGGAATATTTTTCTTAACCTTACGTTTTCTTGCTTTGTAAGCCATTATTTACCCTCCTTTTTCCTACTTCTTCTTATTTGCAACGGTCTTACCTCTACCCTTACGAGTCTTTGCATTACTTCTGGTAGATTGCCCTCTTACAGGTAAACCTTTACGATGACGAATTCCTTGGTAAGAACCTATTTCCATCTTTGTTTTTATATTCATTGAAACTTCTCTTCTTAAATCCCCTTCAAGTATGTAATTGTCTAACTCTTTACGGATTTTTGAAATTTCTTCATCCGTTAAATCCTTAGCCTTTGTGTCAAGGTTAATATTTAACTTAGTTAATATTTTTCTTGATAATTTTCTACCAATTCCATGAATATAAGTTAACGCAACTTCAATTCTTTTATCATTTGGTAAATCAATGTTTTTTATACGTGCCATTTACTTACACCTCCTGTTATCCTTGTCTTTGTTTATGCTTTGGGTTTTCACAAATAACCATTACTTTCCCATTACGTTTAATAATCTTACATTTATCACAAATTTTCTTTACTGATGGTCTAACTTTCATATTTATTCCTCCTACTATTTTCTATAGGTTATACGCCCACGTGTTAAATCATAAGGTGATATTTCTAAGACTACTGTATCACCTGGTAAGATACGAATTTTATTCATTCGCATTTTACCAGAAACGCGGGCATCTACAGTATGTCCATTTTCTAACTTGACTTTAAAGTCTCCACCTTTAAGAAGTTCGGCAACTTTACCTTCAACTTCTATTACGTCTTCCTTAGCCACTTATAAATCACTCTCCCAGTAATTTTCGACAATCATGTTATGCATAATAATCAGTTTAATTTCTAGTTCTTTAACGCTCTATTACTTTAACTGCTTCATTAAAAGTTTCATATTTACTTTCATAAGCGTTTATTATCTCTAATACCCCTTTATTTTTATAATAATCATAAAGTGGCATAGTCTTACTTACGTATTCATCAAATCTTTTTACAAAGGTTTGTTCACTATCATCACTTCTTTGCTGTAACGTAACCTTACAATCATCGCAAATATTTTCAACCTTTGGTTTCATTTCGTTTGAATACTTGTTATAAATTCTGCCGCACTTAGGACACGTTATTCGTGAACAAGCACGTTTCATTGCCATTTCTTTATCAATGTTAATGTAAATTACTACACCTAAATCTTTACCTAGTTTACTTAGTAATTCATCATATTCTTTGGCTTGATTAAGAGTTCTTGGAAATCCATCTAATATGTATCCATTTTCACAATCACTTTTTGTTATCCGATTTGAAATAAGTTTTATAATAACCTCATCAGAAACAAACTTTCCTTCTTTCATTAAACCTTCAGCTTGCTTTCCAATTTCTGTTTTATTTTTTATTTCTTCTCTTAACAAATCACCTGTGGATATGTGTGCATATCCGTATTTTTCCACTAACATTTCTGATAACGTCCCCTTACCAGCAGCTGGAGGCGCTAAAAATATTATATTTTTCATTATTTTCGATATCCCCTTTCATACTTTCTAGCAGATAACGTGCTTTCAATTTGGTTATAAGTTTCAAGTGCAACACCAACTACGATTAATAATCCTGTACCTCCAACGGTAACACTAGTAGGTAAACTACTAAAGTTTGAAACGATTATTGGAAGACCAGCTATTATAATTAAGAATATTGCCCCTAAAAACGTCGTTCTTGATAGCACTTTACTAATGTGATTTTTAGTTTCTTCACCAGGTCTAACACCTGGAATATAACCACCATTTTTATTTAGATTTTCCGCTAGTTCTTTTGGTTTTAACCCAGATGCCATAAAAGTATAAAGGTAAGTGAATAATATTATCAATAAAATGTATAATATAAATCCTGTTACGGTATTATAGTTAATATACTTATTTATAAAAAGTGAAAAATTATCATTTTTTATGAATGCCGCTATTAAAGATGGTATTGAAACTAAACTTGACGCAAAGATTACCGGCATTACACCAGCTGAATTTAACTTAAACGGAATGTAGGTTTGCTTTGCTCCATAAGCCGTAGACGTATGATTTGAATACTGTACTGGCACTCTTCTTTCAGATTTTTCTATGAACACAACTCCAACGATTATTGCTATATAAACCAGTAAAAATAATACAAATTTAGTTATACCAAAGGCAACCTCTTGAACTGAACCTGCTACAACAAATACTCCAAAAGCATCTGCCATCATTGACGGAGTACTTATTAAAATACCGGCCATGATAAGCATTGATATTCCGTTTCCTACTCCTTTTCTGGTTATTTGATCACCAAGCCATAGTAAGAAGCACGTACCAGCGGTTAAAATAAGTGAAACCCTTAGGTATTCAATGGCAGTTGCCGATTCACCAATAAATGAGAATGACATCACAAGACCTTGTAAAAAGGCAAGGGCTATTCCTAAATACCTAGTTATTTTGTTTAACTTAACTCTACCTGTATATCCTTCTTTAGCTAAGTTTGAAAAGTAAGGAATAATATCCATTTGTAAAAGTTGTACGATTATTGAAGCACTAATATATGGCGTAACTCCTAATGCGAATATTGAGAAATTTTTTAGGGATCCACCACCCATTACGTTCAATAATTCCAAGAAACCCAAATCCTCAGTTATATTTTCAGTACCAGGAACCCTAACGGCGGTTCCTAACTTATAGATGAATAATATAAGAAGCGTAAATAATATTTTATTTCTTACGTCCTTATTACGAGGTGAAAAAATCTGCTTAATATTTTTAAACATTTTAGATCACCTCAGCTTTTCCACCTACAGTTTCTATTTTTTCTTTTGCAACGGAAGAAAATACGTTTGCTCTAACCGTTAACTTCTTTTTAAGTTCTCCATTTCCAAGAACTTTTATACCTGTTAATTCTTTTTTTATAATATTCATTTCTTTTAATAATTCTGGAGTTACTACCGTACCATCCTCAAATTTATTTAAATCAGATACGTTTATAATTGAATAGGTTTTTTTAAACATAGCGTTAGAAAATCCGCGTTTTGGAAGTCTTCTATATAAAGGTAACTGTCCACCTTCAAAACCAACCCTTACGCCACCGCCACTTCTAGCGTTTTGTCCTTTATGACCCTTACCACTTGTTTTTCCAGTACCGCTACTAGAACCACGACCTAATCTTTTTATGTCCTTTTTAGAACCTTCGTTATATTTTAATTCGTTTAACTTCATTATCCTAAAATCTCCTCTTTAGATTTTCCTCTTAACTCTGCGATGTGTTCCAATGATTTTTGGTTTCTTAGAGCTTCAATGGTTGCCCTTGCGGTATTGATTTTTGTGTTAGATCCAAGTGATTTTGAAATAATATCCTTAACTCCAGCTAATTCTAAGATTGCACGGACTGACCCACCAGCAATGATACCAGTACCAGCCTTAGCAGGTTTAATTAAAACCTTAGCAGCGCCTGATGTACCAATAACATCATGGGAAACAGTTCTTTCTTCAACTAAATCTAACTTAATTATGTTATTAGTTGCATCTTGAATTGCTTTTTTGATTGCATCTTGAACTTCGTTTGCTTTACCAGTTCCAAGGCCAACCTTTCCTTTTCCGTCTCCAACAGCAACCGTAGCCGCAAAACGAAGACGACGTCCACCTTTGGTAACTTTTGTAACACGATTAACAGAAATAACTGATTCGTTATATTCCTTTTCGCGTGGTTTGCTATTTCTTCTTTCCACTTTGTTACCCTCCTTTAGAATTCTAATCCATTTTCACGAGCAGCTTCTGCTAATGCCGCTACGCGTCCATGATACAAGTATCCACCTCTATCGAATACTACTTTGTTAATTTTAGCTTTTTTAGCTTTCTTTGCAATTTCAGCTCCTACAAGCTTACTTGCCTCTACGTTACCACCATTTTTAATATTTAGATCCTTATCGTTTGTTGATGCACTAACTAAAGTTACTCCCTTAGCATCATCGATTATTTGAGCACTAATGTTTTTCAATGACCTAAATACGCATAATCTTGGTAACTCGCTAGATCCACTTACTTTTGTTCTTATTCTAGCATGTCTAGCTTTACGAGCTTCATTACGTGATGTTTTTTTTATCATTGTAATAATCTCCCTTTCCTATTATTTAGAAGCTTTCTTTCCTTCTTTACGGCGAACATGCTCACCCTTATAACGAATACCTTTACCCTTATAAGGCTCTGGTTTTCTAACTTCTCTTATTTCTGCAGCAAACTTTCCTACTGCTTCTTTATCAATTCCCTTAACGGTTATCTCTGTTGCACTAGTACTTTCTACGGTTAATCCAGATGGTATTTCAAGTTCAACCTTATGAGAATAACCAGCGTTTATTTCTAGGGTTTTACCCTTAACGTTAAAACGATAACCAACACCAATTATCTCCAAACTTTTTTCATAACCTTCCTTAACACCTTTAATCATGTTTGCTATTAAAGCGTTAGTAGTACCATGCATTTGTTTTATTTTTTTAATTTCACTGTTTCTAGTAACCTTAACTTCGTTACCTTCTACTAAAACGTTAATATTTTCGTCTAAGTTTAATGATAATTCGCCCTTAGGTCCTTTTACAGTGACGCATCCATCTTCATTGGTTACGGTTACACCTTCAGGAACCGTTAACACTCTGTTTCCAATACGACTCATCTTTTTTTGTCCCTCCTTGTTTGAATTACCATACGTATGCTAAAACTTCTCCACCAAGGTTTTCCTTTTTAGCTTCCTTACCGGTCATAATACCCTTTGACGTTGAAACGATTGAAATTCCAAGCCCGTTTAAAACGGTTGGCATTTCTTCTACCTTAGCATACACACGTAGTCCTGGTTTAGATATTCTTTTTAAACCAGAAATTACTCTTTCTTTATTTTTACCATATTTTAAAGTCACAATAATGTTATCTTGTACTTCATTTTTTTCAACCTTATAATTTTCAATATATCCTTCATCCTTTAATATTTTAACAATTGATAACTTAACGTTTGATGAAGGAATAACAACCTCATTATAACGCATTTGATTTGCATTACGAATACGCGTAAGTAAATCTGCGATTGGATCTGTTACTAACATATGAATCCTCCCTTCCGTACTTTAATCCTACCAACTTGACTTTTTAACACCAGGAATTTCTCCCTTATAGGCTAATTCTCTAAAGCAAATACGGCAGATACCAAACTTTTTCATTACTGAATGTGGACGACCGCATCTGTTGCAACGAGTATATTCTTGTACTTTATATTTCTTTGGTCTTTTAGCTTTTACGACCATACTTTTCTTTGCCACTTTATTCCTCCCTTGCTTACTTTTTAAAAGGTAAACCGAATCCTTTTAATAAGTCTAATGCTTCTTCGTTTGTTTTTGCAGTTGTAACAAAAACAATGTCCATTCCACGTACTTTTACAACTTCATCATAAACTATTTCTGGGAATATTGTTTGTTCTTTAATTCCAAGTGTATAATTTCCTCTACCATCAAAAGCCTTTGATGAAATACCCCTAAAATCACGTACGCGAGGTAACACGATTCTAATAAGTTTTTCTAAAAAAGTATACATAGTTTCACCACGAAGTGTAACCTTACATCCGATTGCTTGACCTTCTCTTATCTTAAAACCAGCTATCGACTTTTTAGCCTTTGTAATAACTGGTTGTTGTCCAGTTATTTTCTCAAGTTCTGATACCGCAACATCTAATAACTTACTATTTACCGTTGCGTCTCCAACTCCCATATTAACTACAATCTTTTCTAACTTTGGTACAGCCATGACAGTAGTATAATTATATTTTTTTGTTAGTTCAGGAATAATTTCCTCTTTATATTTTGTTTTTAAACTGTTCATAGTTACCCTCCTTCCAGGTTAGTCTAATTTGTTTTTTGACTTGCTAGAAACTCTAAATTTATTTCCATCTTTATCTGTTTGTTTTGCTATTCTGGCACGTTTTTTAGTCTTTGGATCAATAATCATAACATTAGAAACGTGAATAGCAGCTTCCTTATCAACTATTCCACCATTTTGGTCTTGACCATTTGGCTTAACATGCTTTTTAACCATGTTAATACCCTCAACAAATACTTTTTCACCTTTCTTAGCGATGATTTTACCTTCTTTGCCCTTGTCCTTACCAGCAATAACAATTACTTTATCTCCAACTTTTAAATTCATGATTTTTCCTCCTTAAAAGGCCTATAACACTTCTTTGGCTAGCGATACAATTTTCATGAAATCTTTATCACGTAATTCGCGTGCTACTGGACCTAAAACTCTTGTTCCAACTGGTGTCTTATCATCTTTAATAATAACGCATGCGTTATCATCAAATTTGATATAAGAACCATCATCTCTACGCATTCCAAACTTGCTTCTAACGATAACCGCTTTTACGACTTTACCGCTTGATATATTACCATTTGGAGTTGCTTTTTTTACTGTTCCAACTACGATGTCACCAATATTTCCAGTCTTATGAGTACTTCCGCCAAGAACCCTTATGACCATTAGTTCCCGAGCACCAGAATTATCAGCAACCTTTAAACGACTTTGTTGTTGAATCATAAATGTTTCCTCCTTCTAATTTGTAAAGTGCCTATAAAATTACGGCTTCTTCTACTATTTCCACTAAACTAAATCTTTTCGTCTTTGATAATGGTTTAGTTTCTACAACTCTTACTAGGTCTCCAACCTTAGCCTGATTATTTTCATCATGAGCTGTATACTTTTTCGAATATTTAACGCGCTTACCATACTTTGGATCTTTTTTATAAGTTTCAACTAAAATCGTAATTGTTTTATCATTTTTTGCACTTACGACCTTACCAATAACTTCATGTCTTGTCTTTTCCATAAGTAAACCTCCTTTAAGCTTTCTTACGTTCTGCCAAAATGGTTTTCATTCTAGCAACGTCTTTTCTTAACTCGTGTATTCTTGAAGGTTTCTCTAAGTTTCCGGTAGCTTGCCTTAAACGTAAATTAAATATTTCATCCTTAGCTTCTACTATTTTAGCTTCTATTTGTTCAGTGGTTAGCTCTCTTATTTCCTTAACCTTCATTTTTGTCACCACCATTTTCTTTTGTCACAAATTTACATCTAATTGGTAATTTGTGCATTGCAAGTCTAAGTGCTTCACGAGCCACTTCTTCGGTTACTCCTGAAACCTCAAACATAATTTTACCTTCTTTTACAACGGCAACCCAGCTTTCAGGATTACCTTTACCTTTACCTTGACGGGTTTCAAGTGGCTTTTTAGTAAGTGAAAGGTGTGGGAAAATATTAACGTATACCTTACCACCACGCTTCATATAACGAGTCATAGCAACACGGGCAGCTTCAATTTGTTGTGCGGTAATCCAAGCGCCTTCTTTTGCCATTAAACCATACTCACCAAAAGTAACTTTTGTATTACCCTTTGATTTTCCTTCGTGATATATTCTGTGAGGCTTACGATATTTAGTTCTTTTTGGCATCAACATCTTTAACACCTCCATTTTTTCTCTTAGATGGAAGTATTTCACCTTTATATATCCATACCTTAACGCCAATCTTACCATAAGTAGTATCAGCTTCAGCTACTCCATAATCAATGTCTGCTCTTAAAGTATGTAAAGGTGTAGTACCTTCATTATAACCTTCACTACGAGCAATTTCAGCTCCATTTAAACGGCCAGAACACAAAGTTTTAATACCCTTTGCTCCAGCTTTCATAGTGTTTCTAATAGCTCTTTTTTGAGCCATTCTATATGAACCCCTGTTTTCAATTTGACTTGCGATATTATTTGCTACTAGCTTAGCATCCAAGTCAGGGCTTTTAACTTCCATTATGGAAATTTGCACCTCTTGGCCAACTAATTTCTTAAGTTCGCCTTTTAGCTTTTCAATTTCCTCTCCACCGTGACCAATAACAACTCCTGGCTTTGCAGTGTTAATTTTAACTTCGGTTTTTTTATTACTTCTTTCAATCGTTATAGAAGAAACCGCAGCGTTCTTTAATTTCTTCTCTAAGAAATTACGAATCTTCATGTCATTTTCTAACGTTTTAGAGAAATCTTTACTTGGTGCATACCATTTAGCAGTCCAATCCTTGTTAATACCAAGTCTTAACCCTGCAGGATTAACTTTTTGACCCATTAGTTTTCCTCCTTATATTATCTTTCTGCAACAACCACTGTTACATGACTTGTACGGTGATCATTCTTTGCAATTCTTCCTCTTGAATCTGGTACAGATCTTTTAAGTACTGGACCATCATTAACGTAAGCTTCCTTAACGTATAACTTAGTTTTATCAAGATTATGATTATTCTCAGCATTTGCTACCGCTGATGTTAAAACTTTTTTAATAATACGCGCAGCTTTATTATTCATGTTATTTAAAATAGACATGGCCTCGCTAACGTTTTTTCCGTTTATTAACCTCATAACTAAACGAGATTTTAAAGCGGAAATACGAACTGTCTTCGCAATTGCTTTCGCTTCCATATTATTATCTCCCTTCTAGTTATTACTTTTTATCTTTATTTTCGCCGTGTCCACCACATTTACGAGTTGGTGAAAACTCTCCTAATTTATGACCAACCATATCTTCAGTTACATAAACTGGGATAAACTCCTTACCGTTATGAACCGCAAAAGTGTGTCCTATAAAATCCGGAAATATTGTTGAACGGCGTGACCAAGTTTTTATTACTTCTTTTTTGCCTTCTTCGTTTAATTTTTGAACCTTAGCTAGTAATCTAGGAAATACATAAGGTCCTTTTTTTATACTTCTTGCCATTTACATTTCTTCCTTTCTTTTATTTTTTACGGCTAATTATTAATTTTGTAGAAGCCTTCTTATTATTACGTGTCTTCATACCAAGTGCAGGTTTACCCCAAGGTGTCATTGGTTGTTTACGTCCTACTGGAGCTCTACCTTCACCACCACCATGTGGGTGATCATTAGGGTTCATAACAGAACCACGTACCGTTGGACGTATACCCATGTGACGAGTACGACCAGCTTTACCAATGTTAACCAAAGAGTAATCGGCGTTTCCAACCTCGCCAATCGTTGCCATACAAGTACCAAGAACCTTTCTTGTTTCACCGCTTCTTAATCTTATTAATACGTATTTTTCTTCACGTCCCAAAATCTGAGCACTAGAACCAGCGCTACGAGCAAGTTGTGCTCCTTTTTTTGGTCTTAATTCGATGTTATGAATAACGGTACCAACTGGAATGTTTGAAATTAACATTGCGTTTCCAACCTTAACGTCAACGCTTTGCCCACTAACAATTATGTCTCCAACCTTTAGTCCCTTTGGAGCAATTATGTACCTTTTTTCACCATCTTTATAATTTATAAGCGCAATGTTAGCACTTCTGTTTGGATCATATTCAATACTCATAACCTTACCCGTTATATCATACTTGTCTCTTTTGAAATCAATTATACGATACTTACGTTTTTCACCACCACCGCGGTGTCTTACGGTAATTCGGCCTAAGTTATTACGTCCGTTAGTTTTTTGCTTTTTAACTACTAAGCTTTTTTCAGGAGTATTTTTAGTTATTTCATCGTTAACCAAAGTACTCATTTGTCTTCTAGCATTTGTAGTTGGTTTGAACTTTTTAACTGGCATTATATTTCCTCCTTATTAGCTTAAATCTATTTTGCTACCTTCCGCTAAAGTTACGATTGCTTTTTTGTAAGCTTTAGTTTTTCCTTCGTAGCGACCTACTCTTTTTTTCTTTGCACGAACACTTACGGTGTTAACGTTTGTTACCTTAACGTCAAAAGCCTTTTCAACAGCCTGTCTTATTTGAATTTTATTAGCATCCTTAGATACTTTTAAAACCACTTTTTTTCCATCTGCTGATATACTAGTTGACTTTTCCGTTACTATTGGTGCCTTTATTACGTCTTTCATTACTTAAGCACCTCCTCAACATATTTTAATGCATCCTCAGTGATAACTAATTTATCGCAAGATAAAACGTCATAAGTATTTAATTCGTTTGCTAAAATTAGTTTTATAGAAGCTATGTTTCTAGTCGCTAAAATTATGTTTTCCAAAAGTTCGGTAGTAACTATTAATAACTTACCGCTAAGTTTTAGTCCTTCTAACAACTTTAACGCATCGCGAGTCTTATTGCTTTCAACTTCAAACTTTTCAATGACAACTACGTTCTTATCGTTTGCCTTGTACGTTAAAGCTGATTTAAGTGCTAAACGACGTTCTTTCTTATTCATCTTTTTAGTGTAATTTCTATTTGAACTTGGTCCAAATACAATTCCACCACCTACCCAGTGAGGTGCCCTTGTAGAACCTTGTCTTGCGTTACCAGTTCCCTTTTGTCTCCACGGCTTTCTTCCACCGCCTGAAACCTCACTACGAGTTTTTACCGAATGACTACCTTGTCTTGAGTTAGCCATCGCTAAATTTATATGTTCATATACAACTTGATCATTTGGAGTTATTCCCCAAACGTTATCGTCTAATTTAATGTCTTTAATTTTTTCACCTTTTAAACTTAAAAGTGCTGTCTTTGGCATTTTAGTTCCTCCTTTCATCACAAGTATAAATATTTTTTTAACTTAGTACTCTGTTATTCAACAGTTTCTTGTTTGGCGTTTTCTTGTGATGCTTCGTTTACCTCAGGTTCAGCCTGCTCTAAAACCTCTGGTTTAGTAGTTTCATAACTTACTAGTTCTACTTTTTCCTTCTTAACGTTTGGTTTTTTAACCGCTGACTTGATGATAACTAAAGACTTCTTTGCACCAGGAACGTTACCCTTAATTAAAATTACGTTTTCTTCTGGTATAACTGCTACTATTTCTAGATTTTGCATGGTAACAGTAACGCTTCCCATGTGTCCAGGTAATTTCTTACCCTTAAATACACGCATTGGTCTCATTGTTCCTAAAGAACCAACGCCCCTATGATACTGAGAACCATGTCCCATTGGTCCCCTTGATTGATTATAACGTTTTATAACGCCTTGGAAACCTTTTCCTTTAGAGATTCCCGTAACATCAACCATTTCTCCTTCTTCAAAAACTTCTACGTTAAGTTCTTGACCTAGCTGATACTTACTAACATCTACTCCGCGAATCTCTTTTAAGAAGCGCTTAGGAGTAGTATTAGATTTTGATAAATGACCTTTTTGTGCTTTATTACTTAGTTTTTCCCTTTTTGTATCAAATCCCAATTGAATTGCTTCATAACCGTCAGTTTCTACGGTTTTGATTTGAGTTACAACGTTTGGTTCTACTTCAACAACAGTAACTGGAAGTAGCTTACCATCCTTAGAAAAAACTTGAGTCATTCCTAACTTACGACCTAAGATTCCTTTTCTTTCCATTTGTTCCTCCTATAATTATTTAATTTCGATATCAACGCCACTTGGTAAATCAAGATGTTGTAAAGCATCTATGGTTTCCTTACTTGGGTTTATAATATCAATTAATCTTTTGTGGGTACGCATTTCGAATTGTTCACGTGAATCTTTGTACATATGAACCGCTCTTAAAATGGTATACTTTTGTATTTCCGTTGGAAGTGGTACTGGTCCACTAACGTTACCCCCAGTACGTTTAACTGTTTCAACTATTTTTGAAGCAGCTAAATCCAAAGAACGATGATCATATGCTTTTAACCTAATTCGAATTTTATTAGACATACTCATTTATCCTCCCTTCGCCTATATCTGGTATAGACTTGCTCCGAACGAATTACCTGATATCCCTTGCTTCATAAAAGCAACTTAACCGGGCGTATCAGCAACCTCGCACATCTATGCAACTACACGCAGTAACCATTATAACAGAAGAATCCCCTTATTTCAAGGGGTTTTTAAAAAGTTTTTAACTTTTTTCTCCTTCATAAAATTTTATTAAATTATCTAAAGAAAAATACTAAGAAGCTTAATGTACTAAAAAAACACCACTTACGTGATGTTAATCATTTTCCTTACCAAATAAGTTAAGTAAACTTAAAAATATGTTAATAAAATCCAAGTACAAATCAAGGGCACCATATATTGCTACTTTATTTAGTTCGTCATCATTAGAAGCATAATAATTATACATGGCCTTTAGAGCTTGCATGTCCCAAGCGGTAAGTCCTAGGAAAACAACTACCGAAATTATCGAAACAACAATTCCAAAAGTAGAGTTTCCAACAAATATGTTAATTACCGACATGATAACGATCGTAATAAGGGCAAAAATAAGAATTTTACCAAGGGATGATAAATCTTGCTTAGTAACGTAACCATACGCCGCAAGCAAAGCAAACATTAGTGCAGAAGATAAAAATACCACTCCTATACTATCCAATTTATAAACTATGAAAATTGAAGAAAGGGTTAACCCACTCATTAGTGAGTACAAAACAAACAGTATTTTTGCAACAAAAGGCGTTACCTTTTTTCTTAGTGCACTAAAAATAATTACCACTAGTAGTTCAAGTAGTAGTACCCAAATGTAATTGCCATACACAAACCTTATCATGCTAGGCGATACTGACGTATAATAAGCAACTCCTCCTGATATCAAAAGCCCTATAAACATCCAAAAATATACTTTTGAAAAAAAGTTAGACATTCTATTATCACTTTTTATAACCATAATACATCCTCCTAATAACCATTATATCATTTAATTATTAAAAGATATATCAAATTTTTAAAATTAATCAAATTA
>CANPXR010000008.1 GCA_947586655.1 uncultured Bacilli bacterium | reverse complement strand
CCTTTTTTCTTTTTATCAAGCATTTCCATTACTTTTTGCTTTCCATTTTTTAAATTTGCTGTTGAGTTTCCAGAATTTAAAGTATCTATAATATCCGCTGCAAAACTAGAACAATCTACCTGATGATACCAAGGTCTTTTATTAACTTCTTGATCTACATAAGTCAAATTTGTTGAATATACGGCATCAAATATTCCATTTTCATAGGCCTTATCAAATTCTTCTAATCCTTCTAC
This sequence comes from uncultured Bacilli bacterium, assembly GCA_947586655.1. GTDB lineage: Bacteria > Bacillota_I > Bacilli_A > RF39 > UBA660 > Aphodocola. The sequence goes on along the minus strand of CANPXR010000008.1, from coordinate 26,785 downwards.
AAACATAGCAAATGTAGTTATCATAATAACCTTTGTAGCTCCTCTTTGTTTTACATTTTTCGCAGTATCTATCATAGAACCGCCAGATGAAATCATATCATCTGTTATTATAACAGTCATACCAAGTAAATCTGTTCCTAAATAATCATGTGCAACTATTGGATTTTTACCATTTTCCATTCTAGAGTAATCTCTTCTTTTATAAAACATTCCAACGTCCGAATTAAAATATCCTGCATTATATATTGCTCTTTCTACTGCACCTGTATCTGGTGATATAATAATTATCTTATCAGGATCAAAGTCTTCATTGACAATGAACGAATGTACTAGTTCGTTAGTTACATAAAAAGAATCGAAACTTGTACTAGTAGATAAAGCATTTTCAACCCTTGGATCATGGGCATCACAAGTTATTATTTCCTTCACATTTAGTCGTTCTAATTCTTGAAGTGCTAATGGACAATCAAGTGATTCTCCAGCATGTCTTTTATGTTGTCTGCTTGCATAAAGTAAAGGCATAAAAACACTTAATCTTGCAGCCTCCCCTCCATCTGCAGAAATAACTCTTTTAATATCTTGAAAATGATCATCTGGACTCATATGATTTATATATCCAGCCATTTTATACACCATACCATTATTTCCAACATCAGATATAATATATAAGTCCTTTTCTCTTGTGGAGTCTTTAAGCATTACTTTACCATCACCACTAGAAAACCTAATTTCTTCTTTTGGAATTATAAAACTTTGAGTTGTGTTTCTTTTTTTCATCAAATGCTTATCAACACTTTCTCCAAATTCCTTTATATTATCCATAACTATAAGACCTAATTCATCTTGATATTTACTACTCATAAATTACCTCCTTAAAAATACAAAAAACTAACATAAAAATAATGTTAGTTTTTTAAGCAAAATAATATAAATAGGTATACATACGATAAACAAACTATAAAATAATTAAAGTTTAATAGACTATTTTTCATAATTATACCTCTTACAACTTAAGTATAACAAAAAACATAAAATAAGTTAACCCCTTATTAATACTTTTTTATTAAATTCATCATTTATTTTTTTATTTTTAGATATTAATTTTTCATATCTTTCTTCCTCACTAAATACGCACCCACAATACTTTTGCATATAAAGTCCAATTTCTCTCGCCTTATTCTGTCCATACCTAAACCCAGGTCTAAAATCTCTGTACAAAAATTTAATTCCATATTTTTTTCCAAGCGTTTCACCAGTTTTCTTTAATAATTCATGATTTTGATATGGACTTATTAAAAGGGTTGTTGAAAAAGCATCATATCCATTTTCCTTTGCGTAACGTGCCGTTTTTTCTAACCTACATAAATAACAGTAACCACATCTATTATCTAATTTATCAATAACATTTTTACAAAAATCTTTTAATCCATAATAATCATCAATAATTAGTGGAATACCTATTTCTTCATCATATTTTTTTAAACACTCTAACCTTGCTTCATACTCCTTGTATGGGTGAATATTTGGATTATACCAATAACTTGTAATATCTATGTTTTCCTTTTTTAATTCTTCAACACAGTACACACTGCAAGGTGCACAACAAGTATGTAATAATAATTTCACTATTTACCCCCAATACTTTTTTTATACTCATTAAATTCCTCAGAACTCATTTTATTACTTTCAATCAATCCTTTTTCATCTAATCTCTTATAAAGTGAAACCATTGTTTCAAGTTCTTTTTCAGATAATTCCTTAAATAATAAGGCTAAATTTTTAGAATCAGCTTTTTCAATCAAATCACAATATTTTCTTTTCATATCTTTTGTTATTATGCATGGTGCAATTGACTTTCGACACATATTATATAAGAGTAATATTCTAGCTACTCTACCATTACCATCTTCAAAAGGATGAATATGTAAAAATCTAATATGGAAGTCAGCTTCTATTTCATATATTTCTTCCGGATCCTTACAATTTTGTATTCTATAATTATAATCATCAATTAAATACCATAAATCATTTCTAATCATTTGCGGTTTTGACCTTGGTACATTAGAACCATTAACATACGCAGTTGTTCTTCTAAAATCACTTATTTCTTCACCAGTTACTCTTTTAACAACTTCACATAAAAGGTTTGTAAACTCAAAATGAGATAATTCTTTTTCATTATAACTATCAAAAATATAATTGATAGCATTAAGTTGATTATATATTTTTATCGATTGTTTTATATCAGCTAAATCATCTGATATTCCTTCTAACTCTAAACTTGCATATGCTAATCTATATTTCAACATATCAAAATAAGTATTTTTAAAATTAATTTCTTTAGCTAAGTCAAAAAACATTTTAATATCACCTTTTCCTACTCTTATATACTATCATTTTTTACTATTTTAGTCAAAATCACACCCCTTTTTTCTTACCATATTTTTTACATATTATCTTTCTTAAAACATCAACTGGTACAACGGTAAATGATAGCACAAGAGTAATTATAAACTCTCCTACGCTAAGAGGAACCGTTCTAAACATATCACCACCATAATACATTAAAATTATTTGTACGATTATAATAAAACCTATCACAATAATAAACATTTTGTTTTTTAAAAGATTAGCTAGTATGTTTATTCTACTTGTATGAGCGTTAAAACAGTTAAATATACCACTAAAAATAAATAGTCCAAAAAAGGCTGTCATAAAAGATGACTCGCTATTAAATAAATTTTTTATAAATGGTAGTTTTAAAAACAATATACATAAAATAGTTGTATATAAACCGGTTATCAATATTTCCCCTGTCATATATGAATTTATTATGTTTTCATCCTTCGTTTTAGGTTTTTCATTCATGTATTCTAAAAGTGGTGGTTCAAAGGAAAATGCAAGTCCTGCTAGTGTGTCCATAACCATATTTATCCATAGCATTTGGATTACCGTAACTGGTGTATCAACACCAATAAAAGGTCCTATGATAGAAACACTAAGGGCACATAAATTAACCGTTAACTGAAAAATAATAAACTTTCTTATACTTTTAAATATGGTTCTTCCAAATAATATTGCTTTACTAATTGATAGAAAATTATTATCTAAAATAACTATGTCACTAGCTTCTTTTGATACTTCACTACCTGAGCCCATCGCAAAACCTACGTCTGCTTTTTTTAAGGCCGGGGCATCATTTACCCCATCACCTGTCATACCAACAACAAGTCCCATCTGTTCACTTATTCTAACTAACCTACTTTTATCTTGTGGAAGACTGCGAGCTACCACCCTTAATTTTGGAAGTATTTTCGCAACCTGTAAATCAGTCATACTATTAAGTTCATCTGACGTTAGAATTACGTCATCATCATTTTCTATTATTTTCATTTCCTTTGCAACCGCAACGGCCGTATCCTTATTATCACCGGTTATCATAACGGTTTTTACTCCCGCACTACTAGTAAGTTTAAGCCCTTCAATGGCTTCTTTTCTTACCTCATCTTTTATTATTACAACACCAACTAAAGTAAGACCACTAAAATCTTTTTCATCTTTATTACTACTAGTTGCAATGGCTATAACCCTTGAACCATTTTTAGTGTGATAATTTATTTGTTTTTCAACGTTAACCTTATTTTTAAATGGTAATTTAACCGCGTCATTATTATAATAAAAACTGCAGTTAGGAATTATTTTCTCTGGTGCTCCCTTAATTAAGTTTCTTGCTTTTTTATCATCTAAAACCGTTATCATATATTTATTCTTACTATCAAAAGGAATCGTTTTTATCTTTTTTATACTACTAAAATCACACGGGCTAAAAAAGTTTAATAAACATCTATCAGTTGTGTTACCTCCCACTGCTTTTTTTCCGTCATAAGATGCCATGTTATTAACAATCATGGATATTCTAAGTAAATTATAAAAATTAATTCCACTTTGTTTTATTTCTTCTTCATCTTTATAGTTACGTAAAGAACCATCAATTACGTTTGTTACGGTTAACTTTCCTGTTGTTAGGGTACCTGTTTTATCACTAAATAAAATATTTATATTACCAGCGGTTTCAATACCTACTAATTTTCTTACCAAAACGTTATCTTTTAACATCCTTCTCATGTTTGATGATAAAACAAGCGTTATCATCATTGGAAGACCTTCTGGAACAGATACTATTATTATGGTTACGCTAAGGGTTAAGGCATAAATAATATGTTCCATCATAACAGGAAAATTACTAATGGTTTGAATTATTTTATCAAGTACGAACCCATTATCAACTACAATAACCGAAAATAAGTATGAAATTGATGCTAAAAAAGCCCCTATATAACCAAAAGTACTAATTATTTTAGCAAGGTTTCTAAGTCTTATTTTAAGCGGACTATCTCCGTTTCTTTCCTTAAGTTCACTAGCTATTTTACCATAGAAGGTATTTTCTCCAACCGTGGTTACCCTAACTAAACCATCACCTGAACAAACCATAGTTCCCATGTATAATCTATTTTTAGAATTTACGTTATTTCCTTTAACCGGCTCTTTATGAATCTCTTTAGATTCCCCGTTAAGAGATGATTCGTCAACCATAAGCTCGCCTTTTAATAAAACTCCATCAGCAGGAACCTTATCACCGTACTGTAAAATAACTAAATCCCCTTTTACTACTTCATCTATTTTTATTTCCTTTATTTTTCCTTCTCTTTTAACTTTACATTTTATCTTAGAAGATTCTTCTTGTAACCTTTTAAAAGCCTTTTCAGAACCATATTCAGAAATAGTAGAAATAAAAGATGCTAAGAATATAGCTATTAATATACCAAGCGTTTCAAACCAATCAAAATCCCTAAATAAAAATACTATTTTTATAGCTAGTGCTATCAAAAGAATCTTAATGATTGGGTCTGCTAACGATTCTAATAAAAGTGAAAAAAAGCTATTTGTTTTACCTTTTTTTATTTCGTTTGTTCCATATTTTTTTCTAGATTGATTAACTTCGTCCTTATTTAATCCATTATAATTATCCATGATTCCTCCTTAATAAATGTTACTTACCTATTTTTGAAAATATCACCTATTTTAGCCGACAAATCATTTACTTATTTTTATTTTTATGTATAATATTGCAAAAGGGGATGATTATATGTCATGCAAAAACTTAGCAGAAAGCATATTATTATTAAGTGAAGTTAATGATGAGTTTAAATCACCTGTCATTAGTGATGAGATGGCGTTAAGAAAATCAAATGAGTTTTATAACCATGTTTTACAAGGTGCCTTGCCAAATATAGATGATAAGATTAACTTTGTTTATGATTCAAAGCTATTCTCTTTTGAAGGCTTTTGTAAACCTACCTTGTTTACTCCTAGTGGAATAAGCAAAGTAACAATAATATTACCAGAAGAAAAAAGTATTAAAAAAACGATAATAATAAGTCATGAAAAGGCCCATGCTTACCACATGTTGTCAAACGTAAAAACATCAGAAACAGTTCCGTCATTTTTAGACATATTAAATAGTATCGTACTTGACGCTATGTTTCCTGGTATTAAGATAAATAACTTGAACTATAAAACTAAAGAAGCTAAAAAAGTAGCATACTTATACTTAAATAAACGTGCAAAGTACGACTCTAAAAAACTAGAAGAATATATGCAAGATTATGCTAACGCACTTTATTTAGTTAAAGAGTATTTAACGGGAAATAAAAAAGAAGTTGAAAAAAGTATTTTGCAAAATTTATTAACGGGTAAGGATACCTTTATTTATAAGGACGAATTTGACCTGGAAAAAACCGTGGAGTTTATCAAAAAATGATAAACTTTTTTGTTTCACAAAATATGTGTTCATCATAGACTAATATAGAAACCAAACTTTGAAGGTGAAGTGATAATTTGGAAATTACATTAGATAAATTACCAATGAATGAAATTGGTAGAGTTATTAATTTAAATGTAAATAATAACTTAAAAAGACGGTTATTAGATCTTGGCTTAACACGTGGAACAGAAATAAAAAAATTATATAAAAGTCCACTTAATGACCCGTGTGCATACCTAATAAGGGGAAGCGTAATTGCTCTTAGAGGTGAAGACGCAAAAAACATTTCAGTTTTTTATGACTGTCAAAGTAAACTTGGAGGTGATTAAGTTGGGTCTAACGATTAAATCTACGGGTAATAGGCTCCTTAAGGATGAATTAAATTATGACGATAACTGTCATGTAATAGCTTTAATTGGAAATCCTAACGTTGGAAAATCAACCATTTTTAACACCCTTACCGGCCTTAATCAACATACCGGAAACTGGCCTGGAAAAACGGTTGAAAGCGCGTCAGGTTCATACTTTTATAATGGTAATAAATATACTTTAATTGATCTTCCAGGAACTTACTCACTTTTTGCTTCTTCAAAAGAAGAAGAAGTTTCAAGGGACTTTATCTGCTTTGAAAAACATGACTTAACAATCGTTGTTTTAGACGCAACCATAATTGAGCGTAATTTAAATTTAGCAACGCAAATTATAGAAACCAAAGATAACGTAATAGTTTGCGTAAACTTAATGGACGAAGCTAAAAAAAGAAATATTAGTGTTAATCTAAAAAAATTGCAAAACATATTAAAAGTTCCGGTAATTGGAACTAGTGCCACGAACAAAAAAAGTTTAGATAAGTTAGTTAAGTTAATCGAAAAAACTTGTAATGACAAAACAAGTAAAAAAATGGAATTTAAGTACGATGAAAAAATAGAAGACGTAATAAAAAAGATGACAAAAACACTAGATAAATACGTAATAACTAATACTAATCGATTCTTTGCCATAAAAATATTAGAAGATAACAAAGAGTTTAACAATAAAATATATGATTACTTAAAGCTTGATGAGACAACAAGAAAAAAAGTAGAAGAAGTTAACTTAAACTGTAATACATATTTAAAAATTAATAAAATAAATGATTACCAAGATAAAATGATATGTTCAATAATAAAAAGAAACAGCGAGATTGCTAACGAGGTTTGTAATGCTAGCACCTTAAAAATATCTAAAACCGATAAAATATTAACATCTAAAGTTTTTGGTATACCAATAATGATTTTATTTTTAGGAATAATACTATGGCTAACCATATCAGGTTCAAACTACCCATCTTTCTTATTATCAAAATTACTGTTTAGTATTAATGATCAAATAGCTAAGTTTTTAACCTTAATTCATACCCCTTCATTAATTTATGACATAATTATAAACGGAGTATTAAAAACATTAACTTGGGTTATTTCCGTAATGCTTCCTCCGATGGCAATATTTTTTCCTCTTTTTACCCTACTTGAAGACTCAGGATTTCTTCCAAGAATAGCATTTAACTTAGATAAACTATTTAATAAGGCTAAATGTCATGGTAAACAGGCTTTATCCATGTGCATGGGCTTTGGATGCAATGCTTGCGGAGTTGTTGGAGCAAGAATAATTGATTCACCAAGAGAACGCCTAATCGGTATACTTACAAACGCGTTTGTACCGTGTAACGGGAGATTTCCCGGTCTTATTGCCATTATTACCATGTTTTTTGCCGCTGGAAGTAGTTTCAAATCCACGATAATACTAACCACCGTAATAGTACTTTCTATTATAACAACTCTTTTAATATCAAAATTATTATCTTGTACAATACTGAAAGGATTACCATCTTCATTTGTTCTAGAAATGCCTCAATATAGAAAACCACAAATAAAAAAAGTTATTATAAGATCAATTTTTGATAGAACCTTATTCGTTTTAGGAAGGGCTATAAGCGTAGCGGCTCCAGCAGGCTTAGTCATATGGTTAATGTCTAACATAATGATAGATGGAAGTAGCATATTAAGCTATTGTACCGAAGCTTTAAATCCAATAGCTAGTTTATTCGGACTAGATGGAACGATACTAATAGCATTTATTCTTGGTTTTCCCGCTAACGAAATAGTAATACCAATAATGATTATGGGTTATATGAAAACCTCTAACTTAACTGATTATAATAGTTTAGTAGAACTAAAAACACTATTAATAGATAATGGTTGGACTTATGTTACTGCCATATGTACTTTAATATTTATGATGTTTCATTTTCCTTGTAGTACAACGATACTAACAATTAAAAAAGAAACAAATAGTAAATTATGGACTTTTGTAGCATTTATTTTACCTACCCTTGTAGGATTACTAATATGTTTTATAATAAATACAATCTTTAGCTTGATATAAAAAATTAGAGGTTAGTTATTAACCTCTTTTTGCTTTATTTTATTAAGCGATTGAACGTAATTTTTTTATCAATTAATACTTAGATAAATTTTTGTAGAAATTTATTTATGATATATTCCATGTGTACCACTTCTTTATGGGTATACAACATAAAATAAAAATCAATTATTTTGTAAAAATTTACTTACTTTTATATTCTTCTTTGGTTATAGAGTATGATAGTATATCATTACGTTTACCGTCTGAATCAACATACCTACCCCTTAAAGTACCTTCATATTTAAGGCCACACTTTTGCATTACCTTACCACTTGCAGGATTTAAAGAACAATGCTTTGCAGAAATAACATATGCATCACATTCATCAAATAAATACTTTATTACGGCATCTAAACATTCGCTAGCATATCCTTTACCCCAATATTTTTTACCATAACAATAACCTATTTCGCATGCACCATGATCTAAAGTCTTTTTAGATACAACATCTATGGAACCTATTATTTAGCTAGTATCCTTTAGCTCTGCAACCCATTTATAAGTTTTTTTACTTTCATAGGACTTTATCCATTCTTCTAACAATTCCTTAGTTTCTTCAACGCTTTTATGTGGCTACCAGGTAACATACTTAGCAACATCAGGATCATTACACCAATTTTCGTATACTAATGGAGCATCTTCTATTTTAAATTTTCTTAATAATAACCTTTTTGTTTCTAAATTTTTTGTTCCTAAATCTTTCATTTTATCACCCTTCTTTTTTCAAATATAAAAAGCACGGAAAATCACTAATTTAGTGACGCCGTGCCTTTGTACGTGTAGGTAAATACCCTTTAAGGCTAAGATATAAACCCTTATTTAAACTTACAAAATATTGAATATTTATATGTAAAGTATTTATTATTAAAGAAACAAGACAAAAATATCACCTTATTTTTCTATATGATTTTTATATTATTCAACTTTATTTATATTTTAAATATTGTTTTCTATATAAACTTTAATTTTTTCTAATTCTTCTTTTTCTTTTTCACTTGAACCATTGTTTTCCAGATAATCCAAAGCATCATTCAATCTTTTCAAAACAGATTGATTATTTAAATAACGAAGTTGTAACATTTCTTCTTTCTTTAAATTTTTACTAATATCAAAATTTGTTGTGGTATTAAAAATCTCTATAGGTAAACTAAAGTTACTACCCCTTCTAAACATAGAAATTTCGTTAATATAAGGACAATGTTTTAAAGATTTTATGGTATCTTTTAAGCCTGTATAACATAATTTAAAATAATCTATTTTAACAAATCGTGGAATATTATTCCCGGATTTTATATAATCTATATATCTTTCTAGCGAGGATAAGATTGAATCAATTTTATTGGTAACCATAATTTCGAAATTAATTATATAATCATTCTTTTTTAATTTTTTTTCTATTAATTCATATATTGTATCTTTAGCTCTAAGACTACTTATGCTTATGATATTCTTTTTTTGTTTAATAGCATAATTAAGCAAATTTTCTTCTATAAAATTTGAATCTTCAATAGTTTTTTCAATAGCATAACATCTATATTCATAGTTGATATTTAAATATCTTCTATATAAATCAGCCTCTATTATGACAAAATCTCTATCACTATATTTAATTTTTAACTTTTCAATCAAAAGTGTCTTACCGCTACCTGGAAGTCCTCCTAAAAATATGAAAAGCGGTTTAGTATCTGTTTTTTTTAAATCTATCTCTTTTTGATTTATGTTTATTATTTCTTTTATAGTCATTATTTTATTTTTTGTTTCACCTCAGAATCTACGTAATTTTTTTTTTGTTCGTCGCCGTCTATTCTGTTAAACAAAAGTTCAATATTTTTAACATTAATGTCACCTGAAATTTTAACCTCGCCCCATTTACTTGGCTCTAAATTTAACATTTTATTTATTTTAACGGCTGTTTTCGGCATGTATGGAGCTATCATATTAGCTATATTAGAAATCATATATACACAAGTATATGTTATATCATTAAATTCTTTAATATTTTCTTTTACTTTTACCCATGGCTGCGATTCGTCATAATATTTATTAGCAGCATTTATATATTCTAAAAATTTAACTAGTGACATTCTAAATTCACCTTTTTCTATTAAATCACTCATTATATTATAAGTATCTTTCGTCAATCTAATAATTTCTGGATCTATATTACCTTCAGCTATAATTCCATTAAATTTTTTCTTAATAAAAGATAAATTTCTATTAACAAAATTTCCTAATCCACCAACCAAAAACTTATTATGTGTTTGAATTATAGTATCTATGGAACAATTTGTATCACTTTTTTCAGGTCCATTATACATAAAATAAAATCTTAATGTATCACTATCAAACTTTTTTAATAATTCGTTTACAGTTATTAAATTCCCCTTACTTTTAGACATTTTTTCATTATTTAAATTAATATAAGCACTTGAAACAATATAATCTGGCAATCTATAGTTCATTTTTAATCCTTCTATAATTGCAGGAAATATTGTAGTGTGAAATGGTATATTATCTTTTCCATGTACATAATAGGTTTTTAAGTTATCATTATCATTTGACAAAAACTTTTCAAAGTCAATACCTCTTTGTTCAGCAACTTCTATTCCAACAGATAAATAACCTATTACAGCTTCTATCCACACATAAATTTTTTTATCCTGATAACCATCAACTGGAACTTCAACACCCCAGTTAAGTTGTCTCGTTGCAGCTCTATCAACTAATCCCATATCAATATATTTTTGAGCCTCACCTAAAGCATTCTTTCTCCATGTGTCATGATTATTATCAATCAATTCTTGTAATTTATCCTTAAACTTTGTTAATGCAAAATATAAATGTTTATTTGTTTTTATAGTAGTTTTTTGTCCACAAGATTTACAATGTTTATCAAGAACCTCATCACTATTTAATGATGCTAAACACTCATCACATTGGTCTCCAGTTGCTTTCCCGCCACAGTACGGACAGGTACCTTCTATTTCCCTATCAGATAAATAAGTTTTACAATTTTCGCAAAAATCTTGTTCTACTTCTTTCTCATATATAAAACCATTTTCTATTAATCTCAAAAAATATTTTTGTACTATATTTTTATGATGTTCTGACATTGTATTAGAATATTCATCATAACTAAAATCAAGATTTTTAAATGTTTTTTCAAATTCCTCATGATAATGTGTAGCAATTTGTTCAGGAGAAATATGCTCTTTTTTAGATCGCTCCGTGATTGGTGTCCCATGACAATCCGAACCCGAAACATAAATAACATTATCACCATTTTGTCTAAAATATCTAGCTAAAATATCTCCCGGTAATAAAGCAGCCAAATGTCCAACGTGTAAATAATAGTTTGCATAAGGCCAAGCACCACCAATAAATATATCCCTTTTCATAATAAAACCTCCAAATCTCTTATATAATAACATATAAAGTAAAAAAATCAAATACTTTTTATGTCTTTAATCTCTTTTCTATTTTCTACTTTTTTTACCATCTTTTCAAATTTATTCATATAGTATATTAATTTTATAGTTTCGATATATGTTAATGCACTTATTCTTATAAAATTTTTCATATCATTTCCATAAGAATCACCAATTAGCTTTACAATAATATTATTTTTAAGTAAATATTTTTGTAATTTTTCAGCTAACATACTGTTTCGAATTTCTATTAAAATAAATCCCATATTTGTATTTTTTATCGATCTTATATATGTTTTTTTTAATTTTTTTTCTAAATATATAAAATTATTTTTTATTTTCTTCCTACAATTATTTAATTTATCATCATTAAAATTATTATTTTCTATATAATAACCTGTTAAAGAATTAAGTAAATATATTCCACGTTTTTTGGTCAAAATTTTATAATTTTCTATATGTGTTAGAATTATTCCTAAACGCAAACCTGGCACACCATATATCTTTGAAAAAGAAAATATTACAAATAAATTTTTATACTTATTAATTAAATTTTTTAAACTTTTTTTCTTATAACATGAATCAAATTTTAACATAGTTTCATCAATTATAAAAAATTTTTCTTTATTCTTTTTTATTATACTTTCTAATTTATTTTTTTCTAAATAAGCTGTAGTTGGGTTATTAGGATTACATAAATAAATAACATCAGATTTATAAATTAAAGTTTCTATTTCTTTTATATTATACGAAAATATATCTTTCATATTTATTTTTATCACTTTAACATCATTAAGTAACGATATATAATTAATTCCCCAAAAAGTTGGATTCAAAATACCAGCAGTCTTAAATTTATACCTATCTATTATAAGATTCATAGCTTCCATCGTTCCCGCTGTTAAAATTATTTGATTTTTTTTCACTTTTAAATCCTCAGATAACTTTTGCTCATATGTTTCTATCCTTTTACTTGGATAAAATGTTATTAAATCTATTTTTTGTTTCAACTTTTTTAAACTTTTTTTAGTCGGTAAATAAGGGTTCTTATTTTTTGACAAATCCAGACGCATCTTGTTTTTTCCTTTCTAAAGCATTATTAATTTGTTTCCTTAAATACTTTTCCTTTTCGATATAATTTTTCTTATATCCCAAAAACATTTCTCCAGTCGCTCCAGTATATTTATTTGTATATAAATGTTGTAATAAATTATCTACACTTAATTCTTCTATTTCAAAATAATTAATAATTGTGTCTAGCATCAAATCCCAAGCCTTATTACTTAAATTCAACAATTCTTTATAATATTTTCCTACTATTAAATGATCAGTTGTAAGTATATTTAATAGTAATCGCTGTTTCATTTCTTTTGAATTTAAAAATTCTTTAGTTTTAACAATATCGTTTATTACATATTTTCCTTCTTTATAAAAAGGATTATTTTCAATTATTTCTTTAACTTCGTTATAGGTATAAATTAATTTATTAGTATGGGGAATTTCTTCATCTATTTTCAATTTATTTTTCTTATGAAACTTTATTGTTTCGTTTATTATAGAGTTTGAAATAACATCATCTTTTTCATCTAATATTAAACACACATCTAAATCACTCGCACTTGCATTATATATATTTGAACCATATATTATTATTGTTATTTGTAAATGACTAAATTTTTTTAAAATTAAATTTATATATTCACTGCAAATTTTATTCATCAATTTCACCTGCTAAAGTTCTAATGTAGTTTAATACATTTTCAAGATTTTTTGTGTTAATATTTGGATTGCCGGACATATATCTAAGTGGATGAATAATTGCACCTTTTTTTAATACTCCCCTATCATCAGGTAAAGAAAATTTATGCAAGTGATATATTCCTTTATCCATCATTTTACAATGCAATTTTATATTTAATTTATTTAATTTTTCAATATCCTCATTTCTTAAAATATCTTTTTTAGATCCTACATACATAAATACAACCGAATTAATATTAATATCGTTTATTAATACAAAATCATCAGATTTTTCTATCATATCAGCAAATTTTTTTGCTATTTCACATCTTTCTTCAATCATTTTTCCTATATTCTCTATACCTATATTTTTAATCATAAACCATATTTTCAAAGAAACCCAACTTTTAGAGCCAATAAATGGTGTAATTTGTCCCCAAGCATAATCCTCTTGCATTATCAAATCAGAAGTAGAAGTTATTAATTTCATCTTTTCTGGATTTTTTATTAGTAAAGCACTAACACAATATGGTATAGTTAATACCTTATGCGGGTCAGTAGAGATACTATCAAAACATTCTATACCATCTATTTTTTGGCGTAATTTTTTCGAGAAAGCTAAAGAAAATCCATGACAAGCATCTGCGTGCAACCATATATTTGAATCTATTTTCTTAACTAATTTGTAGACAGCTTTCAAATTTTCTATAGTCATTGTCCTACTGTCTCCAACATATGCAACCACACTCATTATCTTTCCCCTATATTTTATTAAAGTTTCTTCTAAAGCTTCTAAATTATATCTAAAATTTTCTGTTTCAACTTCTATTATATTATCACCACAACCTAACCACATAGAACTACTCCTTATACTATAATGACCTATACCTTTGGGAATAACAATTTTATAATTAGAAGGATTTTTAACACCATTTTTCATCGTATTTTTTTTAAAATTTTCTCTTGCTAATAACATCGCAGTAGCATTACTACCAGTTCCACCATAAGTTATTATTCCACCAACATCCCATATATTATTTATTGGTTTAATTTCATATCCTATAATTTCTCTGAGCCATTTAATTACCGCAATTTCCATGTAGGTAGCTATTGGAGCGCAAAAACTTGAATTTATTAAATTTTGCTGTAAAAAATCAGTTAGTAAAGCTCCACTAATACCCGCTATTGAATTTCCAGCATCTGGGAATCCCATAAAATTCTCATTACTAAAATTAGAACAATATGGCAAAATATCTTCTTCAAAATTTTTTAATAACTCTTTTAATTCTGTCCCTTTTTTAGGTATTTTCAACAACTCTTTAAAATTTTGCTCCGTATATTTTTTTTCCTTAAAATTATTATTTAGCTTAAACTTCAATCCTATATTTAAGGCTTCATTTAAACATTCTTTCGCATATTTTTGATTATCTTTACTTAATATTTCTTTCATTTTTTCTCCTACCTCCTATTAAACTCTCTTATCTTTCTTTTAGCATGAGTAGTAACTGCTTTATCTATCCAGTCTTCTCTTGGACCAAAAGATAAATCATCGGTTATTATCCTTACTCTATCTTTGTTACTTAATGGTTTATCTATGTCTACGTATTCATCATTTACAATTGCTGCGACCATAGTATTACCTACATCAGTATGAATCTTATATGCAAAATCTATTGGAGTTGAACCAATAGGTAATTCAATAATTTCACCTTTAGTTGTATAAACATATATCTTATTAGCAAATAACTCTTTTTTTACCTGGTTAACAAATTCTTTGTTATCACCAAAAACCTTGTTTATTTCTACTAATGAATTAAAAAATTGATACTTATCTTTTAGATTTTGTTGCATTACTTCTCTTGCAGTACCTTTTTTAATATCCCAATAAGCTGACAAACCAAACGATGCTATTTTATCCATATCAAACGTTCTTATTTGAGTTTGTACTAATCTATCACCTGGTGCAAACACAGTCGTATGAAGAGATCTATACATATTTGTTTTTGGATTACATATAAAATCTTTAAATTTACCATTAACTGGGTGATATTTACTATGAACTAATCTTAATGTCTGATAACAATTATTTATATCATCAACCATTATTTTAAGAGCTAGCAAATCATGAATATCGGATATTTTTCCACCCTCTTCTAATTTTTTATATATTCCATATATATTCTTAGTTCTAACCTTCATCTCATTAGGAATATTCTCATCTTCTAACATTGATTGTATAGTACGTAACATTTCTTTTAAACAAGCTTCACTTTCGTTTTCAATCTTTAACTTTTTTTCTTCTATTTTTTTATACATATCAGGTTTTAGATATCTTAACGACAAATCTTCTAACTCTGATTTTATTCTGTAAGCTCCTATCTAATAAGCCATAGGAACAAATATTTCTAAAGTTTCAAGAGAATTTTCTTTTTGCTTAAATTCGGTTTTAAATTGTAACGTTCTCATATTATGAAGTCTATCAGCCAGTTTAATAAGTATAATTCTTACATCTGTTGTTATTCCAGTTATTATTTTTCTTGTATTAGCATGATTTTGATCTTCCTTGGTAGAAAAGTTTAATTTACTTATCTTAGTTACACCATCAACTAAATTCGCAACATTACTATTAAAATTTTCAGCTATTTCTTCTTTAGTTATATTAGTATCTTCTAAAGTATCATGAAGTAATGCTGCACATATAGTATCAGCATCAGCCATCATTTCAGATAAAATATAAGCAACCGTTAAAGGATGAATGATGTAAGGTTCTCCACTTTGTCTTAATTGACCATTATGTAAATTATATGCCATATCATAGGCTTTTCTTATAGTGGAAACCATACTAGCATTATAAGATTTAACACTTTGAATTAAATCATCAATAGATATTTTATCATTCAAAAATAACCACCTCCTATATATAACAAAAAGACAGTAACTAACAAGACGAAACGTCTTAAAAGTTACTGCCTTAAAGTTATTTGATTAAAGAGCAGATTGGGCATAAGAAAATCAAGCTAACAAATAAGTTAACACATAATATTTTATTATTTGAAATGAGTCTTTCTTTTCTCATGCTTCTCACCTCTTCAAATAATTTAAATATAAAATACTCTTTATTTTGACAAATGTCAACACTTTTTTGGTAAAAAATGGAAATAAAAAAAACAATATATTAATTGTTTCCTATTATTTGTATTCTTTTTTTATTTTTTATTTTATATTTCAAATTCTCTAAAAATTTATTTGAGTCATCAAAAGAAGTTGGAATTTTTATATCATTAATTTTTTTATATCCACCAATATTACTTGTTAAAAATAGCTCCATAATTATCACCATCCATTATCTTTATAATCTATTCTCTAATTATAAAATGAAAGGTTTCTTTATTATTTATTATTTCATTTTTTATTTCTTTAGGCAATAAATTACAATCTTTAAGTTCATCTAAATTTATCCATTTAAAATGATGATGTACCAACCCTTCTTTGTCATTTTCAATTCTGCCGTAGTCAATCTTATTATAATCATTATTATCTACTAAACTTACTTGGTAATAAAAATCAATTCCATGAGTTCTCTGTTTTTTTAAATTGGTAAAGAAATTTTCTATTACACCCATAAATGAATCTATTTTAAAATTTAAATTGATTTCTTCTTTTAATTCTCTAATCATTGCTTCTTCAGATGTTTCTCCTATTTCTACATATCCACCAGGTAAACAATAAGAGTTTTCATCATATTTGTTAACTAATACTTTATTATCAAATATAAACACACCAGAAACTCTTACTTTAAACTTATACTTATCAGTTATTATTTTAATATCTTGTCTCATATAACATCCTTTCTTCTTAATTATTCTTTTGCTTTTATTACTACGCACATACAATTATTAAATTCTGGAATTACTTTTGATATCATAACATTTTTTATTGTATTTGTATATTTCTTTCATATTTTAAAATTCACTTATTAATCTTTCAGAAATAATTGTAGCATTTTTATATAAATATCTACATATGTTGGTTCTTAAAAAACCAAATTGTAATAGTTCTTTATTATTATTTTTTAAGTATTGTTTATAACCATATGAACTATTTAATAATTGTATCATATAAAGGTATGGCATATATTTAAAATCATATTTATTTAAATTTACATATTTACAAACCTCTTTTACGTAATCAATAAGTATATCTATATTAAATTCACCATTCTTCGCGTTTTTGTCTATATAACTATAAGACCTAATTATTTCCCATACTACTGGCATTTTACAAGCCGAAACAAAATCAATTATAGCATTAATCTTTTCATCTTTATAAATGAATTGCATTACACTATAATCACCATGGGTTCCTTTTATAGTCAAATTCTTCATTTCGTCTAATTTTAATTTCTTTTTAACATCATTTATCATATCTATTTTTTCTTCTAAATCATTTCTTATTTTTATGCTTATTTCATCCTTATCATTTAAATTATTTAAAATATTATTATAAGTATTAATAGCATTATCAAAATTTTCATTTGAATACCATGAAGAAATATCACTTGTAGGAAGATTGTAATCAATATCTTCTAAACCTTTTATAATCTTTCCTAAATAATATGCTGATTCAATAGTTTGATTATAATTTCCATTGTTAGGATCAATTGTATAACCCTCTATAAATTTTTGAACTATCATTGTTTTTTCTTTATATAAAAATGAATAATTTCCATCTAGACATTTTACATATTCTGGAACTACTATATCTTTTTTTCTCAAATGATTTATTACTTTAATTTCCTTTTCAATTTGTTCTTTACTATACCTTGATTGAAATTCTTTTAAAATAAATTCATCATTGTTAAGTGAATATATGTTAGCACTTCCACGATTTAATTTTTTTATATCATTAATATTTATTCCATATTTTTCTTTTATAATTTTAATAATTTCATTATCATCTAAAAAAACTGTTTTTTCTACCATAAAATTTTCTCCTTTGTATTTTTAATACATCATGAGAATCTTCTCTCACGTAATAAGAATCAATATCTAAACCTATTTCTCAAAAAGATAAATTCTATATTTTCAATTGATTACTAAACATTTTATCTGCGGGGTATCATAATTAATTCTTGTTTTATTTTTTCTTTTCCTTGAACTTTACATAATTCTTAGAAACATTTTCTCCTTTAGTTATTTTGATTTTAAATCTTCCATCGATTTTTTTAAAGTAAAAATCATACTCAAGCTTGGGGGGTTAAATTGAAAGGTCTTTTCAAAATTTTTTCCATTACATTTTAAAGTTGAAATTTTATCTAATGGTTTTTTATCTTTGTATTTTTTAGAGAAATTAAAAAAATCTTACTTCATATTTTCTATTGAATTTCTTTCAAGCTCTAGTATAAATAATAACATTATCTTTATGTATAAATTTTATCATGTTATTATTAATTATTCAATTACAAAATTTACAATATGGAAAGTAAATATATAACATTATAATTATTACATATTAGAAATTTATATATTGCAAAATTTATTACAAAAAAGTATAGTATATTTATAAAAGAAAGAAAAAATCACAAGAAATTTTGGAGGTGCTAAAATGAACATAATTTTTATGAGACATGGTGAAGCAACTGATAACGTTAATGAATTAATATCGGACAAAGAGATATATTGGTCTGTGTTAACTAAAAAAGGAAAAAATATTGTTTTAGAATCCATAGAAAATCTTCCAAAAAAGGTTGATAAAATATACGTTTCCCCTTTTCCGAGAACAATTGAAACTGCTCATTTTGTTTCCAAAAAATTTCCTAAAACAGAAGTAATAATTGAAAAAAGATTACATGAAATATATCACGGAAAATATTCTGGTCAAAAAAATAATGAAGACCTTGATAATACTAGACTAAAGCAAATTGATGGAGATTATTTTGTAAGATTTGGTGAATATGGTGAAAATAAATTTGATATAGAAACTAGATTATGTGATTTTTTGAATGATGTTTATAAAAATAATTTTGATGACAATACAGTAATAATTATTTCTCATGGTTCAATAACCTCTTATATGAAAAGAATACTAAATATTAAAACAGCACACATTAAAACAGGAAAGATAGAAGAATTCATTAATGTTGATTTTTCTTCACTTTTTAAACATATGAAAAAACTAAAAAGTATTAAAAATCAAAAAATAAAGGAAAGAATAAAACAAATCGAATCTTTAGATATAAGTAATCATCTTAAAAAAAATTTAATTAAATTAGTTAAAAAGGAATTTAATAATATAGAATTTTCAGATAATTACTTTTCTAATTTTATAGATGGAATAAGTAGCAAAAATTTAAATCAAAAAAAATCTTCAAATTTTGATAATGGTGTAATTTTAATCTGTTTTTACAATAATTTTGAAAATTTTGCAGATAAATGGATAAATCACTATATTAATATTGGCATTAAAAATTTCGTATTAGTTAGTAACAATTCTAAAGATAAATCAACAAAAATTTTAGAAAGTTATAATAAAAAAGTCAATATTTCATTTTGGGAAATTAATGAAAAATATAATTGTTATAAAATGTGTGGTTGGAAACAACAAATTTTAGAATTTTATGGAGCTAATCACAAATTCTTAATAGTTGATTCTGATGAATTATTTATATATGAAGGTTACAAAAATACTAAATTAGAAAAATTTTTAAGAGAGAAAAACACTTCATTTATTAAAACATTAATGCTTGATGTTTATACTAATAAAAGAGTTTTTGATGGAAATCTCGAGGACTATAATTATGTTGATAAAGGAACATATAAAATTATAAACTCGGTACCTTATAAACAGCGTTTTTATGGTGGCCCAAGATCTAGAATTTTTGGAATAAATCCAAGTTTACAAAAAATACCTTTTATTTTATATACGGGTAATGAAATTTATGCAAATGATCATTATTATTACCCTTGGGAAATAAATGATAAAGCTAAATTTTGCACGTATATATTACATTATAAATTTTTGCCAGGAGATGAAAAAAAATATAATGAATATGTAAAAGATGAAAGACATTGGAATAACTCACAAGAATATAAAATTTATAATGCTACTTTATCACATAATAAAATATCTTTTTATGATAAAAATATCTCAATACCTATCTCCGATATCAAATTTAATTTTAAATAATATATATATTGATGATATAAATTTAACTATGTTAAACAAGTGAATTATTTAAAAATAATTTCAAGCCTGAACATATTGGAAAATTAATAACTAATGAGTTAGAATCAAAAAATAATATGATTTTATCAGATAATAGAAAAATATAACATTTTATTATATAAATTATCTATCTTATTTTGATAAATAAAAATGGTATATAAAAACATATATATACCATTTTTTACTTAACATTATTATTTTCAAAATTAAAATTTACCACTATCATATTGATATATAGTTGTATTTTTAGGATTAAAAGACAAAAAATCTGTATCTTCATTATAACCAACTAAATTAAAATGAAGTGCTTTAATAAAACTACCATGTGATACAATCAATATAGTTTTATTAGGATATTTATCTTTTATTTTATTTAAGAATTTATTTGCTCTTTCTAAACAATCTCTAATGCTTTCTATATTATGTGTTGAATCATTTAGTTTATAATCCCACTGCCGGCTAATTAAATCAAATATAATTTTCTTTCCTTCTAAATCCCCAAATCCTCTTTCAACTATTAAATCATCATATATTATTTTAACTTTATCTCCAACTAAAATTTTTGCTGTTTGCTTTGCTCTTTTCAAAGGAGAACAAATACAAATATCTATTTCATTTAAATTAATTTTTTTGGATAATTCTTTAGCTTCAAAAATACCTTCTTCATTTAACTCAATATCCGCAGAACCTTGTAATAATCCTTTCACATTCTAATCCGTCTTACCGTGACGCACAATATATAATTTATTCATTATGTTTCACCTACTATTAATAATTATAACATATATGTTATAAATTCTAATATTTTCTATATAATATAAAAAAAGTAATGCATTAAGCATTACCTATATTAATTACCTCTTATTTTGTATATAAATACCTTATAATTAATTCTTATTCTTAGTTAATATGAATCCTACTAATCCTACTATTACTATTATCATCCCAACTATTAGGATTCCGCCATTACCTTCTTTACCAGTTGTAGCTTCCTTTGCAATAGATGCTGTATATAAATAATCATAATATCTAATTGTTAACTTATCAAATAAGCTAAGTGTATTACTTACGTTTTGTTGCATTATTTATCACCTGCTTTTTTATCTCTAACTTCGTTTTCAATATTTAAAAATATTAAAAATGTTACAAATGTATCAATTGCATTTGCTAGAAGCCAGTCCGGTCTCATTGATTGCAAAATCATCATTAATAATCCACCTGCAAAATATATAAATAAAGGTGCATATTTCTTAAAATCTATATTTTTTCCGTTTTTAAGCATCAAGAAAAAGCTCAAGGCAACATAAAATTCAGAAAAATAGAAAATTGTATTTGCAGCCAATCCAGAAGCATACGTTGGGTTTATATTTAATTTCATAGGTAATATTAACTCTAATATTATAAATATTATCATACAAACTTTAACAAAGTTTGATATAATCTTTTTTAATGATTTATTTTCTTTTAAAGATATCTCACATACATAAATGGTTAATAATGATATCCAAATAGATAATAATATTAAGAATATTCTAGTTGTGATAACAGTAAATATACTTTTTATTCCTAAATTTGTAGCACAAAACCAACAACTTATTTCAGCAAGTATTGCGCAAAAATTAGAAACAACCAAATATTTTAAAATTCTTTTTTCTTTCTGTTTTTTATAATTTTTTTTAATTACAGAAAATAATAATATAAAACTGTAAAAAAGACTACAAAAAGTAAGCATAATTGTATTATCCATTATATTTACTACCTCCAACTAAATTTTAAAATATTTTAAGGTAAATGTCACTATATTTTAACTATTTATGTAAACCAAACTTCTTTTTTGTAAATACATTTTTTTTGTCGACATATAGATCTAGATTATTTATGTCTCCTGATAATTTTTCTCTATCAGTTTTGCAATTTTTTGTATATGGAATACTGTTTAATGGAATCACTTGTATTAAATTTTTAATGTTGCTATACTCGTTATCAATTAAATTTTGAATTTCAAATAATGCATCTTCAATATTATGATTTTTCTTTACAGTGAAAAACAATCTAATATCTTTTTTACCAGCTACTACGCAAAAATCTACACTTTTTAATTCCATTGCTCTTTCTTCGATGTCATGTGGATAAATTGTCATATCATCAAAATATAATATTTGACTTTTTCTACCTAAATATGTTAAAAATCCTTTTTCATCTATTGAACCGGCATCACCTAAATCTATACCATTTTTAGTTACAACCTCATTAGTCAATTCTGGGTTGTTATAATAACCTAGCATAGGAGCAATAGGATTATAATTAATTGTCCCACGTTCATTATATGATAATTCATTTCCATTTTCATCAGATATAACTATGCTGTTACCTATTAGCGGGAATCCAGCAGTACCAGGTTCAGTAAACGAATGTGTTTCAGTTGTATTACAAACTACTCCTTCAGTACATCCTCCACCCATTATTATATGACCCGGACTACCATATTTTTTTAGCATGCCATTAGCTTCATTTGTTTTAGCTCTAGTTATACCTTCACCTCCAATAGCAACAGTATGAAGTTTTGAAAAGTCCATTTTCTTTGCATGTTTAGAATTAAGTATTTCATACAAGGCTAATGGTGGCATAACAAAAGCATTTACACCAGTTTTATCAATCATTTTTGCTAAAGTTTTAGGATTAAATGTTGGAACTAAAACATTTTCCATCCCCTTGCACATACCTAATTGCATAGCATATTCTCCAAAAGCTAAACCACTTAAAGGAAGTGCTTGTAATAGTCTTTCGCCTTTAGATAAATTTATCTCATCATTACTAAATCTATATTGAGAAACTCTACAATTATATGAATTTCCATCTATCATAACTGCTTTTGGAGCTCCTGTTGTACCACTTGTATATTGAATTGAAGATATATGACCTTTTTCATAATTAACTTTTTCAAATTGTTTAGGTATTACCTTTAAAAAATCATCAAATGTTTTATAACCGCTATTACTAACTTTATTACCCTTAAAACGCATTAAAGTACAATACATTTTTTTCTTACCATTTAATGATTCAAAAGGAGTCATTAAATATACATTATCTATTTTTGTTGAATCTATTATTTCCTCAACTTGTTTATATTTTGAATCAAGAATGAATAAAATTTTAGAATCTCCAGTTTTCAAGCAATGCTCTAATGTTTTAGAATCTACTCTCGGATCTATAAAATTAGCTGTACATCCAATATCCTCTAAACAATACTTTAATTTAACAAGTTCTGGGCAATTAGGCATGCATATAGAAACAAAATCTCCTTTTTTTACTCCTAATTCTAATAATCTGCCAGCATATTTCAATAATTCGCTTTCGTGTTCTGCGTGTGTTGTTCTTTTTCCAAAATATTCGTAAGCACATAAATTAGGGTCTAACTTCATACTTCTTAAATAATCTGTTTCTGTCATCTCTGGAAACTTAACATCCAATTGTTGATCAGTGTAATATCTATTCCATATTTTTTCTTTAGAAGGTCTTCTATTTATTGAAATTGTATGTAAAACTTTTGAAATATCATAAACATTATTAATATCAGTTAAATAATGATTATTTGGATTTTGTAACAAAGTTTCATTATTACTAATTACATATGTTGATGTTTTTAACGAAATTGATGAAAAAATATTCCTAATAATATTATCGTCAGAAGTTATTACAACATTTACCCATTCTTTCTTAATAAAATCATTAGTAATTTCCTTCTCATCGATAACTATCACTTCATTTTCTTTTTTTAAAAAATTTAATAATTCACTAGCTTTATTTCCTAATCTATTTAATTCGTTTTTCCCTACTGCTATTTTCATCTTTTTTCTTTCCTTTCTTTTATATCTTTTTTAGTAAACTAAAAAAGAGTTTTGTATGCAAACAAAACCCTTTTTTGCTTGCATATAATGTTCCTATACAAGCAAACACTAATAAAAATTACGACGTATATATTATCATAAATTTTTATTTTGTCAAGTTTCGTTTGCATTTATATTTAAAATCATTAGTTTATTAAGGTATTAATGTCTTCTTCCTTATATATTTTAACACCTAATTTTAGTGCTTTATCATATTTACTACCTGGTTTATCTCCTACGATAACACCAGATGTTTTATTAGTAACACTTGATGTTACTTTAGCACCTAATGATTCTAAAATATTCGTTAACTCTTCCCTTTTATATTCTTTTAAAGTTCCGGTAAGAACAAATGTCTTTCCTTCTAACTTATCGTTTTGTGAACTATTTATATAATTAAAATTTAGGTTTAATTTTTTTAACTCATCTATTAATCTTAAGTTTTTTTCATTAGAAAAATAATCTTTAACACTTTTTGCAATTATTTCCCCAACGTCATTTATTACGGTTAGTTCTTCTTCGCTTGCATCAATTAAGTTATCAATTGTTTTATATTCTTTAGCTAACACTTTAGCAGTTTTTTTACCAACGTGCCTTATACCTAAAGCAAATAAAACTTTTTCTAATGAATTATCTTTAGAGTTTTCAATGCTTTCTAATAAGTTATTAACACTTTTTTCTCCAAATCCCTCTAGTTCTATTAAATCTTCTTTATGATTATAAAGTTTATATATATCAGAAATGGATTTAATAAATCCCATGTTATAGAAGTCTTCTACTATTCTTTCTCCTAAACCCTCTATGTTCATTGTATCACGGGACGCAAAATGAATCAATCCTTCAATTTCTCTTTTAGAACACATTTCGTTCTTACAAAAGTAATTTGCATCTTCCTTTACTAATAAAGAACCACACATAGGACACTTATCAATCATTTTAAAAGGAATTTCCTTACCGGTTCTTCTTTCTTTTTTTACTTCTACTACCTCTGGTATTACGTCTCCCGCTTTTCTAATTGATATTACGTCACCTACTTTAACATCTTTTTCCAAGCAGTAATCTTCATTATGAAGCGTTGCTTTTGATACAACTGATCCCGCAACATGAACGGGGTCAAATATCGCATTAGGGGTTATTTTACCAGTTCTACCAACGGTAAACTTTATTTCTTTTAAGGTTGTTAAAACCTCTAGCGCAGGAAATTTATAAGCTATTCCCCAACGGGGAACCCTTTGGGTAAAACCTAGTTTTGCTTCATCATCTAAGTTATTTACCTTAAGTACCACTCCATCTATTTCAAATGGAAGGTCTTTTCTTTTTTGCTCTAAATCATTAATATAATTAATTATCTCACTTACGTTTTTAGCTAAACCATTTAGTTTATAATTTGTTGCAAAACCAAGTTTCCTTAAAAAATCTAAACTTTCTTTTTGGGTTTTTATTCCATACTTATCTGGATTAGGAATAAAATACGCCATAAAGTCTAGTCCTCTTTTAGCCGCGACAGAACTATCTAATTGTCTTACTGATCCTGCCGCAGCATTACGTGGGTTAGCAAATAAAGGCTCTTTATCTTGCTTTCTTTGGTTATTACACTTTTCAAAGGATTTTTTACTCATGTAAATTTCACCACGTACTTCAATATCTATTTCCTTATTAAGTTTTAAAGGAACTGATTTTATTGTTTTAACATTGTGCGTTATATCTTCTCCAACAAGTCCATCTCCCCTTGTTGCAGCTCTTACTAAAACACCTTTTTCATATAATAAAGAACCAGATAACCCGTCCATTTTAGGCTCTAACGTATAGCTTGCATTAGGACAAGTTTTTCTTATTCTTTCATCAAACGAAACTATTTCATCTTCATTAAATATATCATCAAATGAAAGCATTGGTGACTCGTGAGTTACCTTTAAAAATTTATCTATTACTTTTCCCCCAACCCTTAAAGTTGGTGAATCATCCCTTTTTAGGTTTGGATACTTACTTTCTAATTTTAATAATTCACTATAATAATCATCATATTCTTGGTCAGTAATACTAGGATTATCATTAACATAATACTCATAACTTGCTTTGTTAATTTTTTTAATTAACTCATCCATTCTTTTTTTTATGTCGTCCATTTTATCACCATAATAATTATAACATATATTTTTATTCGCTTACAATTAAAAAAAGCATATTAACTATAATATGCATTTAAAGATATCACTATA
>CANPXR010000007.1 GCA_947586655.1 uncultured Bacilli bacterium | reverse complement strand
TAGTCGCCATCATCAACAAAAGTGACATCAGTATAACCAATAGTTAAGTCATCTAATGATTTTGCTTGCTCTTCTAGCGAGTCTTTTTCTTTCATATGTTTTCTTGTATATACTACAAGAGCTATATTTCCTAGCAATAAAATTGCCCCAAGTGTAAGTAATTGTTTTCTTTTAGTTTCATCCCACGATGTTTCTGAAAGTATTTGTGAAAGTATATAATGTATATTTATGCCTGCTTCCGAGAAAGCAACTCCCCAACAAGCATTTATACAAATCTTAATGCGATTTTCTAAATCATTCATTTTTAATTCTAATTCTAATCTTTTTACCTTTTTAATTAATTGTTCTCTTGTTAATTCTGTTTCGTTACCATCATAAAAATATGACATAAAAATCCCCCTTTTTGTTTTAATGGCCATTATAATATCACTATTTTAACTATTTGTCCTATTTTGTGGTTATGTTTTATCATCTACCTAACGTTTAAATAAAGCATCAAAGTAAAAAACACCTGGATATGTTGAAAAAGAAAGTATTATCTGTTATAATCATAAAGGTAAGGAAAGTGATGATATGACATTCTCAAGTAAGATTAAAAAAGAAATTAGTACGCTAGAATGTACTCGTGCAGAATATCTATCTGAACTATCGGGAATAATCAGAACAAACGCTGAAATAAAGATATATAATATTAAAATTCAAACGGAAAATAAGTTTGTTGCAAATAGGATATTTGGACTATTTAAAATTCTTTATGACATTAATTTAAACATAACTTTAAGGAAAAATTATAATTTTAAGAAAAACGAAATTTATGTGTTAGAACTAAAAAAAGATACGTTAAAGGTCTTACGTGATCTTGGAATAGTTAACGATAAAAATGATTTTCTTAAGATTCCAAGTGAATCACTTTTATCGGATGAAGAACTAAAAAGAGCATATTTAAGGGGAGTTTTTCTTGTTTCTGGAAGTTTAAATGATCCAAAGACATCAAGGTATCATTTAGAGTTTTTAATAAACGATACTAAATATGCTGAATTTTTAAATAATCTTTTAAATGATAGTGGGATAAATAGTAAAATATTGCATCGTAAAAAAGGATATATGATATACGTAAAAGAAGCCGAAAAAATAAGTGATTTCTTAAGAATTATTAGGGCTTATAACGGAGTTATGTATTACGAAGAAATTAGGATTTATCGTGAAAAAATAAACATGACCAACCGTCTTAATAATTGTGAACAAGCTAACGTTGAAAAAATGATGTCGACTTCTAATAAATTGATTAGTGATATATCCTATATAAGACAAAAAGATATGTTTGATTTACTTGATGATAAGGTAAAAGAAAGTGCCATTTACAGGGAAAAATACCCGGAATCATCTTTACTAGAACTAAGTAAAATAATGACTTTAGAAACTGGTAATAAAATAAGTAAATCATGTTTAAATCATAGGTTTAGAAAAATAAAAGATTTCGCGGATAGAGTAAGAAAAGAAAATTAGGAAATAAACCCTTTTAAAAATAATATTTTTTTGATAGAATATAATTGTTAAAATGAGGAATGAGGGGAAGTGTAATCATGGGCAAAATAATAGCCTTAGTAAATCAAAAGGGTGGTGTTGGGAAAACCACTACTAGCATTAATTTAGCAGCATCATTAGGGGTACAAAATAAAAAAGTTTTGCTCATCGATTTAGATCCCCAAGGTAATGCTTCAACTGGGGTTGGCATAAATAAGGGTGACGTTGATAAAAGTATATATGATCTGCTTTTGGGAAGATGTACCCCAAACCAAGCCATAATAAGAACTAATTTTAAGAATTTAAGTATAATACCTGCGACGATTAATTTAGCAGGTGCCGATATAGAGCTTATCGAAAAGGGGAAACAAAATTTAAATTTTCAGAAAAATATGCAGTTAAAACTAGCACTAGCACCAATCGTACAAGATTATGATTTCATAATAATAGATTGCCCACCATCACTTGGTCTTCTAACGACTAATGCGCTTACGTGTGCTAACTCAGTTTTAATTCCAGTTCAGTGTGAGTTTTTTGCGTTAGAGGGGATAATGCAACTTTTAAATTCTATAATGTTAGCTCAAAAGAAGCTTAACCCTGGGTTAGAAATAGAAGGAGTACTACTTACAATGCTTGATTCTAGGACAAATTTGGGATTAGAAGTAGTAGAGGAAATAAGAGGATTTTTTAAAGAAAGAGTGTATAATACGCTAATACCAAGATTAATAAGATTAACTGAGGCTCCAAGTCATGGTAAACCAATTGTTGCATATGATCCAATGAGTCGTGGCACGGAGGCATACCTTAATTTAGCAAAGGAGGTAATCGAACAAAATGAAGGAAGAAACTGGTAAAAGAAGAGCCCTTGGAATGGGATTGGAACAATTATTTAATACGGAAATGTTAGACTTTGATAAGGTTGAAAAGGAAATAGTTAGTGAAACTCCAAAGGATGAAATAGTGCAAATAGACATAAATGAACTAATGAGCAATCCTTATCAACCAAGAAAGGTATTTGATGATGAAGCACTACAAGAACTTTCTTTATCAATAAAAGAACATGGTGTTTTTCAACCAATTATAGTTAAAAAAAGTGTTAAAGGCTATAACATAATAGCGGGGGAAAGAAGGGTTAAAGCATCAAAATTAGCGGGCTTAACCAAAATACCTGCAATTGTTAGAGATTTTACTGATGATGAAATGATGCAAGTTGCACTTTTGGAAAACTTACAAAGGGAAGACTTAACGGCAATAGAGGAAGCAAAGGCATACAAGAAAATAATTGAATCACTAAGACTTACTCAAGATGAATTAGCACGAAGACTAGGCAAATCTAGGAGTCATATTACTAACATGCTTGGGCTTTTAAGATTACCTCTTAATGTACAAGATATGGTTTTACATGGAAAAATTTCCATGGGGCACGCAAGGGTGTTAAGTAAATTGGAAAGTCAAGATCAAATAAAAGAACTTGCTGATAAAGTAATTAATGATAATTTAAGCGTTAGAGATTTAGAGAAAATTACTGAAGCTACTTCCTTTACAAGAAATATGCCAGTAAAAAAAGCTCCTAAAAATAAAGAGTATAAATACGCTGAAGATGCGATGCAAGATAAACTTGGTACTAAAGTATCAATATCTGGCAATAAGATTAAAATTTCTTTTGCAACCAAAGAGGATCTTAATAGAATACTAGAAATATTAAGTATAAACGTAGAATAGAGGGATCAATATGAAAATATTTGGACTTGCAATAGCAAAGGAAATATACGTTCCAATAATAATCATATTTATTGCAATTATAGTTGAAAAGGGCTTGAAATTAATAATTAAAAAAACGTTTAATCCGGATAAAAAACATCATAAGTTTGATTCTAGAAAAGTAAGTACAATAAGAAGTTTATTATGTAATATTACAAAATACGTTGTTTGGATTATCGCCATTTTATCTATTTTAAGCGTGTTTGGTGTTAATACCACAGCAATAATAACAGGACTAGGAGTTGTAAGTTTCATCGTTGGATTAGCGTTTCAAGATATATTAAAGGATATTTTAGTTGGAGTATCAATTCTTTTTGAAGACCAATTTGCCGTTGGTGACCTAGTTAAGATTGGTGATTTTGAAGGAACCGTTATATCATTAGGACTTAAAACAACAAGAATACAAGCCTATACTGGGGAAATTAAGATAATATCCAACAGGAATATATCTGAAGTTATTAATTATAGTATGGATAAAACTTTGGCGGTAATTGACTTACCAGTTAGCTATGAATCAAAAATTGATAAAGTAGAAAAAATTCTAATGATAACAGCAGCTACCATAAAAGAAAAAATTCCACAGTTAGTTGGCGATATTGAAATCTTAGGAGTTCAAGAACTTTCTGATTCTGCCGTTGTTTTTAGAATAGTAGGTAAATGCAAGCCTGCTAAACATTACGAAGTTCAAAGGCAAATGAAAAAAGAATTTAAAATTGCTTTGGATAAGAATGGAATTAAAATTCCTTATCCTCAAGTTGAGGTGCACAATGAAAAATAATTATGAAATAGGATCAATTGTTGAGATGAAAAAAAACCATCCTTGTGGTAGTAATAAATTCAAAGTAATAAGAATTGGCGTAGATATAAAAATATCATGCGAAAATTGTGGTAGAACAATAATGTTATCAAGAATGGATTTCAATAAAAAGATGAAAAAGGTGTTGGAGGTACAAAATGATTAAAAATAAAAAAATGAAAAAATCATCACATCCCGTTATGTTTTTTATATACTTATCGATTTTAGTTATACTTTTAAGTGGCATTACAAACGCACTTAATTTTCAGGTGACTTATGATAAATTAACTACTATTGCTGGTGAGGTTGATAAGGTAACGGTAGCAGTTAATTCTCTTATTAGCTTAGACGGGCTCAAATTTTTAATTACGTCCGCGTATGATAATTTAGTAACTTTTGAACCTTTTGGTGCATTACTAATTGCATCAATTGCCTTTGGTATAGCGTTAAAGTCGGGTTTTTTAAAAACTCTATGTGGTAAGTTAACTAAGCGAGTTCCAAAGGGTATAATAGTATTTATTTACTCGCTAATATGTATAGTGGCAAGCATTGATGGTAATACAAGTTATGTAATACTTTTACCACTTGGAGCCATATTATTTATGAGTATGAACAGAAATCCAATAGGTGGTTTGGTACTTGGATTTGCTTCCATGGCATCCGGTCATGGTGCAGGATTGTTTATTACCTCAATGGATTATAATTTGTCTAGTTACACTGAAGCAAGTGCTAAGTTACTTGACTCTGAATACATGGTAACACAAAGTGGTAATTTAATATTTATGATAGTTGCGACTTTATTAATATCAGGTATATGTACGCTCATAACAGAAAAGTTGGTTTCAAGAAAATTAGGTAGAAATACCTTTGAAGAAGACGAAGAACTAATGCTCGAAGAAAAAACAGAAAATAAGGGGTTAATTGGTGTTTTAATAGCTACTATTATTTTTCTTATACCATTAGTATTAATGATAATTCCTACAACGAAGGATGGTTTCATTGGGTTATTGTTGGATAAGTCGCAAACATCATATTCAAAGATGCTATTTTCTAGTGATGCGCTTTTAATGACTAACTTAGTTGGGATTGTTTCTTCATTACTTATTGTTCAAGGATTTGTTTTTGGAGTTATAACCCGAACAATAAAAAGAATCCGTGATTTAGTTAATTTTTCAGCGGAGTATTTAAAAAGTATTGGTGGAATATTTGTTCTTGTTTTCTTTGCGGCTCAGCTAAGCGCAATTTTTAAAGAAACTAATTTAGGCGCCGTAATTACGGGAAATTTATCTAATCTTGTTGCGGCATCAGAGTTTTCGTTTATCCCACTTGTATTACTAATATTAGTTATAACAATGGTTACTAATATTTTTAGTCCAACACCAGTTTCAAAGTGGTCAATTATTGCTCCTAACATAATGCCGGCGGTAATGAAAGCTAATATTACCCCAGAATTTGCTCAGTTGGTATTTAGAGCGGGTGATTCAATAACTAATATTATAACTCCGCTGTTTACGTACTTTGTTATATTTATTGGCTTTATAGAAATATATACAAAAAATAAAAATGATTTTAGCATAAGAAGTTGTTATAGAGTTATATTACCTTATTTTGTTTCAATTACATTAATGTGGTTATTAATGATTATGTGTTGGTATATAATAGGACTACCAATTGGTCCTGGAGTATATCCTACCGTATAAATAAAAAGGATTAACGTTTAAAACGTTAATTTTTTTAATTATGAGTGTTTTTAGAAGAAATAAAGAATAATTAAAGTGAGAGGACCTATAAATTGGGCTAGTAGCTTTCCATCCTACTTAAAAAAAGAAGGGTGGTGATGCTTATGAAAAAAGAAATCAAATTTCTTAAAGTAATAAACATACTTTTAATTTTATTATTAGCATTGCTAATACTTAAAATATAAAAGAAAAGTTACTATCCCAAGGGGGTAGTAACTTTTCCTATTGACAAATAGGAAAGCAAACTAGCCTAGTAGGTTGCTCTCACTAAATAAATTATACAATAGTAAAAAATATATGTAAACAATTTTTAACAATTTTTAAGATCGTTTTTCCACAATTAATAAAAAACTTGACCGGGGGGGGGTTAGTGATATTATAAACATAGGAAATGAAAGAAAGGTGGAAAAAAATGAATAGTAAAAGAACAAGAAGAAGATACAATAAAAACTCTAAAATATTAATAATCATGGTACTTACGGTTGGAGTAATAGGATTATCAATAGGATTTTCTGCATTTTCAAATAATCTTAATATTAATTCTACTGCAACGGTAAACCCAGACCCATCAAACTTTAAAGTTTTGTTTTCAACACAAAGAGATAGTTTACAAGCAGGTGAAGTTGAAGGAACCAAGTGTTGTAGTCCAGAAATAGTTACTGAAAATGCAACAATTACTGGCACACAAATTTCTGGCATAAATGCAAAATTTACTCAACCAAATCAAAGGGTACAATATACTTTTTATGCTAGAAATGAAGGCAAATATGATGCTTATTTAAAAGCTATTAATTACGACAATGCACCTGATTCTTCTGTTCCAATTAAATGCATAGCAGGACAAGGTACATCTCAATCTTTAGTTGATGAAGCTTGTAAAGGTATTAAAGTAAACGTATTTGTTGGAAATAGTTATAATTATAAAAACGATTCATACAATCCTGATGATACTATTTTTACTTCCACTTCTAAAACTGACATTAATAACCATAAGCTGATTAAAAAAACCGCAGAACAAGTTAGTGTTCAAATACACTATTATGTAAATTCCAAAGTAGCGGACGGAGACTTCACGGTTTCTATCGGAGATATAACATTAACATATAGCTCCAGTAATTCGTAGTATAGCTCCAGTAATTCGTAGTATAGCTCCAGTAATTCGTAGTATATAAGATTTAACTTATTGTAGGTATTTTGATTTATAAAAAGATAACATAAAAATCACTTTTAAAACAATGAAATAATTATTCATTGTTTTTAATATATGTTATAATACCAAAAGAAGGAAGTGATTTTATGCCTCTTACAGCGGGAATAGTAGGATTACCAAACGTAGGTAAATCAACTTTGTTTAATGCGATTACGAAGAAAAATATTTTAGCGGCTAATTATCCATTTGCAACCATAGAACCAAACGTTGGAATGGTTATTGTACCTGATAAAAGATTAGATTTTCTAAATAATTTGATAAAACCAAAAAGTTTAGTACCAACAACGTTTGAGTTTACTGATATAGCAGGATTAGTTAAAGGAGCATCACACGGTGAGGGACTAGGTAATAAATTTCTTTCACACATAAAAAACGTTGATGCAATAGTAGAAGTAGTAAGATGTTTTGATGATTCAAATATCACTCATGTTGAAGGTGACCCTGACCCTCTTAGGGATATTGAAATAATAGACGTAGAGTTTATCTTTTGCGATTTAGAAGTGGTCGATAATAGATTAGGTAAAATAGAAAAAAAAGCTATCTCAACAAAAGATAAGGATGCTTTAAAGGAAGTTGACTTATTAAAAAGAGTAAAAAACTCCTTAGAAAACAATATCCCTGCTAGAAGATTAGATTATACCGATGAAGAATTAAAAACTTTAAAAGCGTTTAATCTTCTTACGATGAAACCAGTGATTTATGTTGCGAACATAAAAGAAGGTGAAATAGGAAAAGAAAATGATTATGTTAAAACGGTAACAGATTATGCAAAAAAAGATAATGCCGAAGTAATTGTTTTATGTGCAAAAATAGAAGAAGAACTAAGTGGTTTTGAAGAAGACGAAAAAGAGGCATTTTTAAAAGATTTAGGAATAGAAGAAAGTGGCTTAGATAAATTAATAAAAGCATCGTATTCATTATTAGGTCTTCAAACCTATTTTACCGCTGGAGAAAAAGAGGTAAGAGCTTGGACTTTTAAAAAGGGAATGAAAGCCCCAGCTTGTGCAGGAATTATTCATAGTGATTTTGAAAAAGGATTTATAAGGGCAGAGGTAATAAGTTTTTCTGATTATGAAAAGTATAATGGAGAAAAAGGCGCTAAAGAAGCTGGTAAACTTAGAAGTGAAGGAAAAGAATACATAATGCAAGACGGAGACGTTTGCTTATTTAGATTTAATAATTAAGGAGGATTATGATATGAATTTAATAAATAAAATGATAGGTTTTAAAACTAAAAATTTATATTTAGCACAGATAGTATATATCGCAACTTACGAAAAAAATGATAGAATTTATATGAGTGTTAGTAAATTTACACCAGGAAAATATGTTTTAGTAAGAAAAAAATCTTCTTATAAATATGTTGATGTTTTTACAAAGAGCAAATATGTACTTGATTATGATGAGTTTTTTGTAGATGATTTAATACCAATAATATATAATAAAGCAAGAATTAAGTATAAGGATGCAGAAGAAATTCTTAAAACTAATAACTCCGTAATGATAAAAAAGTAATATTTAATTATAAATAAATTTTACTTTTAAAGTACATTATAGTATAATACCAACCCGAGATGGGGAAATTTATAATGAATACCAAAGATATGAATGCAATAGCACAAGTAAAAGATTAGAGTGTTGCAAGCAAATTAATGGGTGAAGCTACTTATTTAGATTTATTTGAACAAACAAAACAGTTTACTGATAGTGAAGCTACTGAAGTTACTAAAAAAAATAAGTAATAGGCATTATAAATTATTAATTTGAATATGTTTTAAAAGAAGGTTTACATTAATCTTCTTTTTTGTTATAATACAAAGCGAGTAATGGAATTACTCTCTTGTTCTTAACTAGATTAAGAACCGAATAGACCAAAAGAGGAGGAAATAAAATGAAATATGAAATTATGTTCATTGTTAAACCTAACCTTGAAGAAAACGCCATTAAAGACGTTGCTAAATCTTTCGAAAAGGTTTTAGCAGACAATGGTGCTAAAGTTACTTCTTCAAAGGACTTAGGTCAAAAAGAGTTAGCATATGAAGTAAAGGGTTTTAAAACTGGATATTATTTTTTAATTAATCTAGAAGCCCAAGATGCTAAGGCAATCAATGAATTTGATCGTTTAGCTTTAATAAGCGAAGATGTTATTAGACATATAATTGTAAAAGAAGATTAATTTGAAAGTTGAGGAAATAAAATGAATAAGGCATTTTTAATTGGAAGATTAACTAGGGATCCAGAACTTAGATATTCATCTAGTAATGCTGCGATAGTAAATTTTTCTATTGCGATTGATAGAACTTATACGAACAATCAAGGTCAAAGAGAAACTGATTTTATTAACGTTGTTGCATTTCAAAAACAAGCTGAAAACATAAAAAAATATGTTGGTAAGGGATCTTTGGTTGCTGTTGACGGAAGAATTCAAACTCGTAATTATGAAGACAAAGATGGTAAACGTGTTTATGTTACCGAGGTTGTTGCTGATCGAGTTCAATTCCTTGACACAAAGAATTCTATGAATCAAACTGTTTCTGATTCTGAGGATAACGTATCGCCTGCGGATTTTCAGACTGATACTCAAACAAAAGAAACTAATGTTTCTGATGATGTATTCGCTGATTTTGGTAGTAGCATAGAAATAAGCGATGATGACATTGCATTTTAATTAAAAAGGAGGAATATAGATGGCAGAGTTTTTTAGAAAGAAAAAGAAAATATGTCAAATGTGTGCCGGTAAGAGTGTAGATTACAAAGATCCTGAAATATTAAAAAAGTATATAAATGAAAAAGGTAAAATTTTGCCTAGAAGAGTAACGGGAGCTTGCTCAAAGCATCAAAGACATATAGCACAACAAATTAAAAGAGCTAGAATGATAGCATTGTTACCATTCTCAAAGTAATAATAAGAAAGTATGCGTTTTTTGCATATCTTTCTTTTCTTTTATTTAAGTAAAAATTATGATATAATACTTATACATGTTTTGTAATTAAAAGGTGGGATATTTATGAAGGTAATATTTATTAAGGATGTTAAGGGTCAGGGCAAAGCTGGTGACATAAAAGAGGTAAAAGATGGGTATGCCAAAAACTTTTTAATTAGAAACGGATATGCGGTTTTATATACCGAAAGAAGTAAAGAGATTTTAGATATAAATAACAAGAATAAAGCTGATGAGTTAGCTAAAGAAATAGAAAAATGTGAAAGAATAAAAGAAGAATTAAAGGATAAAGTTTTGACGTTTCATGTTAAAACAGGAAAGGAAGACCAAGTATTTGGTACTATTTCAACTAAACAAATTTCTTCTGAACTGGAAAAACTGGGATTTAAAATAGATAAGAAAAAAATAATTTTAAATGAACCAATAAGTTCGCTTGGTTTTCATCAAGTTAATATTAATTTACATAAAAAAGTGCAGGCTAAGATAATGGTAGAGCTAGTTAAATAGTTGTAAGGAAGTGATAAAATGGCAGAAAGAAATGCACCTAATAGTTTAGAGGCTGAAAAAGCAGTGTTAGGATCTGCTTTTTTATCGAAGAATGCGTTACAAAAGATATGCGACGAATTATCTGGTGAGGCATTTTATAATGAAGCAAACGCAAAAATATTTGAAACGTTACAAGAATTAAATGATAATTCCTCACCGATTGATATAACTATTCTTGCCAATAAATTAAGTGATAAAAAAATACTAAGTGAAGTTGGAAACGTTGAGTACTTATCAGAAATAATTGATTCCGTACCTAGTGCTTCGAACGTTGAGTACTACATTA
This sequence comes from uncultured Bacilli bacterium, assembly GCA_947586655.1. GTDB lineage: Bacteria > Bacillota_I > Bacilli_A > RF39 > UBA660 > Aphodocola. The sequence continues at coordinate 17,322 of CANPXR010000007.1, read as the reverse complement.
ATATAGTTAAAGAAAAAATGGTTGCTAGAAAGATAATTGAAACGGCAACCGAAATAGCTAATGATGTTTATGCACAAGATGGTTCTATTTATGACGTCTTAGATAACGCTGAAATGAAGATGCTTAGGGTTGGCAACTTAAGAAAAACTACGGAATTTCAAAGGATTAAGGATGTTGCGTACCGTGAACAGGCAAACATTGAAAAACTAGCTGAGCAAGGTTCAGAAATTACCGGTCTTGCAACGGGATTTAATGAATTTGATAGGTTAACCGCGGGTCTTCAACCCAACCAATTTATAATAATTGCCGCAAGACCAGCCATGGGAAAAACAGCCTTTGCCCTTAATTTAGCAACTTATGCTGCTATGCATAGTAATAAGTCAGTTGCTTTGTTTAACTTAGAGATGAGTGCGGAGCAATTGGCAAATAGGATATTACAATCTTTAGGACAAATAAATGGTTCAAAAATGAGAACTGGTAGATTAGAACACAATGATTGGAAAAGACTTAACGAGGCGATAAGTAGGTTATCTGATACTAATCTCTTCTTGGATGACACACCTGGTATTACGATTGGAGAAATAAGAAGTAAGTGTAGAAGACTTGCCAATTCTAGTTTTGGCTTAGGGTTAGTTGTAATAGATTATTTACAGTTAATTACTGGACCTTTAAAAGCAGCAGGAAATAGACAACAAGAGGTGTCTGAAATATCACGTAGCTTAAAAACGATGGCTTTAGAACTTGGTGTGCCAGTTATCGCGTTAGCTCAATTATCTCGTGCGGTTGAATCACGTGAAGATAAAAGACCAATTATGAGCGATTTAAGGGAGTCTGGTTCTATTGAACAAGATGCAGATATAGTTTCTTTCTTATATAGGGATGATTATTACAACAAAGAGGCAAGACGTGATGATAATGCTAGTATTACCGAGTTTATCATCGGAAAAAATAGAAGTGGTCCTACAAAAACAATAGAATTATTGTTTAGAAAAGATACGTCTACGTTTGTTAATTTTCAAAGAGAGAATGGTGAATAGTTATGATAAAAGTGATAAAAACGGGGTTACTTTATGTATTTGCAGTTGCCTTAGCAATTGGTATTGTCATGGTTGTTAACTTTGCTGATAGATATCAAATAAAGCCAAAAGAAGTTTATAAGGTGTATTTAGATGGTAAATCAATCGGTAATATTAACGATAAAGAAGAATTGGAAAAATATATAAATGATGAACAAAAAGAATTAAAGGAAAAATACTTAGTTGATAAAGTATATATTCCAACGGGGGTAGATATTCAAAAATGTACAACTTATGAAAAACAGGTTCTTACTGCTAAACAGGTACATAATTTAATAAAAGAGGAAAAGCCATTTACGGTAAAAGGTTATAAAATAACAATAAAACCAAGTGATGAAAATGAAGAAAAAATAACGATAAACGTTCTTGATAAGGAAATGTTTGATAGGGCGTTAAGGTCGGTCGTTGAAGCGTTTGTTAGTAGTGAACAAGTAAAGAACTATGAAAATGATACTCAGCCTGAAATAAAGGATACGGGTTCTATCATAGAGGAAATATACATTAATCAGGATATAACGATAAAGCAAGGATACATATCAACGGATGAACAAATATTTACTGATGAAAAGTTATTAACTAAATTTCTTCTTTTTGGAGATTTAGATGAAGATGAATATTATACGGTTAAAGAAGGCGATACGATTGATTCAATAGCTTATGATCATAAGCTTGCAACCGCCGAATTCTTAGTTGTTAATCCAGAGTTTACTAGTGCTAATAACTTATTGTCGGTAGGTCAACAAGTAAAGGTAGGACTTATCGCTCCAATCGTTGATGTTGTCGTTGAATCTCACACGGTTTTGGATCAAGAAAGTCAGTATAAAACTACGACTGAGTATGATCCTAGCATGAATGCTGGCACCCAAACTGTTGTAGTTGAGGGTCAAAACGGGATTGACCGTTTAACTACTAAATTAAAAACGGTTAACGGAGAAACAACCAACGTAGTAATAGTAAGTACGGAAGTTATAACCCCATCCGTTGATAAGGTAGTAAAAGTCGGGACAAAGGTTTATGGTGGTTCAAGGGCACCAATCATGTCTGGTTCTTGGGCTTGGCCAACTATTGCTCAGTATTATATATCAAGTTATTTTGGTTATCGTTGGGGTAAAGTTCACGAAGCGTTAGATATTGCTGGTAGTGGTGAAGGTTCACCAATTTTTGCCGCCGGAGCTGGAACGGTTGTTACTTCTCAAAATAAGGGAAGTTTAGGAAACCATATAACCATTAAGCATGATAACGGATATTATACTTTATACGCTCATATGAGTTCAAGACTTGTGTCAGTTGGTCAAACGGTTGAAAAAGGTCAGCAAATTGGTACCATGGGACACACTGGTTTTGCAACTGGTACCCACTTACATTTTGGTTTGTATTATAATGGTATGCCTTATCGAGATGGTACTCCAATGGATCCGATGATTTTATACAGATGATGAAATTATCAGTATTATCAAGTGGTAGCAAAGGTAATAGTGCATTAATACAAACTAATGGTACAATGATTTTAATTGATCTTGGTGTTACTAAGTCATACGTGGAACAAAAGTTAGAAGAATTAAAGGTGGATCCAAGCCAAATAAAAGCCATATTAATAACACACACCCACGCGGACCACATACAGGGCTTAAAGGTATTTTTAAAAAAGTACCATCCTAAACTATACGTTAATAAGATTATTTTATCTCTTTTGCGTGAGTATATAGAGGATTTTGATTATGTTGTTTATGATGAACCTAACTTTAAAATAGATGATATAGAAATAAACGTTATCAAAACATCACATGACGTTAATGGGTCAGTGGGCTTTATTATTAAAAACCAAGATAAATCATTGGTGTACATAACGGATACTGGATATATAAATAATAAATACTTTAAGGATTTAAGTAATCATAATTTGTACATAATGGAAAGTAATCATGATATTCAAATGCTAATGAATGGTAGTTATCCATTTTATTTAAAGCAAAGAATTTTAAGTGACAAAGGTCATTTATCTAATGATGATGCGTCGTTTTATTTATCAAAATTTATTGGAGATAATACAAGTACTGTAATTTTAGCTCATCTAAGTGATGATAATAATACCTATGAATTGGCGCTAAATACTTTAAATAACGCTTTAAGTCTAAATCAAAAAAAGGTTAAAAACGTTATCGTAGCTAAACAAAAACAAAGAACGGATTGGATAGAAGTATGATTAAAATAATTTGTGTTGGAAAAGTTAAGGAAAAATACTTTGACGATGCACTAAAAGAATATCAAAAAAGAATAGCTAAATATACTAAGTTAGAAATAATAGAACTACCAGATTATAATTATGATTTAGTAAAAACAATTAACGAAGAAGGTAAAAATATTCTTTCTAAAATCTTAGATAAAGATTATGTTGTTGCTTTAGACATAAATGGTAAAAAACTAGATTCGGTTGAATTATCAGGCTTTATTAACCATAACATTTCAAACAATATTACCTTTATAATAGGTGGCTCATACGGATTGTCAGATGAAGTGTTAATGAGAGCTAATTACTCTATTTCTTTTTCTGATTTAACATTTCCACACCAATTATTTAGGGTTATTTTATTAGAACAAATATATCGTTCGTTTAAGATAATAAACAATGAGAGCTATCATAAATAGCTCTTTTTTCTTATTATTTTTTTATAATAATTCTAAATATTTATTTAACATTTCAATTTCTAATTCATTAACTAATTTGACAAAATCAGTATAATTTCCGGTAGTATGTGCCTTATCTAATGCATTATAGTATTCTAATCTTTTTTCTTTTTTAATGATTACTGGAAGATATCTACTATTCATTAAAGATAGATTCATAACTAATCTTGAAGTTCTACCATTTCCATCAACAAATGGATGAATTTTTACTAATTCACCATGTAGTAATGCTGCTTTAATAATTGGATGATATTTTTTCCAACCATCATAGTTAATAATTAATTTTTCCATCAATTCTGGAACAATTAAATAATCTGGTGGAATGTGTGTAGCACCCTTTATTTTTACGTTCTCATCTCTATATTTACCAGCATTCTTATCATCAATTCCTTTTAATACTAATTGATGAATATTTTTAATATTCCATTCGGTAATTGGTCTTTTATCTTTAATAAGATTGTCTAAAAATAATATTGCTTGTTCGTGGTTAATAGCTTCCAAATGTTCTTTTAAAGATTTACCACCAACTGTAATACCTTCTAAAACAACTTGTGTTTCTCTTAAAGTTAACGTATTTCCTTCTATACCATTGCTATTATAAGTCCATTCTAAATTAATAGATTCTTTTAAAGATTTTAGTGTTTCCTTTGGTATAGGTCTTTTGGAACTTAATTCTTTATTTAATTTATCGACTTCATCAAAATAATTATTTGGTAATTCAAATTTAAATTCAGTATTATCAAATTTAATACTTCTTTTATCGGCAGGTTTATTAGCATTAATAGGAATATTCCAATTATTACCTACTTTAATGGCACCATCAATTCTTCCATCTTGTAATAATTGTCTTATTCTTCTTTCACTAATATTCCATTTTTTTACAACTTCTTTTGTAGTCATAAATTCCATAATTACACCTCTATTTACATTATACCGATGTCGGTAGTATTTGTCAATGTGATTTATACCGATATCGGTATATTATTATAATATGGTATATTTTGAGCATTATTCATTTTATTATTTATAGCTAATAAAAAAATGTAAGTAAAGTAAAACTCTAAATAATGTTTATTATGAAAATTACACACCTATAATTTTGATAATTATGGCACTTGTTTTTAGGTAAATAACTTTTATAATTATTGATTAACAAAGCAAAAAAGAAGCGCTATTTGCGTTCCTTAAAGAGCAGTTATTATTTTACTTGCTTCTAGGTTCATTTAAGTACTTTTAACCTTGTTTTATATCTTTTAAGATTTTGGTAGTTGAAAAGGAGGGGGAGTCTCGTTCTTAATTAATTGTTTTGATAGTGCTTTTTCTTCCTGATAGTAATGTTCTTGATAAAATTGCAAAAAATATTGACTTGGAAGTTTTTGCAATAATTCCCTTTTCATTGCAATTGGTAATGTTTCAATCATTTGCTCTATTTCTTTTTCATTTAAGGAATTTAAAATATTTCTTTGCAAATTATTACAGTATTCAGCATATTTATATTGAAAAGTTGAAGTTCGCGATAATTCATTTGTAAATTGTACTAAAATATTTGATAAATATTGATTTAATATTGGTGTAAATTCTTTAGTACGTGTAGTAAAATTTAATATAATTTTATCACAACTGATTCCTTCTTGATTTTCCATTTCACAAGAATACGCAAAATTTAAAGAAAAAGACTGTGGAAAAATGGAAAAATCGCTTATATATGGGTATTGGCTAATTAAATAAGAAATAAGTTGATCAACCGTTTCTAAATTAATATATTCATCTAATTTATAAGAAGTGAAGGTTGAAAGTCTAGCGCGTTCATTTCCATCTAAAAAACCAATAACAGTAAAGGGTTTATTATCATATGTTGCTCCGAAATTAAAATATATTTCCATTACAGAAATTTCTTTTCTTTCATCATTTTTTCTAGGACTTAAGATAGGATGAATTCTACATATTTCCTGTTTTATTTTATCCAATATTTCTTTTTGATTTATAGTATCCATAGTATTAAACTCCTTTTTGCATTATTATATCTATCAATTATATTTTGTCAAATCAATCTTTTATTTTAGAAAAATCTTTTATTTTAGAAAAATCTAAATGCTATATAAAATAAGAGGAGTTTTACAAAAAAGAAAACAATATTGCACTATTTCAAGGGGTTTGGTTCTAAATAGGTTTTTTGTTTATTATTTTTAATATATGTGCTATAATAATGACCAAAAGGAAGTGTAATATGAAAATTGCAACTTTTAATGTAAAAAATAAAACGGCTGGTAAAATATTAAAATTAAAACCTAGTGCATTAGAACGTTTTAGATTGAATGTTGATTTAATAAAAAAATCTTGCTCAGATATAATAGGACTTCAAGAGGTAACTCTAGATGAATATATAATGTTAAAACAAGAATTCGAAAGTATGTATGATTTTTATGGGGATTTTAGAAATAGTATAGGATTTACTAATGAGGCATGTCCTATTATGGTGAAAAAAGAAATTATAAATGTTAATGATGCAAAAACTTTTTCTTTGTCGTCTGATATAAATAAAATTGGAAAGAAGTATTTTGGTGCCCTATTCCCTCGTATTGCTACGATTGTATGTCTATATGATGGAGAAGATAATTATGTTATAGTCAACACACATGTTGATAACTCTAAAATTATTCAATCTAAAACGTTTGCTTTAAATGGTCCTTTAGAAAGAATTATTCAGCAGTATCGTAAGCAAGATGCTAAAATCATGGTTATGGGAGACATGAATTCAGGGCTTAATGGTTCTTTGTATAATTTTTGTTACAGAAATTTCTTTGTTGATGCTTTATCCCCATTAGGAAAAACCTACGAACCCCTTAAATTATCCATTGATCATATATTATATGAAGATGATTCAATGGTATCAAGTAATGCTAAATCATTCGAGAATAAAGGAAGCGATCATAGTCTTATTATGGTTGACTTAAATAAAAGGAGACGTTAATCTTGTTTCATAATAGTTGGGATGAAATATTGAAAGATGAAATGAAAAAAAGTTACTTTAAGTATATTAAAGATTTTATTAAAGAAGAAAGACTTTCCAAGACAATATATCCACCTGCTCAAGATTTATTTAATGCGTTTAAATTAACTGATTTTAATGATATTAAAGTAGTTATTTTAGGACAAGACCCTTATCATGGCGAAAAAGAAGCGATGGGACTTTCATTTTCAGTAAGAAGGGGAGTTAGAACACCACCTTCTTTAAATAACATATTTAAAGAGTTATATGATGACTTAAAAATAAAAAGAACTGATACTGATTTATCAGATTGGGCTAAACAAGGTGTGTTTTTACTTAACACAGTATTAACCGTAGAAAAAGATAAGGCTAACTCTCATAAAGATATTGGTTGGGAAATATTTACTGATTACGTAATAAAACAAATAAACGATAAATTAAATAACGTTGTGTTTATATTATGGGGAAGACAAGCCAGAGATAAAAAAAGAATTATAACTAATCCTAGTCATTATATAATTGAATCAGCCCATCCATCTCCTTTGTCTGCTTATAATGGTTTTTTTGGAAGTAAGCCTTTTTCAAAAACGAATAATTATTTAAAGAAGAATAATAAAAAAGAGATTAATTTTTGAAGTATAACTAAAGTTCACTTCGTTTTAATCTCTTTTTTTTAATACTTAAAGTCTGAATAGTCACTATCACTAATACTTTTTTTATCAAAAAATTCCTTTTCTTTTTTTCTCTTTATAAAGGTAACAATTATTTGAGGGAATCTTTTAATTAACTTATTGTATAGAAAGACGGTATCATTATAATATTCTTTATAAGCGTTTAGCTTATCTTCAGTTTCGTTAATATAGAATTCTATTTTTTTAAATTCTTCATTACTTTGTAATTTTTTATATTTATCTTTTATTAAATAAAATTCATTGATATATACTAATAGCTTCCTATCTAATTCCATCATACTAAGGTTAGAGTTAGATAAATCAGGTAAATCTACATATATTGTTTTATCAGTTTTTAGTACTTCTTTAACTATTTTTTCAGAATCTTCTAGTAAAGCCCTTCTTTTAATTAGGGTACTATTTATTTTTTCTTCCACGTTAGTTAACTTTATGCATATAAAACTTAATTTATTTTGGTAGGTTTTAAAAGCATATATTACTATGCATACTATTAAGACTATTATTAATATCATCATATTGTATTACCTCTATCCTATTTCTGATTATAACAAAACTAAAGGATATTTACAAGGTTATTTATCTTTGGGGATAGTATTCTGGACTATAGTTTATCTTTTCATCAAATTCAACGTAGTTAAGATAAATCATTAAAAGTAGGTACCATTTGCCATTTTTTGGATCACTTATTATAATGTGGTCCCTTCCGGCGGCTTCAATTATTCCGGTGTATGTTTTGTCCCTCCATTCTACTGAATCTGGATAAGAAAAATAAAACGTTGCCAATTTTCCACGATTAAGCCTTAAGATATTTTCAACGTATGATTGTTCTAGTGCTAACATGTTATTATTTGCCTGCATGGTGGCTAGATTGTTATTGCTAGAATTATTTGTGTTTGTACTTGGCATGGAAGCAATACCGCCCATTGCGGTTGCTTGAAGTCCACTTGCCGTAGGATTTGGATAAGTTGGATTTGAATAATAATTTGTATTCATAAATAATCTCCTTTTTTTAATTTCATTTAAACATATGATTGAATTAAGATAATTATACATGTTATAATTAATAACAGACTGGAGATGTTTAAAATGATGATAAGAATTGGTGTGTCAGCAAGACATGTTCACGTTTCAGATGAAGATTTAAGAATATTATTTGGCGATGGGTATAAATTAACTAAAAAAGTGGATTTATCTCAACCCGGACAATATGCTTGTAATGAACAAGTTGTACTTGAAGGACCTAAAGGTGTAATACAAAAAGTAAGAATACTGGGACCCGAAAGAGATAAAACCCAAGTAGAAATATCAAGGACCGACTCGTTTGTACTCGGTATAACACCGCCAGTTAGAAACTCGGGCGATTTAGAAGATGCCGCAGAAATAACAATAATTGGTCCTAAGGGAAAGATTACTAAAAACGCTGCGATTATTGCAACAAGGCACATACATGCTACGAGTATGGATGCTAAAAAATATGGCTTTAAGGATAAGGAATTTGTGAGTATTGTAGTAAAAGGTGAAAAAGGTGGAATACTAGAAAATGTATACGTAAGGATAAGTGATAAGTTTTCTTTTGAAGCCCACTTAGATACAGATGATGCTAACGCATTTTTAATAAATAACGAAGATATGGCAGAGTTAATAATAAAATAAAAGGAATGATTATATGAAATATCAATTTAAGTCAAGTATACCAAAAGAAGAATATGATGATTTTGTGACAGCTTTTCCATCTTCATCTTTCATGCAAACCTCAAGTTGGTCTGAAGTTAAGACCGCGTGGGCACACGATTTTGTTGGGATGTATGAAAAGGAAAAATTAGTTTGCGCGGCAATGATATTAAAAAGAAATATTTTTTTAGGTAAAAAATTATTTTATATTCCACGGGGCTTTGTTATCGATTATAAAAATAAAAATTTGCTAAAAGAGTTTGTAGTAGCACTAAAATCATACGCCAAGACTGATAATTGTATCGACATAAAAATAGATCCGTTTATTTGTTTTAATGAGGACAACGTTCAAAACATTAAGAAGAATAAAGGTATTTTAGTAAAAACTTATTTTAAGGACAACACGGATGAAATAGTTAATAATTTAAAAGACGTTGGGTTTAAACATGGTGGGTATAAAAAAGAGGTAAATGCATACATTCAGCCCAGATACACCATGGCCATATCCTTAAGGGATAAGGACGGTAACCCTTATGAAAAAGAATCGTTAAGAAGAACCTTTCCTAAAAACACTAGAAATTATATTGGTTCGTACCAAGAAGAAAGAGGAGTAGAATTTAGTTATTCTACTAAATTAGAGGACGTAAAGGATTTAGTTAGTGTTCTTAAGTGTACTGAACAAAGACAACATATATCACTTAGAAGTGAAGAATACTTTAAAAAACTAATGGAAAGTTTTCCCCGTAATGCCGTTCTTTTCTTTGCAAGGGTAGATGTTGAAAAATATATAACCTTTTTGAAAGAGGATATGAAGGAAAACGAAAACAAAAAAGAATTTTGTGAAAAACAGATTATTGAGGCAGAAAAAGTAAAAAAAGAATTTGGACTTAAACCTATCGCTGGGGCAACCATCGTTATGATGCCAACGTGTCAAACTGGAACAAAAGTAGCATCATTTTTATACGCGGGAACCAATACAAGGATACTTCCTTCCCTTAAAATAACTAACGGACTTATGTTTTATCGGTTATGTTATTGCTTAAGTAAAGGTTGTGACTATTGTGATTTGGGCGGAGTAGATGGCTCTTTAGAAGATCATCTTGCTACGTTTAAGTCAAAGTTTAATCCAAACGTATTAGAACTAGTTGGGGAGTTTGATTTAGTTACAAACAGGTTTTATTATTCACTATTTAACTTGGGGATGAAAGCGCTTAAATTCATAAGATCAAAAAGATAGTTAAAACCGTATTTTTTGTTGATTTATTTTCTTTATATCATATACAATCATTAGAAAGGAGCTTAATATTATGAATAGTATTATAAAAAAAGGGAAAAATACTAGATTGGAAGAAATAATTAAAGAAATAGATAAAAGGGAAAGTTTAAATAGTAGAAATTATTTAAAGTTTACTGATTCTAAGAAAAAAGGGGACTCTAAAGGTCACTCAATGGTAAAAAATCATCGTAGGAATGGATAAAAAGAAACTATAAAAAAGTTTCTTTTTATTATATAATTATTTTAGCTTGGAAGTGATGAAAGTGTTTAAAATAGGAAACGTAGAAATAAAAAATAAAGTTGTGTTAGCGCCTATGGCTGGTGTGTGTAATAGCGCCTTTAGAAGAATTGTAAAAGAAATGGGATGTGGGCTTTTATATGCTGAAATGGTTAGTGATAAGGCAATTGTTTATAATAACGAGAAAACGATGGATATGCTTTATATGACCGAAGAAGAAAGACCCATTGTACAACAAATTTTTGGAAGTGATGTAAAAAGCTTTACAAAGGCTGCTAAAATAGTTGAAGAAAGAATGCATCCAGACATAATTGACATAAATATGGGGTGCCCTGTTCCTAAGGTTGCGTTAAGGGCACAAGCTGGCTCAGCGATATTAAAAAATCCTGATAAAGTATATGAAATAGTAAGTTCGGTAGTAAACGTTGTTAACGTACCAGTAACCGTAAAAATAAGAAGTGGGTGGGATAGCAATAGTATTAATGCCGTTACGATTGCAAAACTATGTGAAAAAGCTGGCGCAAGCGCAATAGCTATCCATCCTAGAACCAGGGCTCAAGGATATACCGGGCATGCTAACTGGGAAATAATTAAACAAGTTAAAGAAAGCGTTAAAATTCCAGTTATTGGTAATGGTGATATACTAAGTGCCGAAGATGCTAAAAAAATGATTGATGAAACCGGATGTGATGCTGTTATGGTGGGACGCGCGGCGTTAGGTAATCCATATTTAATAAAACAAATCGTATCTTACTTGGAAAATGGCAAGTTACTTGATGACCAGACGCCTTTTCAAAAAATGAATACCTGCCTTAAACACTTTAATTATTTGCTAAAGATAAAGCCGGAAAAAGTAGCTGTATTAGAGATGCGAACCCATGCGGCATGGTATTTAAAAGGTCTTCCGAGTGGTGTTAGCGTAAAAAAGAAGCTGTATGAAATAAAAACCAAGGATGAATTTATTAATACTATAAAAGAATATATGGAAAACTTATCCAAAAATATGATATAATCTAATTGTAGGACAAAGTTATGAATATGGTGCGTATTGTCATAGTTTTGGCCCAAAAATGTATTATTAGGGAGGAAAGATGAAAAAGTATAACTTATTTAAGGTTTTGGCAATAACCGTTTTGGTAGCATGGGTACTTACGTTAATCATTCCAGGTTCTTACGTTGATTATAATGGTACTGTTACTTTAAACGGAATTGCTGGAGTTGGAGTATGGGGTCTTTTATCAAACTTAAGTATTTCAATATCATACTTTAATGGCATTGCGGTATTTTTAATTGCTTTAGCATGTTTTTATGCCGTTTTAAATAAAGTTGATGTTTATAATGCTTTCGTAAGTAAGACGGCTTCTTTATTTAAAGGAAAGGAAAGACTATTAGTTGCAATTACCACAATAACGTTTGGTATTATTTCAATTTTTATAAATGATTTTCTAATTTTATTAGTATTTGTACCTTTTGTTTATAGGGTAATGAAAGAGCTAGAGATAGATAAAAAAATTATTTTGTCTTCTACTTTAGTAGCTGGATTGATAGGTTCTATGTATGGAATTTATAATAGTACTTTATTTAATTCTTTTAACTTGGAGTTAAATACTTTACTATTAGTTAAGGTAATTTTGTTTATTGTGTCTATATCTGTTTTAACCGTTTTAACCGCACCTAAAAAAGTAGTTAAGACTTCTAATAAAAAAACTACTTCTAAGGCTACAAAAACTAGTGGTAACAAGGAAGAGTTAAAAGAAAAGGCAGTAAAAAAAGTAAGTGTTAAATCAAAAGAAAAACAAGTAAATAAAACGGTTTATGCAATTCTTACCATATTACTTGGAACGATTGGTGTAAATAAGTTTTATGCTGGTAAGATAAAATCAGGATTACTATGCATATTATTTTGCTGGACTGGTATCCCAACCATATTGTCAATCGCAGAGTTTATTACTGTTTTAACCGAGAAAAAAGATAAAAAGGGAAACATTTCGGCATCAAGCAAAAGAAGACAAAACGTTTCCTTTGGAGTATGCTTAGTATTGTTTACGCTATTCGTAATAGCTTCTATAACACCTTGGGAGTCATTAATAAGTAACCTAAGTATATTTAGTGATTTTAACGTATGGTTATCTAATTTAAAAATAGGTGATTATAGTATATTTAGTAATATCATTGGTATGCCTTTGATTGTTGATCAAACACTTGGATCTACATCAGGTACAATTGGTGTTTTTGGAACGTTTACGATGGCTGATGTTGCAATATTATTGTTTATTCTTACTCTTATAATAAGTATTGCTTGCAACATTAAAATTAATGACTTTATAGCTACTATAACAAGTGGAACTAAAAAAGTTCTACCAGTTGCTTTAACCGCAATGCTTATTAGTATAGTTTTAATAATAATGGTAACAACTGGTATAAACGTAACAATAACTAATGCTATATTAAAATTAGCAAGTGGATTTAATATCGCAACGTCAGTTTTAGCTACTATGGTAGGAAGCGTATTAACGGGAGATTTCTATTACTTAGTTTCAACCGTAGGATCTGTTTTCAATGCTACCATAACAAATCAAGATTACTATGGAGTTATTGCCCTAATCATTCAAAGTATTTATAACTTAGTAATGATTATTGCACCTACTTCCGTAGGATTAATAATTGGTTTATATTACATGGATATTCCGTATAATAAATGGTTTAAGTTTATTTGGAAGTTACTACTTATATTATTAGTAATAATTATAATAGCATCAATAGTTGTTTATGCATTAGTTTAAAAGACCTTCAAGGTCTTTTTTTGTATTAAAATAAAATATTACAACCATAACAAACATAGAATATAAATGAAAGGGGATATCTATGTTTGTTAATTTTAATGAAGAAACAAGACATCTTTTAAAACAAGCAGAATATGAAAGAGATGAACTAAATCATCCATATATAGGTAGTGAACATCTTTTTTTATCAATACTAAATAATAGTAAATTAGTTACTATTTTAAAAAAGTATAAAATAACTTATGAGAAATTTAGACAAAAGTTAATTTTATTAGTTGGTGTTGGAAGCAAGAAAAGTGATTTCATATTATACACTCCACTTTTAAAAAGAATAATAGAAAACTCAGTCATTGAAGCTAGGGAAGATAATAATAAAAACGTTACTCCAGAATTACTTATAATTAACATTTTAGAAGAAGAAGATGGAGTCGCATACACAATCTTAAAAAGTCTGAAAGTAAATTTAGATAAGTTATATTTTGATTTAAGAAACATAAAAAATGGTAAAAACGGCAAGCGTAAAAAACTGTTATTAGAAGAACTTGGAACGGATATTACTAAGCTTGCTAAAGAAAAAAAACTAGATCCAGTAATAGGAAGGGAAAAAGAGATATCAAAAACCTTAGAAATTCTACTTAGAAGAAAGAAAAATAATCCGATTTTAATAGGCCCAGCAGGAGTAGGAAAAACCGCAATCGTTGAAGGAATTGCTAACCTTATGTCATCGGATAAGTGTCCTAATTTTTTAAGTGGTAAAAGAATAATATCACTAAATATTTTCCAACTTGTATCAGGAACAAAATATCGTGGCGAATTTGAAGAAAAAATGAAAACCTTAATTAAAGAATTAGAAGATAATGATGATATTATTCTTTTTATTGATGAAATTCATACCATGGTAGGAGCGGGAGGAGCGGAAGGCGCAATAGATGCATCTAACATATTCAAGCCTGCTTTAGCAAGAGGAATGATAAGAATAATTGGTGCAACCACCTTAGATGAGTATAAAAAGTACATTGAACCTGATGCGGCACTAGCAAGAAGGTTTCAAAGTGTTTTAGTTGAAGAGCCAAGTTTAGAAAACGTAATTAAAATTCTAAAAGGAATTAAACCCCTTTATGAGAAATATCATGATATCTTTATAGATGATAATTTGCTTAAGGATATTGCGCTATTATCTGATAAATATTTAAATAACAGGTATGAGCCTGACCGCTCGATTGATATTTTGGATGAGGTATGTGCTAAGTCATCAGTTACTGAAAATTATGAGGATAGAAAAAAAAGAGTCTTAAAAGGTAGATTAGAAAGTATAAAAAAAGAGAAATTAAAGGCATTATCTAATAATGACTTTAAAAGAGCATATAACCTAAAAACTCAAGAAAACGAAATAAATAAAAATTTACAAAGCGTAAAAACAAACAAGAAAAAAGTTACTAAAAAAGATATTATAGATGTTATTAAAAACAAAGGTAATGTCATGTTTTTTACAACCGATGACAAGAGGGAAGATTTTTATAAAGAGCTTAGTTATGAGCTAAATAATACTATTTATGGACAAAGTAAAAACGTTGAAAAACTTGTGAAATCACTTAGAAAAAAAGAGCTTTTAGATAAAAAAAGCTGTTATTCAGTCCTTATAACGGGAGCTCATGGGGTTGGAAAAACTCTTTTGGCACAAACGTATGCAAAAAAATTAGTTAATGAAAAAAACATAATTAATATAGATGCAACTGAATATACCGAACATCACATGATTAGTAAGTTAGTTGGTACCACCGCGGGGTATCTTGGTTACGATAATAAAAACAATGTTTTTGAAAAAGTAAGAACTAATCCTAATTCTGCCATAATAGTTGATAATTATGACGAAGGATGCGAAGAATTTAAGAATTTATTCATGCGAATATTACAATTAAAAAAAATAGAAGATGCATCTGGAAAAACAATAGATTTTAGTAACACAATCATAATGTTTGTAACAAATAATATCGGGGAAAATAAAATGTTAGGTTTCGGTAAAACAAATAAAAATAACATGTTAGATGATGACAATAGATTGTTAAATAAAGTATCAGTGGTAATATGTTTACAAAAGCCAAATGAACAAACCATAAAGAAGATAATAAATGATAATATTAATCAAATAACTAATAAATATAAGCAAATTGAAGTTAGTTATAATGATAATGTTATAAACGATATTTTAAGTACTATTAATAATCTTAGCGACTTAGAATCATTAATTGAAAATGAAATAGAAACAAGGATAATTGATGCAATATTAGATGGGAAAAAATTTATTAATATAAAAAGTATTAAAGAAAGTAGCGTACAATTATTATAAGCTAGTGCTACTTTCTTTTCTTTTTTAAGAAATTATTATATAATTAAGCAAACGGGAGTGATAAAAGATGAGATTATTTAATACTCTTACTAAAAAAATCGAAGAGTTTGTTCCTAATGAACCTGGTAAAGTACAGATGTATACTTGTGGTCCAACCGTATACCATTATGCTCATATTGGTAATTTAAGAAGTTATATAATGGAGGATGTATTAGAAAAAACCTTATTATATAATGGTTATGAAGTAAACAGGGTAATGAACATAACGGACGTAGGACATTTATCTAGTGATTCTGATACTGGTGAAGATAAAATGGTTAAAAGTGCAAAGGAAAATAATAAAACGGTTCTTGACATAGCAAAATTTTATACTGAGGCTTTCTTTAACGACTTTAAAAAACTAAACATTAAAAAGCCAAAGATTATAGAACCAGCGACTAACTTAATACCAGAATACATTAAATTAATAAGTAAGTTATTAGAAAAGGGTTATGCTTACGAGTCTGGCGGAAACATATACTTTGATACGTCAAAATTAAGTGATTACTACGTTTTAACCAATCATAAGGAAGATGAAATGGTCGTAGGTGCTCGTCAGGGCGTTGACAAGGATGATAATAAAAAAAATCAGGCTGACTTTGTTTTATGGTTTACTAAGTCTAAGTTTGAAGACCAAGAATTAAAATGGGATTCACCTTGGGGCTTAGGATATCCGGGATGGCATGTTGAATGCTCATGCATAAGTCTTAAACATTGCGGAGAACATTTAGATATTCATTGTGGTGGAGTAGATAATATATTTCCACATCATACCAATGAAATTGCACAATCAGAAAGTTATTTAGGACATAAATGGTGTAATTACTGGATTCATTGCGAACACTTAAATGATAAAAATGGAAAGATGAGTAAAAGTAATGGTGATTTTCTTACGGTTTCTTTACTAGAAGAAAAAGGGTATGATCCGTTATCTTATAGATTAATGTGTTTGCAGTCTCATTACCGTAAGCAACTTGTATTTACTTTTGAAAATTTAAATAACGCGGAACAAACTTATAAAAAGTTAAAACAAAAAACCTTATCATTAACGGATAATGGTACTTGTGATTCCTCAGCGTTTAATCACTATAAGGGCTTGTTTTTAAAATACATAAATGATGATATGAATACTTCAAGTGCACTAACGATATTATATGATGTGTTAAAAGATAATATAAGTGATGTTACCAAAAAAGAATTAGTGAAATCATTTGATGAGGTTCTTTCTTTAGATTTACTTAAACAAAATACTAATGATTTAGATGAGGAATTTATTTCTTATGTTGAAAATCAAATAAAATTAAGAGCGGAAGCTAAAAAAAATAAAGATTTTAAACTAGCTGATAAGATAAGAGATGAATTAAAAGAAAAGAAAATAGAAATAAAGGATACTAAAGAAGGAACTATTTGGTTGGTAAAGTAAGGAGTAGAATATGGAGATTAAAAATAAGATTAAAAATAAAATTTTGACTACAAAAATTAATAAAATAAAAAATATGGGTTATGATGATAATCAGGCTAAAGTT
>CANPXR010000006.1 GCA_947586655.1 uncultured Bacilli bacterium | reverse complement strand
CCATTTTCATCCTCATAACCCTTAGCGGCATCAATAACGTAACCAACACAATCTATTAATCTTATATTAGCCGTAAAATCTTCAATTTGGATAGTTGCGGCATTAGAAGGAACAAACTTAGGTTCGATCGTCATTATCGTTTTTCCTTGAGCCGTTTGTGGTATTTCATCTAGACATCTTTTTCTTTCGTATTCATCTTTAATGTTAGGAACAACAAGGTTTTCGATACATTTTTTTATAAACGTTGATTTTCCTGTCCTTACTGCTCCAACTACTCCTAAGTATATATCTCCATTAGTTCTTTGGGATATATCCTTTATAATATCGTATTTTTCCATTTAATCCCTACTTTCTTTAAATCTCATTAAATATTATGTAAAAAAATATCTAATATGAAAAAAAGAAGAAAATTTTCTTCTTTTAAAGCACACTTTTATGTTACATAACTAGTTTATACTTTCTAGATATAATTCTTTTATCAGAAGCATAGCTAATTATAAACTTATTATCTTTTTTACATATTATTATTCCAATTGTTTTTTCTTGATTTATTTTCTTTATGTTTTTATCTATATAATTCATGTATACTTCTATTTGTCCTATGTGTTCTTTTTTAAGTTCCGTGGTTTTAAGCTCTATTACTACGTAACAATTAAAATCTATGTTATACAAAAGTAAATCTATATAATTATACCTATCTCCTAACTTAATCTTATATTCACTTTTAATATAAGTAAAACCATCTCCTAATTCCAATAAAAAATTATCTAAATCTTCTAATATTAAACTTTTTAACATTCGTTCTGTTATTTCTTCTTTATTATATTTATTTTTAATAAGAATCGGATTTTTTATAAAATCAGTTACTTTCTCTTTTTTATCTTCTATTTTATTATTTTCTTGTTTTATTAATTTAAGTTTTGTTTTTTCATCTAATCTTTCATACTCTTTATTTTTGATTTTTTCACGTAGTTTTCGTTTACTTAAATTTTGTTCTTCTGTTATCTTTATATAATAGTTTATCTTATTTATATCTTTCAATGGCAATAATTCTATATAATGACTCCAAGTCAAATTTGCAACCACTGGTTGCATTTTTTGAAAAATATAAAATTTAAGCATATAATTAAGTGTTCTATAACTATATTTTTTACCCAATTCATTAGTTAATCTTAAAGAATACTTTTTAATAATGCCATCACCATAATGTTTACCTGCATCATTAAGTAATTTACCAACGTTATAATAAGTAGTTAAATCACTTTTATTTTTAGAATAGTCCTTCACTTTTTTATATAATTCATTATTTATAAGTTCGTTTTTTATTTCGTTATAGTAGTTCATACACACTTCTTTTTGGGTATTTATTATATGAACTTTTTTTAAAAATTTTGTCGAAAAATATTTTTTATAAACTTTTATTTATATAAGTACGTAAATTTACACATTTCTAAATGTTTGTCAGACTTATCATATTTAATTGCATATATCTCATAATTACCAGATGTTTTAGGTATGGTGTTATATTCATTAGTTGTCTTATTATAAATAGAAAAATATGCGTCTTCATCTGCTCTTAAATGCTGTGGTATTAGTATTTTTAATGTTGATTTTATTTCTTTACTTAAAATCCAATTAGGACTATTTTCAATACTTTGTTCTAATTTGCTTACGTCTTCTTTATAATAGTAAGCATCTATTATCGTATAATTAATCTTGTCATCTTCAAAATTTGTTTCCCAGTCTTGAATTTCTAGTTCTCCATTATCTGGAAGGTTTGCATCTATTATATTTCTATAAGCGTCTATTTTACTATAATCTTGTGAGAACGTTGGAAACAAACAAAATGAACCATATATTAATAATAAGAAGGCTACTATAAATCCACCAACGATATTTTTAGTACATCTAAATCCAGCGTTTTTGTATTTAAAACCAAGAATAATTGATAATAAAGGAATAGGTAACCATAACCAAAATACCCAAGCATTTTTAATAAAATTAGAACCATATTGAGGATTAATTTTATCTGCTAAAGATATCGACCATAAAGCAGCCCATAGACTAAAAATCGTAACAATAAATAAAATAATCATAAATGTTTTAATGAAATCAGGATTATGATATTTTTTTATTCCCTTAAAATTAGAATTATCCCCAAGATGATTTTCTAGATTATCAAACTTAGCTCTAATAAAATTAATTAATTCGTTATCACATCTATTTTTTTGAATAATAATTATAACTTTTCTATCAGGATATTTTAAATAAAAGTTAGTATCGTTTTCAATACATTTACTTATTTCAGAGTAATTAATCTTTAACGATGATTTTTTTGTCTTCCTAATAAAATGGTCTTCATAAAATTCGTTTTCAAAATTATTATCTTCTTCTTTACCTTTGTTACTTTTAATAAACACTCTTTCAGAAACAAACTCTATTCTTACTTTGTAATATATTAATAAAAATATTTCATATACTAAAAAGAAAACTAACGCTATAATCCAGCTTCTTGAAAGTATTGCCGTTAGAGCCGTAAATATTATGTTTGAAAAAGTAGCCATCCGTACAAAATACAAGTACATTACTTCCGGAAAGTATTTTGCCATTTTTTTATATTCGTATGCATCTACTATGCTTTGACAAGTATATAAACACTTATTATTTGATTTTTTCTTCGTTTGTTTTTTATTTTCATTACTCAAATTAACCACCTCATATCAATAAAGAAAATACTATTTACCTTAATAATAATTATACTACTTTTATAACTTTTTAGGTAGTATTTAAAAAAGAAGAAAATCTTCTTCTTTTAAAGCATACTTTCTAAATCATTTGGTATTTGATCTCCAACTACTGCCTTAACTATTTTATCTGATTGCTCTTTAGAAACCGATTTACCAGTTAATTTAGATAACTCATCAATTACTCCCCTAATTGTTTTTTCATCTTTTAAGTTACCGCCTTTTAATCTTTCAGCCAAACCCAAGATTGACTCTTTACTAACGTTAGTTTTTCTTTCTACTTTATTAAGAAAACTATCAGTTATTCCCATACAATATCACTCCTAGAATAATATATGAGTTTATTAAATAATTGTTATCTTATTAGTTATTCATTTCTATTTTTAAATTGAAATACTATTGGAGTTCCTTCAAAGTCAAAGTTTTCCCTTATTTTATTTTCTAAGTACCTTTCGTAAGAAAAATGTACTAAATTTTTATTATTAACGTGAAAAGTAAACTTAGGTGGTGCAAATCCGGTTTGGGAAACAAAATATATTTTAAGTTTTTTACCCTTATATGATGGTGGTGACTGAAGTGATACAGCATCAGTTATAACGTCATTTAATAAGCTTGTTTTAACTTCTTTTTTTGAGTTATCATATACTTTTATTACTTCTGGCATTAAAGTATGTAATCTTTTTTTAGTTTTAGCAGATAAAAATACTATTGGTACGTAATTTAGAAATTGAAATTCCGCCCTTATCTTTTTTGTAAATTCTTTTATTCCTTGATCTTTATCATCTATGGTATCCCACTTATTAACAACCAAAACAAGTGCTTTGTTAGCTTCTAGAGCATAACTTACAATGTGCTTATCATGCTCTATAATACCTTCTTTTGCATTTATAACGATAAGGCATACGTCTGACCTATCTATTGCCTTTATACTTCGTATTAAACTATACTTTTCAATCGTTTCGTATACCTTCCCTTTTTTTCTAATTCCAGCGGTATCAATAACCACAAATTTTTTCTTTTCATAAGTAAAAGGCGTATCAACGGTGTCCCTAGTGGTACCAGGAATATCACTTACAATTACTCTTTCTTCATTTAAAATAGCATTAACAAGTGATGATTTACCCACGTTTGGTCTACCTATTACGCAAAATTTAATAACGCTTGGATCATAATCTTTCGCCATTTGATTTTTAAAATCACTAGTTATTTCACTTAATAAATCGTTAATACCAATATTATGAGAACCAGAAACAGGGATGTAATAATCAAAGCCTAACTCATAAAAATCATATATGTTTTCCATTACTTTTTTATTATCGACTTTGTTTATAGCAACAATAATTTTTTTATTACTTCGTCTTAAAATATCCCTTACGACTAAATCATTAGTGGTAATTCCTTCCTTACCATCAACGATAAAAACAACTACGTCAGCTTCGTCTATGGCAAGTTCTGCTTGGGCTTTTATTTCTTTATTAAAAGTATCTTCTGCGATATCAATTCCACCGGTATCAATTACATTAAACTTATAATCAAGATAACTACCCGTACCATAAATCCTATCTCTTGTAACACCTGGTGTATTCTCTATAATCGCTTGTTTTTTACCTACTAACCTATTAAATATTGTAGATTTACCTACGTTTGGTCTTCCAACAAGTGCAATGGTCGGTAATTTCATTTTCATCACCTCTTTTTATTAACTAATTATAACATAAAAAAAGAATTTTATGATATTAAACCATAAACTTCTTTTTCTATTACATTTTGTATCTCCTTTTTCCCTAATTTAGTTTTAGATGAAAATAAAACCAAATCATCACCAATAGCTAAGTCTATGTTATCAGTAATTTGTTTTATATATTTTTCTCTTTGGGTGCTTCCAACCTTATCAACCTTTGTTGCTATTAGAGTTACCTTAACGCCATAATACTTTAAAAAATTATACATTAATAAATCGTCTTCCGACGGTTTATGTCTAAAATCAACAAGCATAAACACCTGATTAAGTTCTTTTCTTTCTGATAAATATTCTTCTATCATCATCCCAAACTTTTTTTGTTTACTATGGCTTATAGAAGCATATCCATATCCAGGAACATCAACTAAATAAAAATCATTATTAACTTTATAGAAGTTAATCGTTTGCGTTTTACCAGGTTTACCAGATATTCTAGCAAAATTTTTTCTTTCCATTATTGAGTTAATAAAACTTGATTTACCTACGTTACTTCTACCTATAAGTAAAAATTCTGGTTTACCATCAACCGGATATTGGCTTCTTCTTACCGCAACGTTCGACAGTTCAACCTCATTTATTTTCATATTTTAATCACCTACGATTTATATTATAGCAAAATGTACATCAATATCCAAATTGCGATAGGTATTATAGCAAAGTTAAGTGTAAAATGCAAACATAAGGCTATTTTTTTAAAACAAATGGAACTAGATTATAGTTTCTTCCTAAATCTATACTATCCTCATCTTTAAAACAAGATTCTGATAGGTAAAAATCAGCATTTAAATCAGTTAAGGAATACTGTTTAGTTTCTTTACCATGAGTTTCAGATAATTGCTTTTGAAAAGAGTCATAACCATCAATTAAATTAGTTTCGTGATTTAAAAATATTTGTTCGTACATTTCTGCCGGAACGTCAATGGTTTTTAGATATGTTGAATCATCTGGAGAAACAAATTGTATATCGATTCCCTTAGCATTTGATACATACCCACAATAATTAACAACCCCAACTGGAATTATGTCATCACTTAACCCATATGATATGACAAATCCGTGTTCATCTTCTAATATTTTTACTCTTCTTTCCATCACTTTTAAACCTCCCCTGATTTGGTATGTTAATTATACTATCATATAAAGAAAGTAAATGCAATAATTTTAATAATTACCTAAATAAAATTATGTTAATTTTCTTCTTAAACTTTTACAAACATATACTTTCTGCTCATCTTTATTATTTTTAAATCGTTTTTTATAAATCAAAAAACAAAATATCTTTATATTTTAATCTACAACATTCTTAGAAATTTCCGCAATTTTAATTGCATCATCAAACTTTTTACAAGCACATATAAATAAGTTCTTATGACAGAAAGTTATTGTATTTATTCCACTTATATCTTGAAGCTCTTTTCCTTCTTTACCTGCCCACTGTTTTGGGAAGGGTTTTTTAACGTCAAAACTACCTGATGCTATTGGAGTTGCAACGACGTTATATCCGCCTCTTTTAGAGGGAAAAATAGCATATATAATTTCACTTGCTTTAGGATTAGAAGAAGATAATACTATATCTTTCCATGGCATATATTTATCAAGTATTAATATTCCATCCTTGCTTTCATTTATCTTTTGTTCTACCATTTTTCTTGCCTTTTCTTTAGAGATCATGTTTTTAATTAAATTATTAAAGATTTCATTTGCAAATAAAACAGCCCTTAAAAAATTAGTGGTTTCACTAGATAAATCATCCCAGGTAGGATTAAAATTAGCTATTAAATTAGGAATACTTTGTATCTTGATGGGTAACTCTACGTCAAGGCTTTGACCATTATCATCCCTATCAATATCCATGATTAAATTTTTATCAATACCCTCAAAAAATGAATCTACGGAATCTACTACTAATTTTTTTAATATATCCTTACCAAATTTTTCCCATACTAAACCACAGGATGCATATTTAATTCCATTTGGTCTTGTTTTATCAAAGTCTATGGCATGATGATCAAACTCTTTAAATCCAACATCATAAACAAAGGCATCAAAATTAGTAGGCATATTACACCTATATAATTTCATGGAACCAAATTTATTAAGTAATATTACACTTGCCATTACTTCATCCGCATGAAAAGTACCACTATGGGTTATGAAATTTGCCTCATTTTCATTATCTACTACTTCAATTTCTACATTCTCATCATAAATATTTTTCAAACTTATTTTTTTCATTTTAACAATTCCTTACTTATTAGTATTATTATAATAATTAAATTCTGCAAGTCTTTTAGATATTTCCTCTAATTCATCTAAATCAGGTTGTTCATTTAATATTCTTTCTATCTCAAATATCAAAGAACTTATAGATGAATACTTATTATAATCAATGCTATATTTTTTTAAAACCTCAACCTCTTCATCACTTAAATAAATACCATTACCACGCATTTTTATCATGGTTTTATCATCATATATATTTTTTGTTAGTTTATCAATATCTATATATTCATTATTAACTTTCATAATCTTTCTCCACGTTAAAATAATAACACATTTTACTAAACAAAAAAAGACTACTTTAATTCATCTTCTTTGTACTCTTTACATAATTCGTCTAGCTTATCTATTATTTCGTCTGCTTCACTAAAGTCTTTTAATTTAGCTCCACATGCATATACGTGTCCACCACCATTATATTGTTCAAATAACTTATTTATCCTAACTCCTCTACTTCTAGCGGACGTTCTAATAACGTTATTTTTAACGTCTTCGGTGAACACAACCCAACATATAAGTCCATGAACGAAATTATAATTATTCATTATACTACCAATACTGGCAGAATCAACACCATATTTTTTTAAGTCTTCATCAGTTATTCTAACGTAGCCTAAACCATTTTTCGTTACGTTCATATTAAGGGATATAAAACCCTCGAGTCTTACTTCAGATATAGATCTTTTATATAAAATCTCATAAAGTTCATTTGGTTTTACGTGTTCATCACGTATCAATCGTAATACCATCTCATACGTTTGAGCTTTATTAGCTCCAAACAAAAATCTATTGGTGTCAGCAATTATACCCATAAATAAATTTTCTGCCGCATGTTTTGGCATTTTAAGATTACAGTCATAACAAAATTTTGCAATAAGCTCACAAGTACTTGACGCATCAATATCTATCATTTCATTGTTAGAAAATTTATCTATTTCAGGATGGTGGTCAATTTTAATTACCTTTTTAAACTTATAATAATCTACTCCATCAAGTCTTTTAATATCAGGAATATCAAGTGCTATTAAAAGGGAATCATAACACATTTCATCGGTTACTTTATCATGTGCCCCAAAAAACTTAAACCGTGATATAGATGTTCCTGCAACGTAAACTTCTTTGTTTTTAAAATTTTCTAAGATTATTTCCTTTAAGGCAAACGTTGCTCCTAAAGCATCGGGATCTCCTCCAACGTGTCTTGCTATTACTATTCGTTTATTACTTTCTATTAATTCTAATATTTTTTCTTCCATCATTTTTACCACTATATTAATTCATAAGTATCTTTAGCAATCATTAATTCTTCATTCGTTGGAATAATCCAGCACTGTACTTTAGAGTCCTCTGTACTTATTAAACGTTCTTCACCCCTAACGTTATTTTTAGAGTCATCTAACTTTATACCAAGCACACCTAACTCATTTATAATATCACGTCTTGTATCCATGGAATTTTCTCCAATACCAGCGGTAAAGCAAATAGCATCGCATCCACCCATTTCAACGTAATATTTTGCGACATAATCAACTATTCTTCTAACGTACATTTTTTGCGCTAAGATGCAATTTTCGTCACCAGATGCTATTCCTTCTTCAATGTCACGTGAATCACTTGATTTTTTACTTATTGCAAGAAGTCCACTTTCTTTGTTCAATGCGTTATCTATTTCCCTTGTGTTCATACCTGTTTTTTCCATAACATAAGGAATAATACTAGCATCTATATCACCGCATCTTGTTCCCATAATAAGCCCTGCGTTTGGAGTAAGTCCCATACTAGTATTAATACATTTACCATTTAAAACGGCACTAACCGATGCACCATTACCAATGTGACAAATTATTAACCTAGTATTATTTCTACCTAGTATTTCGTTCATTCTTTGAGATACAAATTTATGTGATGTACCATGAGCCCCATATCTTCTTACTTTATAGTTAGTATACCAACTATATGGTAACGCATACAAATAATTTTCTTTAGGCATTGTTTGATGAAACGCAGTATCAAATACAGCGATTTGAACGGCATTTTTAAAAACTTCTTTTGCGGCCTTAATACCGGTTATAGCCGCTGGATTATGTAAAGGTGCTAAAGACGATAGTTCATCTATTTTAGATAATACTTCATCAGTAATTACCACTGATTTATCAAAGTAATCTCCGCCTTGAACAACCCTGTGACCAATACCTTTAATGTCTTCTAACGAATCCACAACGTTATTAGCTTTTAACTCCTTTACCAAAGTTTCAAAAGCTTCTTCATGGTTATTAAGTTCAAGTTCCTTTTTTATCTTTTCTTCGTTCACCTTTATGGTATAAAAACTATTACCAACACCAATCCTTTCCATTGAACCTGATATCAATATCTTCTCTTGTGGCATTTCATATAACTGGAACTTAAGTGAAGACGAACCAGCATTAACAGATAATATTTTCAAAAAAATCACACTCCTGTTATCAATTATACAACAAAAATAGCATAAATAAAACAAAAAAGGTAGCAAAAATAGCTACCAATTTAATCTATATTATATTAATTACTTTTGAACGTTATAAGATCCACCTAATTGTGATTCACCCATTTTTACTAAACGTTTTGTGATTTCACCACCAACTGAACCATTAGCTCTAGCAGTAGCATCAGCACCTAAATTAACACCAAATTCATTAGCGATTTCGTACTTCATTTGTTCTATAGCTTGTTTAGCTTGTGGAGCAACTAATTTACTGTTACTTTTATTCATGTGTTTTCACCTCCTGTACACTAATAGAATGTGAAATTTCTACCATTTCATACAATTTTTTTCATGGTAATTTTTGTTAATTTAAAAAAAAAAAATAAAGATATGTAGTACTACATATCTTTATTATGTACAAATTAACTTTAAGTATTACGCAGCCATTCCTCTTCCGCCACTACTTTTATAATCATCATAGCTACTTAAAGGATCACTACCATAATCATTAGATGATTCATAAGACATTGTATCATTTAATTTTTCCATTAGTTTATCATACTCATCAAAAAGCTCTCTGTTAAGTCCCTTAGCAGTAACTTGATTCCCCCATTTTACAAAAGCATTAACGAATTCAACTAAAGTTTTAGTAGGATTAGCAATGTTCTCATTATAAGATCTTCTTACGTCACCCATAAATTTATCAATTGATGAATCAACGTCACTTGGTACTTTGAAAACCCTTTTATCATTTGCTACAGCAAAACCTTCGGTTTCCCTTCCAAATAAAGGATTATAATCAGGAGTAGTAGCTCCATATAAAGAAGGATTATTAACTTCATTATATGATGGTGCTACTGAATCAACCATAGGATTTGAAAAATTATTATCTAAAGAAGAATCTATAGCAGTAGCAGGTTGTGCATCATTGTTGAATGAATTTACAAATGAATCAGATGGTATTTGTGGGTAAATGGTATCATCATTAGCAGTAGTTTCACCTTCAGGTGTAATTATTCCTGTTAAATCAATTGGTGCCGTAGATATTTGTGGAGTTTCCGATGAAACTGGCATTTGAACTGATGGCTCATCTACTTTAGGAACGTTAGCTTCTTCAACCGTAACTCCTTCTTTAGGAGCATCTTCTGAAGTTATATTTTGTTGGTTTACTTGAGTTTCTTCATTAACCGGTACTTCATTTTCACCAGTTTTTTCAGTTTCTTTCTGTTTTTCTGCAACAGAAACACCATTTAAAACAACTACTTCTCCATTATCTAAAGAAACGTCTTCACCATTTTTTATCATTTCTTTCTTAGTCATAGCAAAATCCTCCTACTTACTATTCTTCTTTACCGTTCAACACTTGTTGGCCATCCTTAGCAATCTTTCTCATTGCATCCTTAACCTTAGTCCACTCATCATTATCGGTAATATTTTCTAATGAATATACTCCATCCTTATCATTCAATATGGCAACATAAAGTTTAATCATATCATTTTCATCTACTTCATTAAAAGTATATACGATGTAATTTTTTTCGTTATCCTTTAGTTTAAACAAAGACAAACGTTCTGCATCCTTTTTTAAGCCACTTTCATCTACAATAACAAATTTTTCTTTTTGATTGGTTTGTAAAGCGGACATTCCACTTGCAAAGCTTTGTCCGACGTTAACTTTTTTACCGCTTCCTATGTTACTAGTCGTTACCATATGCACACCTCTTTTATTCTTATATAACCTATTTTAACATACTTATTTCCTTTTTGCAACAAAATATGAGCAATCAAAAGCACAATTTTCTTTTAAATAAACATCTAAATTATTAATATTATTAAAATCCTTGCATTTTTTGCTCTTTGCATCATAAAAACCTTTTAGTCTTAGCTTTCCATAAGCCCAATCTCCAACCACATAATCAAAATCATTAAAATAGTCAGTGTATCTTTTTATGAATTCATCTTTATTATATCCATTTTTATAATCTTTAGTAATTTCGTACTCTATGTTTTCAACTAATATCTTTTCCATTATTTACCTCACACTATGTAATACATTATAACATAATTACTATTTAAGTGGCAAACTATAGGATTCATTTATTCCAGACATATAATTTGGTATTGTACCTTTAACTACTTTCATTATAACTGGTATTTCTGAAGTTAATTTAACATCTTTTGACTGAAACGGTAAAATTGTCCTTTGGGTTACTTCTACATAAATAAATATTTCAATTAACGCGCTATTTAAACCATATTGTTTAACCCTTGTCTTAACATCTAATCCAACGTTTCCAGAGTACTTTATCTTAACTGGTATCTTAGGCCCAAAATTAGATAAAAACGAATTTTCAAAAACCACTCCAACAGGAACTTCATATATTATTCCTTTTTTTAAATTTTTATCCAAAAGTTCAGAGTACATTTCTTCTGGTAAACCTTCCCCTTTTTCCACTTCTTTTAGCTTGGATCTTACGTTTTTTGCAACAACTATTAAAGCGTCATTAATGATTGCCGTATTAAAATCTATACTTTCTATTTCACCTTCATTATTTTTAATAATGGTAAATAATTCCTTATTCCTTAAAAGATCATTTACATCTTTAGTACCAACACTTCTTAGTATTTCAATTCCTATTCTTTTCGTTTGTACGTTAGCATAACTCATTATTGAAGGCATTGCTTTTTTATTTAAAAGCGTTAAAAAAACTATACTAAAAACAAATAAAATAAGAAATATAGAGACATAAATATTCTTAAACAACAATTTTATTTTATTCATAATATCACATAATAATATATGAAAAAAAGAAGTAAATCCTTCTTTATTTTATTATAAAATTCTTTAATATTAAGTAAGCACAAGCAAAAACGGCAATAATAATTAACGTTATTATTAATGCTTTTTTTCTAATGTTTGATTTAGAGAGTTCTTTTGTTAAAGTACTAAAATCTTCAAAATCATTTTTAGTAAACATATTAGAATCGGTATAAAAAGTCTTATCAGCTTTAACTAAGGTTTTTTCAATATCTTTAGTAATAGTATCAGATGTGTTTTGCACGTCAAAAGAGGATTCTATTGGATTAGTAACAATGGTATTATCTGATCCTTTTAAGTCAGATAATATGTCAAAATCATCACTTGTATCATTAACTTCATCCTGCTTAGGAATTGCCATTGTATTTATTAAATCTTCTAACTCCTCATCCATCTTTTCATACTTATCATCATAGCTAGTGTTTCTACGTTTATTAAAATCAATGTATTTTTGCTTTTCCTTTGCCTCTTCAATAAACGATCTTTTACTTTTAGCCTCATTAATAATTTCATTTATATCATAACTTTTACTTTCTTTTCTACTAAATGAAGGTTTTGTACTCATATCAACATCTTCTACGTCGTAATTCCTAAAAGTGCGATACTGTCTCGTATCATATTTATCATCTAACATATTTTTTAGTTTACTAATGTTGATTTCTTTAGCAGAATCAATTACCTGCATGTTTTCGTACGTTGTGTCACGATAAATATCATCGTATACATCCTCATATAACTTAGTATTCTTTTTTGTTCTTTCGTATCTTTTAGTTTCTTTGGTTTGATATTTATCCATCCTAGATTGCATAAAACACCTCCGCACTTTACATAGTTAATAATAACATATTTTATTTTTTTTTTAAAGTATTATTGCCTTTTTAAAAGTTTGTTACTATAATTACCTTTAGGAGGTTGTTTATGAAATTTAAAGTTGATGAAAATGCCTGTATAGGATGTGGTGCTTGTCAGGCCATTTGTGACGAAGTATTTGAAATTTCAGACGAGGGATATGCGGTTGCAAAGGACGAAAAAGTAACCGATGAAGAAGTAAAAGAAAGAGCTATTAGTGCTCTAGAGGGATGCCCAACTGATGCAATACATAGTGACGAAGAAGAAGACTAACTAAAAGTTTTCTTTTTTATTTCATAGATCTTTATTTATTAACTGATAAATTAAATAGTTGTTTAACTTCTTTACTTGTTAATCGTCTTTTTTCTCCACTTTTTAAATTACCAAGGTTTAAAAAGCCAAAGGTTTCTCTTTTTAGTTTTATTACCTCGTGTCCAATACTTTTAATAAGTCTTTTTATTTCGTGATTAACACCATCATGCACCGTTATTTCAATTATTGAAGTCATTTTATTTTTGTCTATTCTCTTTAGTTTTACCCTTGATGGATAAATTACTTTATCATCTAATCTCACACCATTTTTTAATCTTTTTACTTCATCTCCAGTTATAATACCTTCTACTTTTGCAACGTATAATTTATCTATGTTACTACTAGGATGCATCATTAAATTAGCAAAATTCCCGTCATTGGTTAAAAGTAAAAGCCCACTGGTATCATAATCTAATCTCCCAATTGGGTAGATTCTTTTTTGAACGTCATCGAAGTAATCTAAAACCGTTTTTCTTTTTTTATCATCCTTAGTTGTACAAACAACACCCCTTGGTTTATAAAATAAATAATATTCTTTTTCCTGAGGATGAATAAGATTACCATTTACTAGAATTTCATCTTTAAAAGAAGCCTTAATACCAAGCTCAGTTACTATTTTCCCATTTAAAATAACCATACCATTCTTTATTAATTCTTCTGCTTTACGCCTAGAACAATACCCTGCCTCAGAGATTAATTTTTGTAATCTATCCATTATTACACCTTCTTTATACTCTTATGATTTTTCATTAATTTTTTAATTCCTAACCCTTTAAACGCGATGGTTGCAACAGTTTTATCAACCATAACAACAACTCCGGGTCCATATGTATCATGAATAACATTATCACCAATGCTTAATCCATTATCTTCATTAAACATTTTTGTTTTATCCATTTTTACTTGGTTAGATAAAGCTCCTTTATTTTCTACCGCATCAATATAATCACTACCTATTTCCGCAATGAAACGACTCGGCATGTTAACACTTGTTCTTCCAAATAATGTTCTTTTAAGAGCGTTTATTAAATAAAGCTTCTTCTTAGCTCTTGTTATGGCAACATAACAAAGCCTTCTTTCTTCTTCTACTCCATCTTCATATTCCACTGAATTTATGTGTGGGAAAATATTTTCTTCCATTCCTATTACAAATACATACTTAAATTCAAGTCCCTTAACCGCATGAATGGTCATTAAAGTTACCTTTGGGGAATCATCATTTTTTTGATCATTAACATCGCTTACTAAACTTACTTCACTTAAAAAATCTTCAAGCGAAGCTATACCGCTTTCTTCCTCAAAGGTTTTCGTAATAGATTTAAACTCATTTAAATTTTCTAATCTTATGTCGGCTTCTAGGGTGTGCTCACTTTCTAATTCCTTTTTCATTCCTGATTTATCAAGCACCATGTCAATGGTTTCTGTTAAGCTAAGGGATTTACTTTCTTCTTTCATTTGTAAAATTAAATTCTTAAACTCTAATTCTTTACCCTTTTTTATCACATCAAACATCGATGTTCCATTTAAAACAGCGTCCATGCTTAAGTTATCTATCGTTTTAGTACCAATTGCCCTTTTAGGATAATTTATTATTCTCATTAAAGATACGTCGTCACGAGGATTATAAATAAGTTTTAAATACGCAAGTAAATCTTTAATTTCCTTCCTTGAATAAAACGCATACGCCCCAACTATTTTGTATGGTATATTACTATTTAAAAAACCTTCTTCTATGGTCCTTGATTGTGCGTTGGTTCTATATAAAACGGCAACCTCGTCTAATGATACTCCAGATTCAGATAAAATTTTTATTTCCTTAGTGACAAATGAAGCCTCGTTTTTTTCATCAATGGCTCTTACGTATTTAATTTTTTCTCCATCTTCATTATTAGTCCATAAGTTTTTATCTTTTTTCTTATGATTATTTTTAATCACATTATTAGCAGCATTTAAAATCGTTTTTGTAGAGCGGTAATTTTGCTCAAGTAAAATTACCTTAGCATTGGTATAATCTTTTTCAAAGTTCAAAATATTCTTAAAGTTAGCCCCTCTCCAAGAATAGATACTTTGTGAATCATCACCTACAACGCAAATATTTTTATACTTGGAGCTTATCATCTTTGATAATACGTACTGAGCTTCGTTAGTATCTTGGTACTCATCGATAAAAACATACTTAAACATCTCTTGATATTGTTGTAACACCTCCGGGTGTTTCATAAATAATTGGATGGGTTTAACAAGTAAATCATCAAAGTCTAAAGAATTATTTCTAAATAAAGTATCTTCATACTTTTTATAAGCCTTATAAGTAATATCGCTTATATCATCATTCACAAGTTTACTATATTTTTCTGGTGTTACCATTTCATTTTTACAAGAACTTATTTGATTCTTAATGAATTTAGGATTGCACCTTGAAGCATCAACGTTCATATCTTTTAATATTTTTTTTACTACGGTTAAAGAGTCATCACTATCGATTATGGTAAAGTTTTTATCATAACCAAGCTTCTCGTAATTTTCCCTTATTATCCTAAGACCAAATGAGTGAAAGGTTGATATTTGAATATCATAACCTACATTTCCCACTTGCCTTATAATCCTTTGTTTCATCTCTTTAGCG
Organism: uncultured Bacilli bacterium; assembly: GCA_947586655.1. Classification (GTDB taxonomy): domain Bacteria; phylum Bacillota_I; class Bacilli_A; order RF39; family UBA660; genus Aphodocola. Next base: position 14,105 of record CANPXR010000006.1, on the reverse strand, counting down.
GCCTTATTGGTAAAAGTTATTGCAACAACGTTTTTAGGATTAACCCCTTTTTCCTTTATTAAATAAGCTACTTTAGCGGTTAATACACTAGTTTTACCACTTCCTGCTCCTGCTAATATCAAAAGTGGACCATCACCTTCTAAAACAGCCTGTTTTTGCTTATCATTTAAATAATCAAGATTCATGATAACACCATCTTTCATAATAAATATTTTAACACATAAGAAAAATAAAAAATATATGCAAAACCTAAATTTTACATATATTTTAAATATTAATTTTATATAGTATTTTTATTATTTATAAAAATTTTATAACTAATAAATCATATCTTCTAATTACTTACGATTAACATATGCTACTTTAGTAGATTTAGTGTCGTTATCACCATCTACATAAACTTCTTGTCCATTGAAGCCTTTATTATCTTCATAAGCATACTTACTTTTTTCTTTAACTATTAACTCATTATATTCGTTTTATAACTTATCAAATAACATACTAAAGTCAATATACTTCTTATTAATCAAATCATTTATCTTTTTATTTAGAAAATTATTAAAATACTTTGGTGTTTTAATGTGCTTTATAAACGCTTCTATCAAGGTATTTTGTTTCTATTACTTTTCCATCTTGAATTATTTTAAGATAAGCCAAATAACCTCCATTAGAAGCTATCGAATATGGTTCAAAAGTTTTACCTCCTAACGCGTTTTCATTAGTCCATATATCAACCGTTAAATAATTACCCTTTACATACGAAACTACGTACACTGGATAATTATAGTTATTTTTAAATTTATAATCCGTTGTATTTGAGTAAACGGTCGCATCAAGTCCCTTTGGAACGTAGTTAGGTGCAAACGTGTGTCCTCTTCTTGATATGGTTTGCATTCCTGCCTTTAACTGTGCCATATAAAGGGTTGAGGCAAGTTGGCATACCCCACCACCGTTAGCGGTTGATGTATCACCGTTTAAATATATAGGAGCGGGCAAATAACCATTTGATGCTCCGTAAGGACCCACCACCTTAAGGTATGAAAAAGTTTCACCAGGTAGTAACACCGTTCCATTAAGTCTTGTGGAAGCTAAGTTTATGTTATGACCTCTATTACCAGCATTAACAAAATACGTTGTATAAGTAGAAACTTTTTTATTAATACTTGATAAATACCCATACTTAACCTCATGGTTAATAACCTTTCCGGAAACTTCTAATTTCTTTTCTTCTTCAAGCTTTTTAAATGCCTCTTTTATTTCTACTTTTGTTTTATCAACATCTAGCTTAAATCCACTTATTCCTTTATCATAGTAAACGTTATGATTATCATCGATTATGATACCATCATTTCTCGTTGATACGTTTAATTTGTTTTGTAATAATAATATAATATTATCTATTATATCTTCACTTATAATTCCGTTTAAATAAAACGTTTTAACCCTTTTATTCTCTTTTATCATCTTCATTTTTCTAAAGAAAGATAAATTACTATTATAATCCTTTATTTGTTTTTCTAAATCACTTGAATCAAGCTTAACGCCTAATTCTTTATAGGTAAACTCATAATCTCCGTTCACGTTTGTTATGGTAATAGTTCCGGATTCTATCCTATTTTTTTCCTTTTCGATAATGCTTTTTAACTCACTTACTTTTTTAGAAGACAAGTTAATATCATTTAAGTATATTCCAGGGTATATAAGTCCTTCATATTTTTTTTCAATTTTAATACAATTACCAATTAAAAAGCCTGTAATTATAAACAAAACTATAAACGCTAAAACCATGTAAATAACATGATTATTTTTTTTACCCTTGTTTTTATACATTGAATTATATTTTTCTTTTACTTCGTCAAGCATAAGTACTTCCGTTTTGTCTAATTCAAGGGAACTTAAAACCTCTTGTTTATACTTTAAACAATATTTATTAAATATTTTACTATTTAAAGAAACGTCTGTTTTATTTTGATATTCATACGCCGCAACTTCTTTTTTCTGTCCTTCATCCATTTTTTTTAAAAGATTATTTAATATAATTTGCTTGTTATGAAAACAAAGTGTTGCAATTATCCTAGAGTAAACAAATGGTTTTACGTACTTTGTATCCTCTAAGTTATATTGTGCCTTTATTCGCTCTATTATTAGCTTGTCTTTTAGTGTTTTTATTATTGTATCAATTATTTGTAAGTCCTTTTTTTCATTTTTTAAAAGAACGTCTAAGGCATCATTTATATCACTATTAAAAAGTAAATTTTTAACGTAATTTACTTTTTGAGTATTATTTAAATTGTTAAAATTAGTAACAGTATTTTTCATAGTTTACCTTTTCTATTCTAAAAATGATTATAATTTAAAATTAATTAATTGTAAATATATCTTATGATATTTATATGAAAAGAAGAAAATAAATAAACGTACACTGCACCCATAAATAATAAAAGAATATACTACTATTGTAAAAAGGAGGAATTATGAAAAAGAAAATTATTATTTTAGTATGTTTATTAATTGTTTTAGCTGGTAGTTTATTCATATTCACTAGCGAAAAGTTTAGTAAAAAAGATGAGAAAAATAATTTAACCAAAGTTAAGGTAGCGGAGGTTGCACACACTATATTTTATGCACCAGCATATGTTGCTATAAGTAAAGGGTACTTTGAAGAACAAGGAATAGAAATAGATTTAACCTTAGCAGCAGGTGCTGATAAAGTTACCGCAGCCGTATTATCAGGTGATGTAGACGTTGGTTTTTGTGGCAGTGAAGCTACTATATACGTGTATAATAGTGGTGAAAAAGACTACTTAGTAAACTTTGCAAGACTAACTAAAAGGGATGGGGCGTTTTTAGTTTCAAGAAAGAAATATGATAATTTTACACTTGATGATTTAAAAGGAAAAACAGTAATTGGAGGTAGAAAAGGTGGAATGCCTGAAATGACCTTTGAATGGGGATTAAGACAAAATGGTATCGACCCAAAAAATGACTTATCGATTGATACAAGCGTTGCTTTTGCGGCTATGGAAGGAGCATTTATTGGCGGGGATGCTGACTTTGTAACATTGTTTGAACCTAATGCTCTAGACGTTGAAAAACAAGGTTTAGGATACGTTGTCGATTACGTAGGTAAATGGGGAGGAGAAGTCCCATACACAGTTTATAACGCAAGAAAAAGTTACGTAGAAAAAAATCCAGAATTAATCGATGGATTTACAAAGGCCATAAATAATGGTTTAGAATATGTTAATAAAACAGATTCTAGTATCCTTGCAAAAGACATCTATGATTTTTTCCCTGAATTATCATTAAATGATTTAACCGCAATCATTGAAAGATATAAAACTAACGATGCATGGGCTTCTTCTACCACAATCACTAAGGAAGATTTTGAACATATACAAGAGATAATGATTAGCGCTGGTGAGTTAGATAAAAAAGCACCATATGACAAACTAGTATATCAAGGAAAATAATGGGCGAACTCTTAAAAATAAAAGAGCTATCAAAAAATTACCTTACTAAAAAGCAAGTTATATGTGCGCTTAAAGACATAACTCTAACCATAAACGATAATGAATTTATCGTATTAGTAGGGCCTTCTGGATGTGGAAAATCTACCATTCTTTCAATAATTGGAAACCTAGAAAAAAAATCAAAAGGACAAATAAAATTTAGTAAAAAGAATATAAAAGTAGGATATATGTTTCAAGAAGATGCCTTGTTTCCTTGGCTTAGTGTTTTAGATAATTGTATGTTAGGGTTAAAAATCAAAAGGAAAGTAACCAAAGAAGATGAACAATACGTTAAGACGTTACTAAAGAAATATGGTTTATCAAACTTTGAAAAAAGCTATCCTAAAGAGTTATCTGGGGGAATGAGGCAAAGGGTAGCACTAATTAGAACTCTTGCTACCAAGCCAGATATATTACTTTTAGATGAACCTTTCTCAGCTTTAGATTATCAAACTAGGATAACCGTTTCTGATGATGTATTTAAAATCATAAAAAGTGAAAAAAAGACGGCGTTAATGGTTTCACATGATATTTCGGAAGCAGTATCAATCGGGGATAAAGTGGTGGTCTTAAGTAACAGACCATCAGTTGTAAAAAATATATATGAAATAGATATGGATAACAAAACCATTCCTAGCGAAAATAGGAAAAACGAAAAATTTAATTATTACTATAACGCTATTTGGAAGGATTTGGATCATTATGAACGCTAATAGTGAACATAAAAAATACTTAAAAAAATTAAAACTACGTACAATTGAAGTTATTTTCTTTCAGGTCTTTATATTAGTAGCATTCATCATTTTCTGGCAAATATTATCTAATAAAGGAATAATAAACTCATTTTTATGCTCAAGTCCTAAAAAAGTTGTTGATACAATTATTAGTCTATGGAAATCAAATGATTTATTTATACATATTTGGGTAACCTTAAAAGAAATATTAATTAGTTTTAGTTTAGGAACCATAATAGGAATATTATTTGCCGCAATTTTATGGTGGTTTCCCTTTGCATCAAGGGTTTTAGATCCTTATCTTACCATATTAAATAGTTTACCAAAGGTATCACTAGGACCCATAATAATCATATGGGCTGGTGCAAATCAAAACTCTATAATATTAATGGCACTTTTAATATCAGTAATATCAACGATAATAAGTGTTTACGTGGGATTTAAAAACACCAATAAAACTAGTATTAAACTTATGAAAAGCTTTAAGGCGAATAAATTCCAAATATTTACAAAGGTTGTTTTTCCATCAAACATAAACACTATAATAAGCTCACTTAAAATCAACTTATCAATGACTTTTGTTGGAGTAATAATGGGAGAATTATTGGTATCAAAACAAGGCTTGGGATATTTAATAAATTATGGATCACAAGTTTTTAATACCAACTTAGTTTTAGCAGGAGTTATTCTTCTTGGAATCTTAACGAGTATTTTATATTTTTTAATTTCTTTTATCGAAAGAAAAGTTAAAAAAGAATGGTAAAAAGGCTTACGAAAAACGTAAGTCTTTTTAATAACCTCCTAATGAGGTTGTTTTAACAGTGAATATTTGTTTGATAATATAATTTTATGAATTATTACATCTTCATATTCTTCTTAAGGAATTTTAAAGATATTAAAATATTTTTGAATATAAAAGTTTTACTAAATTAACGATATCTCTATCATATATTTTTCTCGACTCATCAAAATAAAGAATATCCTTTCTTAACTTAGGAAGTAACTCAACTAATGTGTCTAGTTTTTGCCTATTTTTAATACAAGAAAGCCATCTATCTGTTCCAAGCCAAGCTAATTTATCAGCGTCTTTTATTAATAATCCTTCTTTAGTTTCTGGGTGCATATTCCACTTATGATTTTCAATTGCTTTTATACATTTGTCTATAAATAGGCCATCATAATCATATTTTTGAAGTTCTTCTCTAAGCATTTTAGAAGATAATTTCTCGTGCCCTACGCATTTTTTTATTCTACCAACATCATGCCAATAAGCACTTATTATACAAACTTCTTTATCTATATTATCACTTATAGTATTTAAAAGCTCTTTTGTATATTTTACTACGTCATTCATATGATTTATATCGTGTTCATTATCCATAATGCGGTTCATATAATCTTTAGCGGTATCTATGATTATCTTATGCTTGTTCTCTATTTGTTCATATGTCATAATTCTTCTTAAACCTATATATTAATCTATTGAAATAAGTTCATAATCTTTTGAACCAATGCCTAGTTTTTCAGCACTATCAATGGTGTGAATACCGTTCCTTGATTCTATTCTCTCAATTAAATGTTCTTTACCTGGATCATTACTATTATAGACTAAGTCCAAGCAAGCCTTATCGATTGCAACAGGATCAAGAGATGCTAAAATACCAATATCCTTCATGCAAGGATCTTCTGCAACCGCACAACAATCACAGTCAACACTCATGTTACTCATAACGTTTATGTACACAATGTTTCCGTTAAAATGTTTTATAACCGATGAAGCAGCATCCGCCATAGCTTCTAAAAACTTATCGTGATTAGCCGTCCACATTTCCTCTGGCTTACCCGCTCCATGGATGTACGCTTTACCATAAGAAGAAGCACATCCAATTGATAGTTGCTTTAACGCTCCACCATAACCACCCATAGGATGGCCTTTAAAATGTGATAAAACAAGCATTGAATCATAATTATCTATGTTTTTTTCAACGTAGTTTTCTTTAATTACCTTACCATTTGGAATGTCAAGCTTTTTATCTGGCCCAAAAGCGTCCATAATATCAACTTTAAAATATTTATTCCACCCATGGTCCTCCATCAATTTTTCATGTTTTTCTGTTGAGTTTCGTTCACCATCATAAGCCGTATTACATTCTGTTACCGTACCATTAACGTAATTAATGATATCCTTAAAATATTCAGGATGCAAAAAGTTTTGATTTCCAGCTTCACCAGAATGAACCTTAACCGCTACTTTACCATCTAACTTTTTACCTACAGCATCATAAATTTTAATTAAACTTTCCTTACTTAAATTTTTAGTAAAATAAACTTTTTTCTTATCCATTTTATTTTTCCTTTCATATTCCATTTTTTGTCACGTTACTTTTGCTTACATTTTTAATTTCATTCCATCATTAAAATATACGATTTTATCTTTATAACAACCATTAGATATGTTACTATAATCATATTTTGAACTATAATCATCTTTTGAACCATTATACGTTATTTTCTCACTAAGTACCTCACTACACTTACCTTTCAAATCCAAAAGGCCATCGTTTTCTAAATCGCTTAACGTAAATGAAAAACTACCACCATTTACTATTTCATCAGCATGATACTTTGCGGCGTATAGATGCGCTGCATTTTCTATTTTTTGATTTAAAACACTTTGAGTTTCTTTTTCACTTCTATCAATTTGTTTTGTAATACTTGGAGCAGCAACAACCATAATTACTCCTAAAATAATTACTATTGCAAGCAATTCTATTAAAGTAAAACCTTTTTTATTCACTATATACACCTTCTTTATCTAAATCCAACCCGGGTTCAGGGTTTAGTTCAAAACCAGCTCTGTCTCCTCTTTTATATGCATAATAACCAGCCGCACCAATCATAGCTGCATTATCGGTACAATACCTTATCTCCGGCTTTAATAATTCAACGTCAAGCTCCTTACAAGCTTTTTCTAATTCTTTCCTAAGACCGCTGTTAGCAGATACTCCTCCCGCTACTAAAAGCTGTTTTACACCGTACTCTTTTATGGCTCTTTTGGTTTTCTTAACCAAAATACCAATAACAGTTTCCTGAAAAGACGTTGCTAAATCTTCCTTATTTATTATTCTTCCTCTTTGCTTTTCATTATGAACTAAATTTATTACTGCACTTTTTATGCCACTAAAACTAAAATCATACGTATTATCGTCCTTTGGTATTGGTAGGTCATACGAATGATTTCCAACCTGAGCCATCTTATCCATTAAAGGACCCCCGGGATAGGGAATTCCTATTACCCTAGCCACCTTATCATAGGCTTCTCCTACGGAGTCATCTAAAGTCCCACCTACTTTTTTAAACGAATATTCCCTATCCATGTAAATTATCTCCGTATGGCCGCCTGATACAACGAGTGCTAAAAGGGGGAATTTAAACTCACCACTAAATTTGTTTGCGTATATGTGTCCCGCCATATGATTAACTGGTATTAGGGGTTTTCCCGTTGAAAAAGAAAGTGCCTTAGCAGCCTCTATTCCAACTAATAAAGCCCCATTAAGACCTGGACCATAGGTTACCGCAATGGCATCAATATCATTAAAAGACATATTGGCTTTTTTTAGGCATTCTTCAAACACCATCGTTATAACCTTAGTATGATTACGGCTTGCTATTTCTGGAACAACACCGCCAAACTTCTTATGAATATCAATTTGAGTTGCGGTAACGGTTGCAACGTCGGTGTTACCATTTTTTATTATGCTACAGCTTGTTTCATCACAACTTGTTTCAATTGAAAATATATAAGTATCTTTCATGCTAACACCTCAAATCTTTTTCCATTAGATAACCATTAGTACCATCATAATAATCTTTTCTTACCGCTTTGACTTTAAATCCTAAACTCTGATAAAGTTTTAATGCTGGTAAATTATCACATCTAACCTCTAACGTCACGTTTAAGCATTCTTCCTTTTTTAATATCTCGATTACTTGTTCAAGAAGCTCTTTCCCATATCCTTTACGTCTGTATGAAGGATCAATTATTATATCAACTATTTCCGATCGATCATAAATAATCGAATATATAACAAATCCAATTAACGCATCATTTTCTATTGCTATTAAACATCTTGAAAAAACATCCAACTTAAACTCGAAGTTATCATTAAGTAATTTGCCAAGCTTAACAATTGAACCAATATCTTTATCTTCATATTTCCTAGTTTTCAATTTTTTTCTCCGCATCTATCTTTTTTAAATAAACTGGCTCTATCAAATGGGGATTAATACTTCCTTTTCCCATGGCAAAATCGATAACTTTTAAGTAATCATAATCTTTTATTTTTTCTATTTTAACGTTGTTATTAACGGATAACCTTCTTACTAATTCACTTGTAAAAGGATTATCTTCCATACATACAATCGTGATATTTTTACCCGTTATTTTTAGCTTTTCACTATCTATTGATAAATACTCTAATACTTTGTAACTTGAATCATAAATACCTACGTAAGATGCATCATCTTTATCAGGAAACACAGAAATAATTACATCGTCTGCTACACATGCCCCAAGAGCTTCAAGCGTAGTTAACTGATAAAGTTTTTTTGAAAGAGTCCACGCTATTGTTTTAGCTAACGTAACCCCAACACGTACCCCGGTAAAACTACCTGGTCCATTTAAAACAACGATATTATCAACATCATAAATGGTCATGTTACATTTATCTAAAATAGTTTTTATTTCTTTCATCAAAAAATTAGAATGCTTACTATAAGAATTGACGTTTGATACAAAAAGAAGCTTACTTTTAGAAGCAAGTGCTACTGATAAGCTTTTTCTAGATGAATCGATAAATAAAGTTATCAAAGAACGTCCTCACATAAGTCTTCATATTTACTTCCATATGGAATTATTGTAAGCGTTCTTTTTTCTTCTCCAGTTATTTTAAACCTAATTTCCAATCTTTCTTTTGGTAACTCAGACGCAATTAGGTCAGCCCACTCAATGATTACAATACCATCTTTTTTTAGGTACTCATCGATTCCTAATTCAGATGTATCACCTTCTAAACGGTATACATCCATATGGTATAAATCCATTTCACCAGACGTATATTCCTTGATTATGTTAAACGTCGGAGAAGTAATGTTTTCATCTATTCCTAAAGCACCAGCAAAACCCTTAGTAAAAACAGTCTTTCCACTACCTAATTCACCAATTAAACATATTACCATGTTGCTAAATTTTTCAGACTCAAAATTCTGTGCCAAAACAATAGTTTCTTCCTCAGAATTAGTTGTTACTTTATATTCCATGTTAATCACCATACATATTATAGCAAAAAAAAAACGATTGTTACAATATAAAACGTCTTTTTTCTAAAATGTTACATATTTCGCAAATTCACTAAAATATAATTAAAATATCCTACGAAAATTCCTGTTTTAAGAGCTCTTCAAGTTTTACGTAAGACTCATATAATTCTTCTTCCAATAACTCATCTTCTGTTTTCATAGAACGTAACTTAATAATTGCGTTATTAATAACATTAACAACATATTTACAATACATTCTACTAGCGCAAAATTTCATACTAACACCTACCAAAAAAATTATAAAATAATAAGGTGATAAAAATAATACCAGAAATTTCTCATATATCAAGCATGAGATGAATATATTAAAATCTATATGAGGGGTGATATTATGGCATTTGTTCCAAAAAAAACAAAAGAAAAGGAGCCAGCGGGTTATAAATCACTATACATAAAAGAAAAATTAATTAAAGAGATAGAAAAAATAGCAAAAGAAAATAATACTTCCTTTAATAACGTAATAATTTCTATGATTGAGCAGTGTTTAGAAAAAAAGTAAACACTGTTTTTAAATATGAATGAGAAAATACTTACTTTTATATGATTTTTAGTTATGTATAGTAAAAAAGCCACTTTTTAGTGGCTTTTTATAACATAAAAAAAATTGGCAACGTCCTATTTTCGCTTACACTATCGTCGGCGTTGAAGTGCTTAACTTCTGTGTTCGGGATGGGAACAGGTGTATCCACTTCGCTATCGTCACCAATTAAATATAGAGAAATAATTCTCCGAAAACATGATAATATGGTCAACAAATTAATAGGGTTAAACTCTCGATCTATTAGTACTAGTCAGCTCAACATATCACTATGCTTCCACGTCTAGCCTATCAACCAGATAGTCTTTCTGGGATCTTAGTTTTTAAAAAACAGGAAAATTCATCTTGAAGTTGGCTTCCCACTTAGATGCTTTCAGCGGTTATCCATTCCCTACATAGCTACTCTGCACTGCAGCTGGCGCTACAACAGATACACCAGAGGTAAGTCCATCCCGGTCCTCTCGTACTAAGGACAGATCTTCTCAATTTTCCAACGCCCACAACGGATAGGGACCGAACTGTCTCACGACGTTCTGAACCCAGCTCGCGTGCCACTTTAATGGGCGAACAGCCCAACCCTTGGAAGCGAATCCACCTCCAGGATGTGACGAGCCGACATCGAGGTGCCAAACACCACCGTCTATATGAACTATTGGGTGGTATCAGCCTGTTATCCCCAGGGTAACTTTTATCCGTTAAGCGACGACCATTCCATACTGAATCGCCTGATCACTATGTCCTGCTTTCGCACCTGCTCGACTTGTTGGTCTCGCAGTTAAGCTCCCTTATACCATTACACTCTACGAATGATTTCCATACATTCTGAGGGAACCTTTGAGCGCCTCCGTTACTTTTTAGGAGGCGACCGCCCCAGTCAAACTGCCCACCAGACACTGTCCCTGACCCAGATAATGGGCCGAGGTTAGAACTCCAATATGTTAAGGGTGGTATTCCAAGGATGACTCCACTACAGCTGGCGCCATAGTATCAAAGTCTCCCACCTATCCTCTACATAACATACCGAAGCTCAATATCAAGCTACAGTAAAGCTCCATGGGGTCTCTCCGTCCTGTTGCGGGTAACCTGCATTTTCACAGGTATTAAGATTTCACCGAGTCTATGGCCGAGACAGTTCCCAGATCATTACACCTTTCGTGCGGGTCGGAATTTACCCGACAAGGAATTTCGCTACCTTAGGACCGTTATAGTTACGGCCGCCGTTCACTGGGGCTTCAATTCAGAGCTTCGTATCATAGCTTACGCCATACTAACCCATCCTCTTAACCTTCCAGCACTGGGCAGGTGTCACCCCCTATACATCACCTTACGGTTTAGCAGAGAGCTGTGTTTTTGGTAAACAGTTGCCTGGGACTATTCTCTGCGGGTTACCGAAGTAACCTCCCCTTCTCCCGAAGTTACGGGGTTATTTTGCCGAGTTCCTTAGCCATAGTTCTCTCGCTCACCTTAGAATACTCTTCTTGTCCACCTGTGGCGGTTCTGGGTACGGGCACCTATGTAATTAACCCTAGAAGCTTTTCTTGGAAGCATGGCGTCACAAGATTTAAAGAACCGAAGTTCTCGTCACCATAACACTTCAGCCTTATAGTGTAGCGGATTTACCTACTCACAAGCCTTTGTGCTTAGACCAGAATCCAATAACTGGCTCTTGTTAGCCTTCTCCGTCACTCCATCAGTTACATAGGTGGTACAGGAATATCAACCTGTTGTCCATCGACTACGCTTTTCAGCCTCGCCTTAGGTCCCGACTTACTCTGGGAGGACGAACCTTCCCCAGAAAACCTTAGACAATCGGTGGTGAGGATTCTCACCTCACTTGCGCTACTCACACCGGCATTCTCACTTCCAAGTGCTCCAGCAGTCCTCACGATCTACCTTCAGTGCGCTTGGAACGCTCCCCTACCATTCATAAGAATTCACAGTTTCGGTATTATGCTTAGCCCCGGTACATTTTCGGCGCAGTGTCACTCGACTAGTGAGCTATTACGCACTCTTTAAAGGATGGCTGCTTCTGAGCCAACCTCCTAGCTGTTTTGACAACTCCACATCCTTTCCCACTTAGCATAAATTTTGGGACCTTAACTGGTGATCTGGATTATTTTCCTCTCGCATATGGACGTTATCACCCATAAACTGACTGCTATGAATACTACACTGGCATTCGGAGTTTAATTGAAATTGGTACAGCGAGGTGCCGCCCTCATCCATTCAGTGCTCTACCTCCAGCAAGCTTAATCATAACGCTAGGCCTAAACCTATTTCGGGGAGAACCAGCTATATCCAAGTTCGTTTGGAATTTCTCCGCTAGCCACAAGTCATCTGAGCACGTTTCCGGGTACACCAGTTCGGTCCTTCAGTGAGTATCACCTCACCTTCAACCTGCTCATGGCTAGATCACTTGGTTTCGGGTCTATTGCATCATACTAAAGCGCCCTATTAAGACTCGCTTTCGCTACGGCTCCGTGTTTTCCACTTAACCTTGCATAATACAATAACTCGCCGGTTCATTCTGCAAAAGGCACGCCATCACCCATTAACGGGCTTTGACTTTTTGTAAGCATATAGTTTCATTATCTATTTCACTCCCCTCCCGGGGTTCTTTTCAGCTTTCCCTCACGGTACTTGTTCACTATCGGTCATTAGAGAGTATTTAGCCTTGCGGGATGGTCCCCGCTGATTCCGACAAGGTTCCACGTGCCCCGTCGTACTCAGGATACCCTAAAGAGATCATAATATTTCGCTTACAGGACTATCACCTTATGTTGTTTAGCTTTCCAACTAATTCAGCTATACTATGATTTTGTAACTCCGTATATAAGGTCCTACAACCCCAGTCCAAAGACTGGTTTGGGCTCTTTCCTTTTCGCTCGCCACTACTAGGGAAATCGATTTTTCTTTCTTTTCCTCCTGGTACTAAGATGTTTCAGTTCCCAGGGTTACTCTCATAACAGCTATGTATTCACTGTTAGATGCTAGCGCATTACCACCAGCGTGTTGCCACATTCGGAAATCCCCGGATCAAAGTTTACTTACAACTCCCCGAGGCATATCGTAGTTAGTCACGTCCTTCATCAGCTTCTAATGCCAAGCAATCCACTATACGCCCTTATTAGTTTAACCACCATTGTTATCTAATTTGATGAGATCTTTCGAGAGATCTTAATGTCATATTTTTGTTGGAAAAATATGACTACCATATTATCAAGTTTTCAAAGAACTATTTCCTGAGAGAAATAATCTCTCAAAACTAAGCAAAACAATCGCTTTTAAGTAGCTAATTCGTAAATAAAATCTTTCTCCATAGAAAGGAGGTGATCCATCCCCACCTTCCGGTAGTGATACCTTGTTACGACTTCACCTCAATCGCCTGTCCTACCTTAATCGGCCCCCTCCTAAAAGGTTAGGCTACCGTTATCAGGTATTACAAACTCTCGTGGCGTGACGGGCGGTGTGTACAACACCCGGGAACGTATTCACCCCGACATTCTGATTCGGGATTACTAGCGATTCTAGCTTCATGAAGTCGAGTTGCAGACTTCAATCCGAACTGGGACCGGCTTTAAAGATTAGCTCCACCTCACGGTATTGCGACTCATTATACCGGCCATTATAGCACGCCTGTAGCCCTAGACGTAAGGGGCATGATGATTTGACGTCATCCCCACCTTCCTCCGGTTTGTCACCGGCAGTATCCTTAGGGTTCTCAACTAAATGTTAGCAACTAAGGAGAAGGGTTGCGCTCGTTATCGGACTTAACCGAACATCTCACGACACGAGCTGACGACAACCATGCACCACCTGTCACCGTTGTCCCCGAAGGGAAAGCTCTGTTTCCAGAGCGGTCACCGGGATGTCAAGTCTAGGTAAGGTTCTTCGCGTAGCATCGAATTAAACAGCATGCTCCACCGCTTGTGCGGGTGCCCG
>CANPXR010000005.1 GCA_947586655.1 uncultured Bacilli bacterium | reverse complement strand
GAAGGATTAGTATTACCACAAAGCATAGGAGGCTTTTTAGATTTAAGCAGCCTAACAAGTGCCGAAGGATTGGTATTGCCACAAAATATAGGTGGATATTTAGATTTAAACAACTTAACTAATGCAAAAGGATTAGTGTTACCACAAAGTATAGGGGGTTTAAATTTAGGCAGCTTAACAAGTGCCAAAGGATTAGAATTTCCACAAAGCATAGGAGGCTCTTTATATTTAAGTAGCTTAACAAGTGAGGAAGGATTGGTATTCCCACAAAGCATAGGAGGCTCTTTATATTTAAGCAGCCTAACAAGTGCGGAAGGATTGGTATTCCCACAAAGCATAGGAGGCTCTTTATATTTAAACAGATTAACTAATGCCAAAGGATTAGAGTTACCACAAAGAATAGGTGGAGATTTAGATTTAAATAGCTTAATTAGTGCCAAAGGATTAATGTTGCCACAAATCATAGACAATGATTTAAATTTAAGCAGCTTAACAAGTGCGGAAGGATTAATATTACCGCAAAGGGTAGGTGGAAATTTAGATTTAGGCAGCTTAACTAGCGCCAAAGGGTTAGTGTTACCACAAAGAATAGATGGATATTTAGATTTAAACAGCTTAACTAATGCCGAAGAATTAGAGTTACCACAAAACATAGGTGGTGATATAATTTTGAGTGATTTAGCCAATGCTGAAGGATTAAAATTCCCACAAAGAATAGGTGGAGATTTAGATTTAAACAGCTTAACTAATGCAGAAAGATTAGAGTTGCCCCAGAGAATAGATGGTGATTTAGGTTTAAACAGCTTAACAAGTGCGGAAGGATTAGTGTTACCACAAAGTATAGGCGGGGATTTATTTTTAAAGAGCTTAACAAGTGCCGAGGGTTTAATTATTCCAGAGCCATTAACATATACGATACATATGAATGGATTTGAAATAAATCCAGAAAACGTTGAACAATATAGAAAAAGCAAAAGTAAATAAGATTTAGTAGTTTAAAATGAAATTAGTTAACGAAATTTTTATTTAAATTGTAATTTAAATGGATTTTAAGCTATAGCGTATGTAACTATTTTTTAGATACCTACTAAAAATTATATATATTAAAAGTAAAGAAACGTAAAAGTTTCTTTTTTTAGTAAGTATAAAATTGACTAAGAATCATCATAATGATATTATGATGATAGGTGATAATATGGAAAGAAAAAATGGATTTACTTTAATCGAGTTATTAGCGGTAATAGTAGTGCTTTCTATAATACTTGTTATTGCAACCTCAAGCGTAATAAAGAACATAAATGATTCTAGAGCTAAAGCTAAATATATCGCAGCAAAAGAAATTGTTCAAATAGCAGAAGCTTATTTTGCTGTTAATGGTGATAAAACATCAGCTACAATTTCTGATTTAAGCGAATACTTAGAAAAAGATGCAACTAATCCAGAAACTGGAAAAAATGATTTGTTAACGCAAGGACAAGGACTTAGTCAAGTTGTTTGTAAGGGGAATTACTCATCAGAAAATCAAAATAAATATGAAGTCAATTATAATGGTTATGAATTTGATGGGTATTGGTATGGATTAGATGGTAATTGTAAATAAAATAAAAACACTTAAAAAATAATTTTAAGTGTTTTTTGCTATGCTGCTTTCTTTTGCTTTTTAGCTTCTCTAGCGCTCATTATAACGGTCTTTCCATCAACCGTTACTTTTTGCATGTTTACTTTTTGTACTTTTTTAGTTGCGTTTAAAGCATGTGAACGATTATTTCCGTGTAATCCTTTTCTAGTAGATACTTTCTTAGCCATATTTAATTCCTCCTTAAATACGTGTTTGCCTAATAACTTTACCATATAATTACTAATTAGTCAAATTAAAATATGAAAAAATTATCATTTGTAGTAAAATATTATTAGAAAGAGAGGTTATTTTATGAATTACGTACCACTTTGGGTAAAGACTGATTATTCTTTATTATCTAGTCTTATAAAAATAGATGATTTAATTGATAAACTAATTTCTCTTAACATTACTTCTTGTGCGATATGTGATGATAATTTGTTTGGAGCAATGGAGTTTTATACTAAGTGTAAAAAAAATAACATTAAACCAATTATTGGTTTGGAACTAAACTTTGATTTTCCAGTTTTATTGTATGCTAAAAATTACGAAGGATACCAAGCGTTATGTAAGATAGACACCCTTAAAAATAAGGGTGAATTAACCGAGGAAAAAACTTATGAATATTTAGGTGATTTAAACGTTGTTATTCCTTTTGAATACATAAAAAAAGCAGAGGGTTTTGTTAGTAATTTAAACGAGTATTTTACCGGTTATTCTAACTTTGATGAGATAAATAAAATAAATGGTAATAAGGTATACATAAAAAAAGTCATGACATTATCAAAAAAAGATGAAGAATATTTACCTTATTTATATAAAATAAAAGAAGTTAATTATACTTCTAATAAAGATGTTACTTTTGATGATCAAACAAATGCCCAAATAAAAAAAGATACCATTTATTTTTCAAACTTATGTAACGTAGAGATCCCAAAAAGAAATGATTTGCTACCAGTTTACAATAATGAAGATGGTTTTGACGAAGAAAAGTATTTAACTGATTTATGTGTTTATGGTCTTAAAAAAAGGCTTAATGGTAACCTTTTACCTAATTATGCTAAAAGGCTTAAATACGAACTTAACGTAATATCAAAAATGGGTTTTTGTAATTATTTTTTAGTTGTTTGGGATTACGTAAAATATGCTAAAAAAAATGGAATTTTAGTAGGCCCAGGAAGGGGGTCTGCGGCATCTAGTTTGGTTTCTTATTCCCTTGGAATTACTGATGTTGATCCACTTCGTTATGATTTACTATTTGAAAGGTTTTTAAATCCACAAAGGGTAACGATGCCCGATATTGACATTGATTTTGACGCTGATAAAAGAGAATTAGTAATCAATTACGTAGTAAAAAAATACGGAACATCAAAAGTATGTTACATAATTACTTTCTCAAACCTACTTGCAAAGCAAGTAATAAGAGATTTATCAAGGATATTTGAGGTTCCTGTTTTTAAGGTTGATAATTTTTTAAGTAATTTTGATGATAAAAAAAACTTGCAGGAACAACTTTTAAATCCAACCGTTAAAAAATTAATAAAAGAAGATAAATTATTAGGTAAAATATATGATATTGCACTACACTTAGAGGGCCTTAAAAGGCATACTTCCATTCATGCCGCTGGAATCATAATATCTAATAAGGACTTAAGTAATTATGTTCCGTTAACGCTTAACTCCGATGGTAATTATATTTGTGGTTATACGATGAATTACATAGAAAGTTTAGGCCTTTTAAAGATGGATTTTTTAGGGCTTAAGAATTTAAGCATAATAGATAAGGTAACAAGGCGAATTGGTGATGTTAAATTTAATGAGATTCCGCTTGATGATAAAAAAACTTATGAGTTATTTAAAGAAGGTAACGTAAATGGTATCTTTCAATTTGAGTCCCAAGGAATGAGAAGTTTCGTATCAGAGTTAAAACCAAATAACATAAATGATTTAATCGCCGCGGTAGCACTTTTTAGACCGGGCCCGATTGATAATATTCCTCATTACGTTGCAAGAAAGCATGGTAAGGAAAAAATAACGTACGTTAATGATGATTTAAAAGAAATATTAGAGCCTACTTACGGAATAATCGTTTATCAAGAACAAATAATGCAAATTGCAAGTAAGATGGCTGGGTTTTCTTACGCAGAAGCCGATGTGTTAAGAAGGGCAATGAGTAAGAAAAAACAGGAAGTTTTATTATCAAAAAAAGAAGATTTTATAAAGGGCAGCATAAAAAATGGTTATGACGAAAAAGAGGCTAAGGAAGTTTATGAACTAATCCTTAAGTTTGCTAACTATGGTTTTAATAAGGCTCATTCCGTTTGTTACGCTATAATTGGTTATAAACTCGCTTATTTAAAGGCTCATTACCCACTAGAGTTCATGTGTGAAATATTAAATAATTCTGTTTCTGTTTCTACTAAAACCAAAACCACTTTAAATGAGTGTAAGAAACTTGGTATAAACATAGTTAAACCTACGATTAATAACGCATCATGTAATTATGAAATAGAAGGTGGTAATTTAGTTTATCCGTTATCAATGATAAAGAAAGTTGGGACCTTAACGTGTAGACAAATAATGCAAGAAAGAGAAAAAAATGGTGAGTATACTTCTTATGCTAACTTCGTTAAAAGAAACTATAAAATCGGAAAAGAAGTTATTAAAAACATAATTTTATCCGGTGCGTTAGACCTTTTTGGTTGCACGAGAAAAACGTTAGTTTCAAACTTAGATGACTTTATTAATTATGCGGAACTTTGTGAAGATTTAGACGAGAACTTAGTTGTTAAACCTGAACTTAATTTATGTGAAGAATACGACTTAGAAGAATTAACGAAGCAGGAATTAGCACTTTATGGGTTTTATATAAGTAATCATCCAACTAGTAAGTATACGTTAGAAAATAGCATAACAACTAATAAGCTAGGTGACTATTTTGATAAAAATATTACCATGGTTTTATACTTTGAAAGAAAAAGTGAAATAAATACGAAGGACAAGGAAAAAATGATGTTTATAAGTGCTAGTGATTCATACGGAATGATTGAATTAGTTATGTTTCCGCGGGTTTATAAAAATTACTTTAACATCGTTATACCAGGAGTTTATAAAATTACTGGTAAGGTTGAAAAAAGATTTTCTAAGTTACAAATAATATTACAAAGTATGCAAAAATGTGACTAGTTTAAAAACATAAAGAAGAAATTATGAATTTAGGTTTATAATTTCTTTTTTAATTTTTATTAATAACTTAAAAAATACCTCTAATTATAGATTAAATTCGGTTTTTTTGTTATAATTGGATGGGTGATAGATATGGAATTACTTGATAAGTTTAACATTAAAACTAATAATATGCATATTTATGATACAGCCTTTTCACACTCATCATATTGTAATGAACATGACCTAAAGGAAGACTACCAAAGACTAGAGTTTTTGGGAGATAAAGTTCTTGATTTAATAATGAGTGATTACCTTTATAATGAAACCGACTATGAAGAAGGTAAGATGACTAAGATAAGATCAATGTATGTGTGTGAAAACGCTTTATATGAGTATGCTTTACTTTTAAATTTTCCAAAGTACGTTAAGGTAGGAAAAGGTGAAGAAGCATCAGGTGGTAGGTACCGAAAAGCAACCCTTGCGGATATGTTTGAATCTTTTTTAGGAGCGGTATACCTAGATCAAGGTTATAAAAAGGCAAGACAAATAGTATATGAAATAGTTATCCCGTTCATAAAAGAAAAGCCTGAAACGTTTTTTATGGATTATAAGTCAGAACTACAAGAAATGGTTCAAACGACAAAAAAATCAGTTAGTTATGAAGTAATAAAAGAAGAAGGGCCATCACATGATAGGACCTTTACGGTAAACGTTTTAGTTGGGGGAATAATTCTTGCAACTGGGGTTGCAAAGTCAAAAAAAGAAGCTGAACAACAGGCCGCTAAACATGCCCTTGATAAGCAGGCTAAGGTTAGTTAGGAAGTGAATTTATGTATTTAAAAGAAATTAAAACGGTGGGATTTAAATCTTTTGCGGAAAAAATAAAACTAGATTTAACTCCTGGTATATCTGGTGTTGTAGGACCTAATGGTAGTGGTAAAAGTAACATAGTTGATGCCGTAAGATGGGTTTTAGGAGAACAATCAGTTAAGCAGCTTCGTGGTGAAGGAGCCATGAGTGACGTAATATTTTCTGGAAGTAAGTCAAGAAGACCAGCATCAAGTGCTAGTGTTACCCTTATTTTTGATAATAGTGATAAGTATTTACCAACTGATTATACTGAAGTTAGCGTAAAAAGGTGCATATATAAAACTGGGGAAAACGAATATTACTTAAACAATGAGAAGGTAAGACTTAAAGACGTACAAGACTTATTCGTTGATACTGGGGTTTCAAAAGAATCTTTTAACATTATTTCTCAAGGTGACATAGGAGCAATTTTATCAAATAAACCGGAAGAAAGAAGAATAATTTTTGAGGCTGCCGCTGGAACCCTTAAATATAAAAAAAGAAAAGACGAGGCGTTAAGGAAATTAGATAGAACCCATGATAACATGGCTAGGATAAACGACATAATCCTAGAGTTAGAATCCAGCATAGAACCATTAAAAAAACAAAGTATGGATGCTAAAAAATACTTAGAAAATAAAAAGAAGTTAGATGATATAGAAGTTTCTTTAATCGTAAGTGAAGTAGACGAAATAAATAGAGATTACCAAAGTAATAAACTCTTGGTAAAAAAGCTAAGCGAAGAAATCATTAAGTTAGAAAAAAATAGTAACGTTGATTTATCTAAAATAGAAGAACTAAAGCTTATGCAAACCAAAAAGGAAGAAGAATTATATGGTATGCAAAGTGCCTTAACCAAGGTCGTTAAAGATACGCAAGAGCTTTTAGGAAAAAAGAATCTTATCGTTGAAAGACAAAAGTATAACGCCAATGATACTAAGATTCATGATAACGTAGTTAATATAAAAGAATCTATTTTAAGAAAAGAAAATGAGATTTTTGGGGTTAAAAATACGATTGAAATACTAAATAAGAAAATAAGTGACGCTACGTTAAAACTAAACGCTAAGGAAGAAGAATTTTTTAGGGTAAAGAAGTTACATGATGATAATGAAAAGCGTTTAACCGAGCAAAACCGGATGGAAAACGAAACTAAATATAAAATAGAAATGCTAAAAGATACCATTGAAAATGGTTCTGGTTTACCATACGCGGTTAAAAGTGTACTAGATAATCCTAAACTAGCTGGAATTCATGGTGCTATTGGTAATTTAATAGAAACAAAAAAGGAATATTCCGTTGCGGTATCCACCGCGTTAATGGCAGCGGTAAATTACGTTGTAACCGATGATGAGTTTGCGGCTAAAGAAGCGATTAATTTTTTGAAGGTAAATAAATACGGAAGGGCAACTTTTTTTCCACTTAACATAATTAAAGCAAAAGAAGTAGATAACGTAACTTATAGGCTTTTAAGGCAAGAAAATGGTTTTGTGGGTATCGCCTCTGATTTAGTTGAATACCAATCGTTATATAATAACGTTATTAAAAATCAGCTTGGAACCACGATAGTTGTAAGTGATATAGACGTAGCAGGAAATATTGCAAGAAAGATAAATTATAAATATAAAATCGTTACTTTAGATGGTGAGTTGTTACACGTTGGTGGTTCTTTAACTGGTGGAACTCAAAAAAATCAATCAAACATAATAACGCAAAAACATGAACTTTTGGATAACGAAAACTTACTTAAACAGTTAGAATCTAAAAGGGCGGCCTTAGAAGAAGAAATAAATATTGGTGATAATAAGTATAAGGCTATAACTGAGCAAAGAAACGAACTAATTGAAGAAAAAACGAATTTAGAAATATCCTTAAGGTATGAAAAGGAAAGACAAACCTTATTTGAAGAAGAACTACAAAAGTTAAAGGATGAGGTAAGTAACATAAATGGGTTAATTAACGGTACCTTAAGTAAAGAAGAAGAACAAATAGTAGAAGATTACTACCAAAAGGAAAAGGAAAAGAAGACTTTATCCCTATCGATGGAAGCTTTAAAAAGTGAAATCGATGATTATAAACAAACCATTACTACGATGGAAAAAGAAAATAAGGTTAATAACCAAGAATTTTATAAAAAACAGCAGGAATTAAAAGAACTTGAAATAAAAGTTAATCGTGCGGACGTAAAATTAGATAATTTGCTTTCTACTTTAACTGAAGATTATGGTATGACCTTTGAAAAGGCAAAAAATAATTACTTCCTTGAAATGGATGAAAAAAAGGCAAGGAATATTGTTGATAAGTGTAAACTAGAAATTAAAAAACTAGGCGATGTAAACGTAGGGGCAATAGAAGAATACGATAGGGTATCGAAAAGATATGACTTTTTGGTTTCTCAAAGACAAGATTTAATGAAGGCAGAAGATACCATTTTGAAAATAATAAAAGAACTAGATGGTATAATGAAGGAAAAATTTTTAGAATCCTTTGAGCACGTTAAAGTAAAATTTAAAGAAGTATTTAAGAAGTTATTTTCTGGAGGAGACGCAGAACTTAGACTTACCGATCCATCAAACGTTTTGGAAACGGGAATTGACATAAAGGCATTACCTCCTGGTAAAACGCTTAAACACATATCCTTACTTTCTGGGGGAGAAAAAACTCTAACCGCGATATCTCTTTTATTTGCGATATTACAAACAAGGCCAGTTCCATTTTGTATTTTAGATGAGGTGGAGGCAGCCTTAGATGAGGTTAACGTTGATAATTTTGGTAAGTTTTTAAGTGAATTTAAAGGTAAAACCCAGTTTATCGTTATTACCCATAAGAAAAAAACCATGGAGTATGCGGATGTTTTATATGGTGTAACCATGCAGGAATCTGGTGTATCTAAGTTAGTTAGCGTTAAATTAAAGGACATAAAAGAAGATGAAAGCGAAAGGTAATAATTAAATATTAAAAAAAGAAACTAATTTAACTTAGTTTCTTTTAAATTGCCCTATATTTTTCGGCGTCTTTAAACGGATTTTTCTTATCAATTCGGTCAACGAATAAAATGCCTTGTAAGTGATCTATTTCATGCTGAACGCACACCGCTAAATCTTCTCTTAATCTCATTTGAAACTTATTTCCGTTTAAGTCATAAGCCTCAATTGTTACCCTAGCGTACCTAGGGATTATACCAACTACCTCACGGTTAACACTAAGGCATCCTTCTCCTTGCTCAACGTAAATTTTTTCGGCGCTGTTACTTATTATCTTTGGGTTTGCAAAGAAGTATTCCTTAAAGCTACCGTCTTCTTGTTCATCAACGATAACAAACCATCTTTTTGGAATTCCAATTTGAATTGCTGATAAACCCCATCCAGCCCTTAAATTATACTTTTTAGCATATTTTTCAATTTGACTAAGTCTTAGGTTTTCCATGGCATTTTTTATAATTTGTTTTTCATCGTCTTCTAGTGGAAAAGTAACTTCTTTACTTATCATTCTTAATCTTTTATCTTTTTCATCTAATATTTTAAGTTTTTTAAACATAACGCCACCTCTAAACAAGAGTATTCTATCATAAAAAAAAAGGAAAGTAAAACTTTCCTAGTTATTTCCTAACCATCTAGCTCCAATTACTATAACTAATAATATAAATAGTACTAAGATAATAGCTGCTCCATATCCTGTTCCCCCTTGATTTTGGCCATAGTATGGATATACGTTAACGCCACCACAGCATGGAGAGTTATATCCGTAGCCACCTTGGTAACCATAGTAATACATAATTAGTATCCCTCCTTTGATGTTATCTACTATAGTTTACTCTAAACGTAAATAAAGTGTTATACCAAATACCTATATATAAAAAAAATAAAAAATATGATATTATATTTATGATAGGTGATAACATGAAGAAAACTTTTAGCAAAATAGATAAACCATTATTAATACTAATGGTTATAAGTCTCGTTTTTGGTTTAATGATGGTAGGTAGTGCCTCTTCTTTAAAAGCTTACATGTCTAAAGCAGATAGTTACTTTTATTTTAAAAGACAGCTTTTCTTTATTATCATAGGGTTATCTTGCTTTTTAGTGCTTATTAAAACTCCGATTAAAAAGTGGAAGTCCTTAGTATATTTAGCGATTTTTGGAGTTGCTGGGGCCTTGGTCTACGTTCTTATAAACGAGAAGGTTATGAACGGAGTAAGCGGTTGGCTATTTATCGGTGGATTTGGTATTCAGCCTAGTGAATTTGCAAAAACCGTTTTAATTTTATTTTTCGCTTTGACGTTTGAGAAAATGATGAAGATTAAATACGTTAGTAACGTTGCTAAACTAGTACCTTTCATAGTTCCTTTTGTATTTGTATTATTAGTTTTTAAGCAACCTGATTTTGGTACCATGATGATACTAATTGGAATAACCATGGTTATATTTTTGATTGTTCCGTATGATAATAAAACTAAGTTTATAATGGCAACTTTTACCATTATTTCGGTTCTTATTTTAGCGCTTTTAATGCTTGTAACTGGCAAAGGATTAACTAGCAGCCAAATTAGTAGGTTTAACTATAAAGACCCATGCACTAGGTACCGACAGGAAACTGGTTATCAGGTGTGTAATGGTTATATAGCGATAAATAGTGGTGGATTACTTGGTAGTGGCTATGGTAATAGTAAGCAAAAATATCTGTATTTACCAGAAGCTCACACGGACTTTATCTTTGCAATAATAATAGAAGAAATGGGCCTTATTGTTGGTGTTGCTATAATTTTAGTGTACTTTATAATGATTTGGAGAATAATTTTAATAGGTAGAAAGTCATATAATTTACAAGGAACAATAATATGTTATGGTGTTGCTACGCTAATCGCCCTTCACGTTATGATTAATTTAGGAGGAGTATTAGGTATAATACCACTTACTGGAGTTCCACTTCCGTTTTACTCGTACGGAGGCTCATTTATGATTAATTTACTAATATGCTTAGGCTTTGTTCAAAGGGTATCGGTTGAAAATAAAACGTTTGAACAAAAGCATTTGGTTAGATAAACAAAAAAAATTAACAAAAAAGTTAATTTTTTTTATTTTTAAAAGAGGGTTTTTAAAACTTTTGTTTAATAATTAAAGTGAAAGGAGGAAAAAAATGATTGTTTTTATACGAAGAAATTGGAAGTATCTAGTTTGTGCTTTATCGGTTTTAGTTGTTTTTTCGGTAAGCTTTTTTTACCATGAAAAAAGTAATAACATTTCAACCCAAACCGCGAAAAAGTTATCTTTAGTTAAGGAGGATAAAAAAGAAAGCACGACCTTATTCGTTGATGTTAAAGGTGCGGTAAACGCTCCTGGGGTTTATGAAGTTGACGAAGGAAAAAGGGTGATTGACGCGATTAATTTAGCGGGTGGTTTATCTGATAAAGCAGACACAATAAATCTTAACTTAAGTAAAAAACTTACTGATGAAATGTACATAGTTGTTTATACTAAAGAAGAAATATATAACTATAAAAACAGTAATGAAAATAGTAAGGAAATCGTTTGTGCTTCATTTGAATGTGAGTGCCCTGATACCCATAACGACGCATGTATAAAAGAATCTAAGGCTGATAATAATAACAAAGCTGAAAAAACAAGTGATAAGGTATCAATTAACACCGCAAGTAAAGATGAACTAATGACTCTTCCTGGTATCGGAGAATCCAAGGCCAAGGCTATAATTACTTACCGAGAAGAAAATGGTGCGTTTAAAAGTATAGAAGATGTTAAAAACGTATCAGGAATTGGTGATGCCCTTTATGAAAAAATAAAAGATAACGTTATTTTATAATGGGTAAAAAAATATTTCTCGTAATATTTATTATGGTGTCCGTTAGGGTTTTTATAAGCCTTGCGTTAGATGATAATACTTATAAAAAGACGGATAAAAATTTAACTGGTAAAATAACTAACTTAGTAATAAACGAGAATAAATCAGTTATAGATATTAATAGGAAGTACCGTGTTACTTTATATAAAAAGGTTAATTATAACTTAGGGGACGTAGTTAACGTAAAAGGTACTTTCACGCAACCTAATAATAATACGGTCCCTAATTTGTTTAATTACCGTAAGTATTTATTATCTAAGAAAATAAAAATGATAAGTAGTAACGCTAAAATTAAGGTTATTAAGAAAAATACCAACGTTTTTTATAAGGTAAAAAACATAATGATAAAGAAAGCTTCTTCTTTTAAATCAGAAAAATACGTAAAAACTTTTATTTTGGGTGATACATCAGGTTTAAACGAAAAAGTAAAACAGGCATATAGGGAAATTGGAATTAGTCATCTTTTTGCAATTTCTGGAATGCACGTTGGTATTTTTCTTTTTATCGTAAATAAAATTTTAAAAAAATTTAAGTATAAAAATTTAATAATATTTTTATTTCTTTTATTTTTTCTTTTTCTAACTAACTTTTCGGAGTCTTTATTAAGGGTTATTATGTTTCTTTTTTTATCATCGATTAATAAAAGATTTAAATTTGGTATTAAAAATGAAACGTTAATCGTACTTACTTTTTGCGCCCTTGTTTTTTTAAATCCTTACTTAATTTATAACGTTGGTTTTATTTTTTCTATTGTTATTACGTTTTTTATAATTTTATCTAGTAGTTTACTTACTCAAAAAAATTATGTTAAAAAAACTTTTTTTATGTCTGTTATTTGTTTTTTAGCTTCCATTCCAATTTTAGCTTTCTCGTTTTTTAAAATAAACTTATTATCCGTAATATATAACGTTATTTTTGTACCACTTATTTCGTTTTTATACTTTCCTTTAGCCATGGCTACTTTTATTTTTCCTATTTTTGATGAAGCGTATTATTATCTTACAAACATTTTAGAGTGGTTGGTGTTAAACCTTTATAAAATAAAGCTATTAACGTTTATAGTATCAAAACCAAACATAATAATTATTATTTTATATTACGTATTTTTATTTTTATCCATTAAGAAGAATAAAAAATTCATCATCTTTTTCTTAATTATTTTGATTATAAACGTTAATTCAAGGTTTTTTATTAGTAGTCCTGAAATTACGTTTTTAGACGTAGGGCAAGGAGATAGCATAGTTTTTATATTACCTTCTGGTAAGGCGTTTTTAATAGATACTGGCGGAGTTTATAAAAATGAAGGTGCCATAGTTAATAATAAGACCATACCATACCTTAACTCCAGGGGAATAAGTAAGCTAAAAATGGTAATTTTAAGTCATGGAGATTATGATCACATGGCGGATTCAATTGATTTAATAAATAATTTTAAAGTAGAAGAAGTGATATTTAATAATGACGATTATAACGAGTTAGAGAAAAGATTAATTAAAAAGTTAGAAGAAAAAAACATAAAGTATTATAAAAACGTTAAGGATTTAAACATTAATAACTTTAAACTGTATTTTTTAAATACCAAAAGGTATGATAATGAAAACGATAATAGTAACGTAATTTATTTTGATTATAATAACTATAAGTTTTTATTTATGGGTGATGCTGGAAAAACAAAAGAAAAAGATATATTAAAAAAATATAACCTAAATAACATAGATTTTCTAAAGGTTGCGCACCACGGATCGGACACAAGTTCCTCTAAGGAATTTATTAATCAAATTAATACGAAATACTCGGTAATTTCAGTGGGTAAGAATAATAGGTATAATCATCCAAAACAATCCGTTTTAGACATACTATCAAAATCAAAAATTTATAGAACGGATTTAAATGGTAGCATAATGTTAAGGTTAAACCATAAACTTAAAATAAGAACGTATGCACCATAGAAGTTAAAAAATATAAATTAGTATAAATTTTAAATAATGGGTATATTAAAAATATAGCGATGTTAATGGCCAAAATAAATTATGTTTTTTAATGTTGTATTTAGGCTAAATATGGTTAACAAACTGGTTTGTTAACCATATATTATGGTAGAACGCTGATGCATGATAAGGCGTTTTTATATAGATTGAGAAACTAAAAAAAAGAAACGTTTAGTTTCTCTTTTTTATTAATTGCTAAAATTTTCTATATAATCCAATAGCTTTACCTAGTATTGTGCAATTAGGTAATATAATTGGTGCCATGGTATCATTTTCTGGTTGTAGTCTAACGTGCGTAGCTTCTTTATAAAACGTTTTTAGCGTAACTTCGTTTTCATCCGTCATCGCAACTACGATGTCTTTGTTTTTTGCAACGCTTTGCCTTTGAACTATTACTATGTCTCCGTCAAGTATACCAGCGTTAATCATACTTTCTCCGCTTACCTTTAAGGTAAACACTTCTTCTTTATTAGGAATTAAATAAGCTGGAAGGCTAAAAAACTCATTTGGTGTTTCGATTGCTTCAATTGGTGAACCAGCGGTTATTTTACCTAATAACGGAACTTCTACAACGTTATCGTTTAAGTACTCATTGTTACCAATTATTTCCAAAGAACGATACTTCGAGTTTGTTTTTTTAATGTATCCTTTTGCTTCTAAAGCCGTTATGTGGGATTGAATGGTAGCGGGTGAATTAAGTCCTAAGGCGCTACCGATTTCCCTTACGGCAGGTGGATATCCATGGTTAGCAACGTAACTTTTAATGTAATCTAATACGTCTTTTTGCCTGTTTGTTAATTTATCCATAACTCCTCCTTTTTACTACGTTAATATAATAACACAATTACTTTACATTGTCAAACAAATGTTCTTATTTTCTATTGACACATACATTTGTTCGTGATAAGATTTAAACGTAAAGAGTTAAAGTAAAAGGAAGTGGTCATAATGAAGTTATTAAAAGATTATAAGGGAGTGTTGCTAATTTATGTTGTTTTAACGATAATAAACGCAATATGGATTGTAGGATATGAAAAACCAGGTGATGTTAAGCAGGTTTCAACCGAAAAAAACGTCGTTATAAATACTTAGTATTTGATTGATAAAAATCCTTTTTTATCTTATAATATACGTTATAAGGATAGGAAGGGTTTAAATGAATGATGAGAAAATTATAAGTGCCATAAAAGCACTATCAATAGCGCAAATTTCAAAGGCTAAAAGCGGACACCCTGGGATAGCCCTTGGTGCGGCTCCAATTTTATATACTTTGTATTCAAAGCATTTGAACGTAGATCCATTAGATGATAAATGGATAAACAGAGATAGGTTCGTAATGTCCGCTGGACATGGTTCCGCGCTTTTATACGCAACGCTTTATATGTCTGGTTTTGATATAAGTATAAAAGACCTTAAGGAGTTTAGACAAATAGGTTCTAAAACCCCAGGTCATCCAGAAGTTTTTGTAACCCCTGGCGTTGATGCTTCTACCGGGCCATTAGGACAGGGCGTAGCGCTTGCGGCTGGTATGGCTGCTTCACAAAAATTCTTAAAAACCAAATTTGATGGATTAATTGATTATAAAACTTACGTGTTATGTAGTGAAGGTGACTTAATGGAGGGTATAAGCTATGAAGCTTGCTCTTTGGCGGGAACTCTAAAACTTGGCAACCTAATAGTTTTATATGATGCTAACAACGTAACTTTAGATGGTGATGCCAAAAAAAGTTTTAACGAAGACGTTTTAAGAAGGTTTGAAGCCATGGGCTGGCATACTGACGTTGTTTTAGACGGTGAAAATCACTTACTAATTGACATGGCGATAAGTAAAGCTAAAAGAATCGTAGATAAACCGTCATTCATAGAAATTAAAACCACCATTGGTAAGGGTTCTTTGTTAGAAGGTACAAATAAAGTACATGGTAGCGTTCTTACCAAAGAGGACATAAGGCAATTAAAGGATAAACTAAAAATAGATACCGACTTGTTTAAGAACATAACCACTTTAAGAAAAGAGATGGCTACCTTTATTAAAATACGGGTAAACCATGATAAGAAAAAATGGGAAACTAAGTATAATGCCTACGTTAATTCTTGTGATGAAGAAACAAAAAGGTTTTTAGAATCCCTAAATCAAGATAAAAGGTATGACGTTACAAGATTATTTAAAGATACTATTTTTGACGATGATGAGCTAAGAAACATAAATCAAAAAGTAATTAATGTTATCGCCGATAATTTTCCGGCGTTTTTAGGGGGTAGCGCTGATGTTTCTTCAAGTACTAGGACGTATTTAAATAATTTTAATGACTTTAGTGCTGAAGATTATGGAGCTAAAAACATTTGGTTTGGCGTAAGAGAACACGCTATGGGAGCCTTCATTAATGGTATGGCATTATCTGGTTTAAGACCTTTTTGTGCTACTTTTTTATCATTTTCTGATTATTTAAAACCTTCCATTAGGATGGCTAGTTTAATGAATTTACCTAGTACTTTTATATTTACTCACGATTCGGTTATGGTAGGTGAAGATGGTCCAACGCATGAACCAGTAGAACAACTTGCGATGCTAAGAAGTATTCCTAATCATTACGTTTATAGACCTTGTGATGCAAACGAGTTAATTGGTTGTTGGCAGACAATATTAAATAACGATAAACCATCTTCTCTAGTAGTTGCTCGTGGTAGGTGTAAAAACTTAAGTACCACGGATCCTATTAGCGTAAAAAAAGGAGCTTACATAGTAAGAAAAGAAAAAAAGAAACTATTTGCCATTATAATAGCAACCGGAACGGAAGTATCCCTTGCGGTTGATATAGCTGAAAAATTATCCCTTAAAGGAATGGAAATTAGGGTTATTTCTATGCCTTGTGTAAGGCTTTTTGACGAACAACCTCGGTCTTACCAAGAAGAAATACTTCCAATTGGTTATAAAACTTTTGTAATCGAAAGAGCATCTAAGTTTGGCTGGCATAAGTACGTTTATAATGATAAATACATAATGGGAATTGATGAGTTTGGTTATTCTGGAAAACCAAATGATGTTTTAGAAAAATTAAAGCTGGATGATGATACGATTTATAAAAGAATTGAAAAGTTGCTTAAATAAGTGCGTAAAACCATGTTTCGACATCTTTTTTATAGAACTAGTAATATTCTATAAAAGAGGTGTTTTTAATTATGAGGGTATATTATTTATTTAAGATTAATGATTCTTTTTCAAAACTATACTATAATAAGACTTACTATTTATACAAAATGCTAGAGCAAATATCCTTATCTAGTAAAAATGATTTCATAATATCATATAGGTTGTTTGAGCAAATGGCGGTAGCCTTTAATAAAACGGAAATTAATAGTGAAATATATAGGAAGTATTCTTATGATAGTAACTACTATAAAACTCTTAATAAGCATATACTAGATAACGGAATAGAAAAAACTAAGCTTACGGTTTATAATACTTATATTAAGGTTAAAACAAATAAAAATATAACTGAATTCTTTAAAATATTACAAAAGGAAAGTAACGTTTTTGTTTGTGATTTTATTAACAAAGATTATTTTTGGCTTAGTAAAGTATCAACGAAAAGTCTTGTATAAAACATAAAATAATAGTAAAATTAAAGAAGGAAGGAAGGTAATATAAATGTGGGGAAATATTTTATGGTGCGTAATTGGCCTTGTATTTGGTCTTGTAATAGGATTTTTAGTTGCTAAAACGTTCATGAAAAAATACCTAAAGAAAAATCCACCGATAAATGAAAAGATGATAAGGGTAATGATGCAACAAATGGGAAGAACACCTAGTCAAAAACAAGTTAATCAAGTAATGAAAGCAATGAACAAAGTGCAATAGTTTATTGCTTTTTTTATTTCGACATTTATGTTAAATAAAGTTTATATAATAACAACTTAAAAGAAAGGAATTATTATATGGACTACTATAACGAAATAAAAAACCTAATAGAAATAAAAGAAATTAATACCAAAGTAAGAAACTTAGAAGAAAATAATGATACTTTAAAAACTTATTATGAAATAGGGAAATTACTTATAAAGGCCCAGGGTGGAGAAAAAAGGGCTAAATATGGTGATAATTTAATTAAGGATTGGTCAGTAAAATTATCTAAGGAATATGGAACTTCTTATGATTATACTAATTTAACAAGAATGAGAAAATTTTACGTATTATTTAAAAAAGTTGCTACACCGTGGCAACAATTAAATTTAACTTGGTCTCATTATAAGTATTTGTTAAAGTTTGATGATGAAAATGAAAGAAATTATTATATAAATAGATGTATAGAAAATAATTTGTCAGTAAGAGGTTTAATAAACGAAATAAAAAAAGATTCATTTAATAGATTAAAATACGCAGATAAAAAGAATATAAAATTAGTAATTGATAACTCTTCTAATAACATATTAAGAATAAATGATATGCTTCTTGATCCAATAATAATAAATGTATATGAAGAAGAAAAATTAAGCGAAAAAGCATTAAAAAAGTATATTTTAAAAGAGTTAGAACAAGTATTTTTACAATTAGGAACTGGTTTTACGTTTGTAGGTAGTGAATATAAAATAACGTATAATAACAAGAATTTTTACGTTGATTTGTTATTATTTAATTATAAACTAAACAGATTTATAGTAATAGAATTAAAAACTCATGAGGTAAGTGCAAAAGATATTGGTCAAACACTTAATTATATGAAATTAACGGATAAAACCTTAAAAGAGTATAATCATAATAATACAATTGGAATAATAATATCGAAAAAAAATAACAAATTAATGTTAGAGTACGTAAGTAATTTAGATATTTTTATAACAACTTATAAGTTAAATAAGGTAAATTAATAAGTTGGATAATACTAAGTATACGTAAAAAAGTGTCAAGAATTTTGCACTTTTTTAAGTTGTTATGTTATAATGCTTTATAGGTTAGAAAATAATAAGGAGCTGATTTAAATGCCAAAATATGATGAATCATCAATTAAAATACTAGAGGGTTTAGAGGCGGTAAGAAAAAGGCCTGGTATGTACATAGGTTCTACCGACAAAAGAGGTTTACATCATTTGGTTTGGGAAATAGTTGATAATGGTATTGATGAAGCTATTAATGGTTACGGAAACCATTTGAAGGTAATCATCCATAAGGATGGTTCTGTATCAGTTTCAGATGAAGGTCGTGGTGTACCAGTAGGTCTTCATGAATCAGGTAAATCAACTCCTGAGGTTATTTATACTGTTTTACATGCTGGAGGCAAGTTCCAGGAAGGTGGATACAAAGTATCTGGAGGTTTACACGGAGTTGGAGCATCGGTTGTTAACGCACTATCTAAATGGATGAGGGTAAGTATTAACCGTGATGGTGGTAAGTATGAAATATCATTTAAAGATGGTGGACACTTAGATGAACCTTTAAAAAAGGTAGGAACAACTAACAGAACTGGTACAACGGTAAGATTTATGCCAGATGATAGTATTTTTTCAGCGACTACTTTTTCTTTCACCACGATATGTGAAAGAATGCAAGAATCAGCCTTTTTAATTAAAGGGCTTACCATTGACGTAATTGATGAAGAAGATGAAAAAGAAGCTTCTTACCACTACGAAAAGGGACTTGAAGAATTTGTAACGTACCTAAACGAAGGCAAAAAAACGATTCATAACGTGGTTGGTTTTGATGGCGTTAAAAATAAAATAGAAGTAGAATGTGCTTTTCAGTATACTGATTCCTATAACGAAAACGTCGTATCATTTGTTAATAACGTAAAAACAAGTGATGGGGGTTCCCACGAAGTAGGACTTAAAAGTGCATTAACTAAGGCTTTTAATGATTATGCTAAAAATAACGGATACCTAAAAGCTAAGGACAAGAATTTCGAGGGTTCAGACGTAAGGGAAGGTTTAACCGTTATTCTATCTTTAAAAGTGCCAGAAGATTTATTACAATTTGAGGGTCAAACTAAGGGGAAACTTGGCACGCCTCTTGCAAAAACGGTGGTTGAACAAATCGTGTATGAGAAAATTCAATATTTCTTAGAAGAAAATAAAGCTATTGCAACCGATATTATAAATAAGGCTTTAAAAGGAAAAGCCGCAAGGGAAGCCGCAAGAAAAGCAAGAGAAGAAGCCCGTAAGGGAAAAACTAAAAACTCAAAAGAAAAGAACATATCAGATAAGCTTGCTCCTGCTACTAAAAAAGACCCAACTAAAAACGAATTATTTATAGTTGAGGGAGACTCAGCAGGAGGTAGTGCAAAAACCGGAAGGGAAAGAAGTTATCAAGCAATATTACCACTTCGTGGTAAGGTTTTAAACACCGAAAGGTGTAGTGTAGATGAGGCTTATAAAAACGCTGAGATTAACACCTTAATATACACCATAGGAGCAGGAGTGGGTCCTGATTTTCACATTGAAGATTGCAACTATGATAAAATCATTATAATGACCGATGCCGATGATGATGGTTGTCATATCCAGGTTCTTTTAGTAACCTTCTTTTATCGGTACATGAGGCCTTTAATTGAAGCTGGTAAGCTATACATTGCAAACCCACCGTTATATAAAGTAAGTTTTGGTAAAAAAGATGAGGTGTACGCTTATTCTGATGATGAATTAAAACAGATAACTAATGAGCATAAAATAGATGATTTGCAAAGGTATAAAGGTTTGGGAGAAATGGATGCAACCCAGTTATGGGAAACCACCATGGATCCAGAAAAAAGAAGCTTAATAAAAGTTAAAATAACGGATGCTTTTTTAGCCGAAAAAAGAGTATCAATTTTAATGGGTGATAACGTAGAACCAAGAAAAGAATGGATAGAAGAAAACGTAGATTTTTCTTTGGAAGATAATTATGAAATGTTAAAGTAAGAAGGTGCTACTTGTGAAAGATGTATTACAAAGAATAGAAGAATATTCACTTGAAGAAATAATGGGTGAACGTTTTGGTAGGTATTGTAAAACAATTATTTTAGACCGTGCTTTACCCGATGTAAGAGATGGGTTAAAACCAGTTCAAAGAAGAATATTATATGGTATGTATAAAAGTGGTAACACCTATGATAAAAAGTACCGTAAAAGTGCTAAAGCGGTAGGAGAAATAATGGGTAATTACCACCCGCATGGAGATTCTTCAATATATGATGCGATGGTAAGAATGAGCCAGGATTGGAAGATGGAAACTCCTTACGTAGACATGCATGGTAATAATGGTTCAATAGATGGTGATGGGCCAGCAGCAATGCGTTATACCGAGGCAAGACTATCTAAAATAAGTAACGTGCTATTAGAAGATATTACTAAAGACACCGTTGAAATGGCTCCTAACTATGATGATACGTTAAAAGAACCAGTGGTTTTACCAGCAGGTTTTCCAAACCTTTTAGTAAATGGTTCAACTGGTATATCAGCAGGTTACGCAACGAACATTCCAACCCATAACCTAGGTGAGGTAATTGACGCTACCATAAAAAGGATAGATTCACCAAATTGCAGGCTTGATTCCATCCTAGAAGTTATGCCTGGTCCTGATTTTCCAACCGGAGGAGTAATAGAAGGTTCTAACGAAATAAAAAATGCTTATGAAACCGGTAGGGGTAAAATAATTGTTAAGTCTAAGTATGAAGTTATTAAAGAAAAAAATAAACAAATGATCGTTATTACCGAAATACCATATGAAGTTAACAAAGCAAGTCTTGTTAAAAAAATGAACGACATTAGAATTGATAAAAAAGTAGATGGTATTTTAGAAGTAAGGGATGAAACATC
The DNA here is from genome assembly GCA_947586655.1 of uncultured Bacilli bacterium. GTDB lineage: Bacteria > Bacillota_I > Bacilli_A > RF39 > UBA660 > Aphodocola. The sequence goes on along the minus strand of CANPXR010000005.1, from coordinate 11,671 downwards.
TCGCGGAGAACTTAGAATCGTTATTGAACTTAAAAAAGACGTTAACGTAGAATTAATTACCAATTACTTACTTAAGAATACAGACATGCAAATATCTTATAGTCTTAACATGATTGCAATAGTTCAAAGAAGACCAAGACAAGTTGGTATCCTTGGAATAATAGACGCTTTTATCGAACATAAAAAAGAAGTTTTAATAAGAAGAACTAAGTTTGATCTAGAGCATGCTAAAGAAAGATATCATATCTTAGAAGGTCTAATTAAGGCTATTAGTATTTTAGATGAAGTAATAAGGGTAATAAGAGCATCTAAAAATAAAACGGACGCAATAGAAAACTTAGTAAAAGAGTTTTCGTTTACCGAAAAGCAAGCAACGGCAATCGTGATGTTACAACTATATCGTTTAACAAACACAGACATAACTGACGTTGAAAACGAGATGAAAAACTTACAAGATGCAATAAAAGAATACGAACTTATTTTATCTGATTCATCAGAACTTAAAAGGGTAATGAAGGATGAATTAAGAAAAGTAAAAAAAGAGTTTGCAACACCTAGAAAAACTAGTATTAAAAACGAAATAACAGAAATAAAAATAGATTTAACAGCAATGATACCAAAAGAAGATGTTATCGTTGTTGTGACAAATGAGGGTTACGTAAAAAGAGTATCCAAAAAGTCTTACGCTGCTAAAGAAGACGAGGATACCTTAGTTAAAGAAAATGACTATGTAATTGGGTTATTTGAACAAAATACCCTTGATACACTTTTATTATTTACTAATAAGGGTAATTATTTATATGTACCAGTTCATGATTTGCCTGAACTTAAGTGGAAAGAACTTGGTAAGCACATAAGTAACATAATTCCTATTGCACAAGATGAAAAAATAATAAAAGCAATGGCTATATCTAAGTTTGATGAGCGTGAAATAATAACGTTTACGAAAAATGGTATGACGAAAAAGTCAGTTTTATCAGACTTCGTTGTACAACGTTATTCTAAGCCAATTACGTTTATAAAACTAAAGGATAATGATGAGGTAATAGATGTTTCAATGAGTGCTTATAATGAAATATTCATTGCAACTAAAAAAGGTTATGGTCTATGGTATGATAGATCTGAAATACCAACTATTGGTTTAAAAACAGCAGGAGTTAAAGCGATAAACCTAAAAGAAGATGAGGTAGTATCTGCTTGCGTGTTTGATGGTAATAGTGAGTATATAACCATAATTACTCATAAGGGACTTGGTAAACGAGTTAAGTTATCAGAATTTGAAAAAACATCTCGTGCTAAAAGAGGACTATTACTTTTAAGAGAAGTAAAAAGTAATCCACAGGAAATAATAAAAATATTTATTGGAGATGCTAAACATAACATAGTTTTATTAGCAGGTGATGATGATAAAGAAATTAAACTTACTGAAATACCAATAATGGATAGATATTCCGCTGGTTCTTCAATTACTAAAAAGAAAATAGATAATGTTTATGAAGTAGCTAATTTAACTAAAGATGATATAAAATTAGTTAATGAAATATCTAAACCAGTTACTAAAGAAGAATCTAAATCAAAGAAAGAGGTATCATTAAAAGAAATAGATGATAAATTTATGACAATAGATGATTTTTTAGACAATTTTGATTAAGGTATAATTTAATCACATAATTATAAAACCACCACGGTGGTTTTTTTGTACGTTATTTAATTATTTTAGATTCTAGATGAAAAGATTCCTCTAATTTATTTGAAGAATATAAAAAATTACGAGTGAAACGTAACTTTACATTCTTTTTACAATGCTTTAATATTGATGGGGATAAAGAGTTACAAATATGGTTGGTATTATGCATAGCATCATGTAAATATTATTAAAAAAGAATAAAAAAACATAATATACACACACTAATTACGTAAAAATGTAAAGCCTGACATTTTTATAGTATATTGATGTTGTAAAATAGGCATTATTTTGATATGATTTATATGGAATAATTTTGAAAAGGAGGTAGTATTATGGAAAAAGATAGAAGTTCAAAAATTATTGCAATTATTGCTTTGGTTATTGGAGTAATAGGATTATCAATTGGCTTTGCTGCATTTTCTAGTACTTTAACAATTAGCCAATCAGCAGAAGTAAACCCAGATGCATCTAGGTTTAAAGTATTATTTTCTAGTTCAGAAGATACGTTACAAACAAGTGAGGTAGAAGGAAAAGTAAGTGGTGTAAATCAGGCTACTGCACAAAGTGCATCCATAAATAATGATAGTGCATCTTCACCTTCAATAACAGGTTTAAAAGCTACTTTTAAGGATCCAGGGGATTCTGTTACTTATACGTTTTACGTAACAAATCAAGGGGATTATAAAGCATATTTAAAAACAATTACTTTTGACAATGTAACTGATGGAAGTTCAAATAAAGAATGTAGTGCTAAAGAAGGTACGACTGAGGCTTTGGTTAAAAAAGCTTGTGATAGCATTGAACTATCTATAAGTGTTGGTGAGAATAATGATTTACAAAATTTAACTACTACTAAATCAGATATAAAAAGCCATGCTTTGGATAAAAAGGCATTTGAAAAAGTAGTCGTTAAGATTGAATACAAAGCTGATGAGAGTAATGATAATCTTGCTGATGGTGACTTTGATGTTAAGTTTGGTGATATAAAGTTAACTTATAGTTCAGCTGATTAATTAAGTAATTATACTAGGAATACTATTAATTTAGAATTTCTTAGTATATTTGCACAAAATTATTTGAAAGAGTGATAAGAAAGTGAAAAGAGGTTATAAAAGATTATTAATATTTGAAATAATTATTATGATTATTCTTATTTTAAATAGTTTTGTATCAAGTATATTAAGTGACTATGGTATGATTGCTTTTTTACTACTTGTATGTTTTTTATTTAAGTTCTTATTTGGCTTTGAAAAAGATAGACATAGGTTTGCGAAAGATATAATAATTGAAGAAATTGTCTTTTTACTAACTTATTTTTTAATTTATTATCTATTAGGAATATTATTTGGATTTGCCAAAACTAACTATTTATTTTATATAAAAAATAGTTTTACGTATATAATTCCAATAGTATTGATAGTAATTATAAAAGAATTTTTAAGGTATATGATGTTAGTAAAGTCAGAGGGAAGTAAGCTACTTGTTGTTATGACTTGCGTTTTATTTATCTTAATTGATATAACAGGTGCAGTATATTATAATAATTTTAGTTCTAATTATGATACGTTTATGTTTTTCTCTTTAAGTTTGTTGCCATCAATCAGTACTAATATTGTATGTACTTATGTTAGTGTTAAAGTTGGTTATAAACCAGTAATTTTCTATTTGCTGGTTATGAGATTATATCCTTACCTACTACCAATAGTACCAAATCCAAATAATTATATTACTGCAATCATTAGCTTAATTGTTCCAGTTATTTTTGGTTATAGGGTATATTTATCTTTCTTAAAACAGCAAGATGAGGATGTAACCAGGGACTATAATAAGCGTAGTTTTGTACCTTTAATTATTTCTTCATTGATTGTTACTATTTTGATTTACTTTGTATCTGGATATTTTCACTATTATGCGGTAGCGATAGCAAGTGGAAGTATGGTACCATCTATTCATAAAGGTGACGTAGTTATAGTAGAAAAAGTAGATAATGTAGAAGACATTAAAGAAGGACAAGTAATAGCGTATGAATCTAATAAAATTACTATAGTTCATAGGGTTATTGATAAGATTAAAGTGGATGATGAGTGGTATTTTTATACTAAGGGTGACGCGAATGAAGATAAGGACGATATCGTGGTAAAAAAAGATATGATTAATGGGACTGTAAGTTTAAAAATACCTTGGATTGGTGCACCAACGGTATGGTTTAATGAACTATCAAAATAAATTATTATGTAATTATGGAGGTAAAAAATGAAAGACACGAAGAAGACTAGTTCAATGAAAAAAAATAATAGAGCAGATAGGATTGCATCTACAAAGATTAATAAAGGAGATAAAAATAAAATGAATGAAAAGGACAATAAGAACAAAAATAAACAGAGTAAATTTTATTTTAGTTTTAACTTAAGGCTGTTTTTATGTTCTTTGATTTTTGTTATATCATTGTTAATTTTTATTGTTTCTATTACTAAGTCGTTTAGTTATCGAAATGCAAAGGTAATAAATTATAAGGATACTCAAGCAATTGATTATAGGGTTTATCTTAAGAAAAATGACTTTTATGATGAGCCATTCTTGGGAAAGAATATGATTTATGTTGCTAATTTAATTGATAAAATTAATATTAATTTTGATTATTTATTTGAAATTAGCAATAAACAAACAATAGATTTTAATTATAAGATAATAGGTGATTTGATAATTTCAAATCCTAATGGTAATAATAGGTATTACGAGAAAGAGTACGTTTTATTAGATAGCAAAAAAGGTTCAATGAAAAATGATAATACGTACAAAATATCACAAGACATAGATATTGATTATGATTATTATAATAAATTAGCTAGTGTATTTAAGTCTTCATATGGTGTGGATACTAGTAGTTATTTGAAAGTTTACTTACAGGTTGAAAAAAACGGAGCAAAATCCGACTTAAACATTAATGATAGTTTTCAAAGTGTTATTAACATACCTTTATCAGAAAAAGCCATTGAAATAACTTTAGATACCGAAAACACATCAAGTGCGAATAGCGTCATGGTAGATAGTAAGATAGTTTTCAATTTAGGAAACATAGTAGTAATGATATGTAGTTTTGCAATAGCTATCGTAAGTCTTATTAATTTAATTAAGCTAATAAGTTTGTTAAACAATAAAAAGAGTAAGTATGATGCGTTTGTTGACAGAGTTTTAAAAGAGTATGATAGACTTATAGTAGAAGCTAAAGTTGATTTGGATTTTAATAAATTTAATATAGTTCATATTGAAAAATTTGAAGAACTTTTAGATGTTCATGATAATTTAAAACTTCCTATTATGTATTGTAATGTTGCAAGTCATCAAAAATGCTACTTTTATATTAAAAGAAATAATGATATTTACCTTATGAAAGTAAAGGCTGTTGATATGGAAGCTGAGGCTAATGAAACGAATAAATAAAAGAAATTTAAAAGGAATTATGCTAACGATTATTGTTGCTATAATATTAATTATATCAATAGGTTATTCGGCTTTTAACATAGGGTTAAACATTAATGATATCAAATCAGAAGTGAGAATTAAAAAAGATATTAGGGTGACTGCAATATCTGAATCGCAAGCAACAAATGACGCAAGTTTTAATTGGGAGGATTATAACGTTTCTAGTATAAGTGGAAGTGTAAATCTTCCTAATAGTAATTCCATGGTGAAGTATAAAGTAGAAGTAACTAATATTGGTAACGTTGAAATGGGAATTTTAAGTATAAAAAATGAAAAATTTCCAGAAAACCTTTATTATTCTGTTGAAGAGTACGAGTTAAAAGATAAAATTTGTAATAATGGGAAGTGTAAATTAGGCGTAAAAAAGGATTTCTATATAACGATAAAATATAGGGATGGAATGTATAATTCTGATAGGATTACGTATCTTTTTACATTAGATTTTGATTTTAGGGAATTTCACAAAGTGACATATAAAAATATTTCAAATACTACTAGTTTACCTACTGAAATAATTGATGGTGATGATTTAGAAGTAAGACTTGATGTTTATGATGTATTGTTATATGAAAATAATTTGGCATTAATTAAGAAACAAGATTTTACATATGATAAGGGAGTTCTTATAAGAAAAAACGTAATGGGTGATTTAATAGTAGAAAAGAAACCTAACCTTTACGAACTTATTGCATCGAAGGGTACCCCAGATAACATTAAAAGTGAATATGTTGTAGATAGTAGTGGAATAAAGTTTAATGAGAATGCGTCTGATACTAATGGCAAAGGTGTTTATCTGCTTTCTGGTACCGAAAAAAAGAGTTACCCAACGTATTATTATCGTGGTGATGTTAATGATAACAACGTTTTATTTGCTAATTATTGTTGGAAAATTGTAAGAACTACTGAAACTGGTGGAGTAAAGTTAATATTTAATGGCTCCCCAAAAGAAGAAGATGGAAAAAAAGTATGCGTAAACACAGCTGATAAATCTCAGATTGATACTAAAAAATACAATGAACAATTAAATACGAGTAATAAGTATATTCCACCAGCTTATTTAGGATATAAGTATGGTGATGTATATCAACAAAAATACTTGCGTATTTCCAATAACTTTTTATTTGGAAATAGCATAGCTTATGATGATGGTGTGTACACTTTAGAAAATATTCAAAATACGGTTGATAATAATCATCATTTCACTTGTGGTAGTAATCAAACATCATGTAATGAGATAAAGTATTGCTATTTTACTTCGGATGGTGATCAAGATGAAAGTGGTACTATCGTTGGTTGTTATTATGTCGATTTATCTAATGGAGAAATGATTAATGATGTTATACAAAAAATGTTTACAAATGAAAATGATTCATTAATAAAAACTTACATTGAAGATGAGTGGTATTATAAAAACATGACTAGCTATACTGACAAGCTTGAAGATACTATTTGGTGTAATGATAAAGGTATCCGTGGCTTGGCTGGTTGGTCTCCTAATGAGGGTTCAGGAACTATAGGGTCTTTAAGAAATTACATGTCGTTTAACCCAAATGCTTTTAACCATGCTTTAACGTGTTCTAGTGGTTATGGTTTTACTGTTGCCAATAAAATGTTAAAATACCGGGTTGGAATGATAACCGCAGATGAGGTCAGGTTAGCAGGATTTGGAAGCACTAGTAAGTCAAATACAACATATTATTTATATACTGGAACTAGTTATTGGACGCTGTCTCCTCGTGATATTTCACCACAGCATCCAGATGTATGGTCGGTTGGAAGTAATGGAGAGCTAGTTTCTGTTACTCCAATAAATTCTCTTGGGGTAAGACCTATGGTTTCTCTTAAATCTAATACTGAATATGCGTCTGGTACGGGATTTGCAGAAGATCCATATGTGATTGATTAAAATTATTTTTAGTGTATCTAATTATATATCTTAAACAAATGCTAAATAAACTGAATTTCAAACTTCAACGATAAAAAATATATTATAGATTCACCTAAAATTTTTCTAGTAACTGTAATGTAGGCACGTTTTTTACCTCGACGTTTAGAAATTTCCTCACATAGTAAGAGTTAGTTTTATCTTTAACAGCATTGTGAGCAATTTCAACAAAATAAGGTTTAAGATAAACATCAATTAACAAGTTCAGAAGGATTAGTGTTACCACAAAGCATGGGCGGAGATTTATATTTAAGCAGCTTAACAAGTGCAGATGGTTTAATTATCCCAGAGCCATTAACATATACGATACATATGAATGGATTTGAAATAACTCCCGAAAACGTTGAACGATATCAAAGTAATAAGGGAAATAAAAATAGATAAAATTTAAAGATTATAAAAGATAATCATAATTAAGTAAGAAAATACGTAAATTTTCTTGCTTTTTATTAATATTAAATTTATAATAGGAATTCAAAAGGGTGATTTTATGAAAAAAATTTTTACTATCAATTTTTATAAATTTTTGTCTTTATTTGAACTTTCTGTTTCTAATCTAGAAGAAAAATCATTTTATGAAGGCAAAAAAATAATAATATATAATAAAATGTTAGATCCAGTAGGAGAGGCTTTTTATTGTAATGGTAAAATTACTATTGATGCTGTTTTGGAAAATTCTTATCTTTACGCTAATAGTTTTTATGATGGTAACTCTTCGGGTTATAATTATACTATTAAAAAAAATAATTCAAATGATAAGTTGATTGGTTTGTTTCAAACTCAAAAAGGTATTAAATATGATAATATAATAGTTGAAAATGAATTATCTTTGTATAAAGATGATTCGTTTATTTCAAAATGTTATTTTAGTACTTTAAAGAATGCCTTTAAAATTTTGAGTTATAAAAGTAAGCAAAAAGTAACGTATATAAGTAATAAATTAACTTTTTTAAATAATCTTCAAGAAAATAAGGTAATTAATGAAAATGGTCAAATTTACTATTTTAGAAGACCAATTTTTGATGAAAAATACTATGAAAATATTGATAATATTGATAACATTGCTGGATATAAGCCATTAGATGTTAAAATATACAATTATGACTATACTCCATATGATATTGCTATTGTAGATTTGATTAGTGAATTAGATGATGATTATTATCCTTTTATTGAAGATCAAAAAGAGTTATTTAATGATTTTCATGAAGGACTATTTGAGTCCTTAGCATGTACAGCACTTAAAAATTTTAATAGAAAACAACTTAAATCCATGTTAAATATAAATTTTTCTAAGTTTACTAGTAAAAGTAAAGTAAGGAAATAGCTATTTGTAACCCTGATAAGAAATCACCATAAAATACTATGGTGATTTTTTTGTGTGTTCTTTTAACCATCATGAAAATTAATGAGTTTTTAAGTGATTATTTTAATTGTGATATATATAACATGTTTTTAAATGGATATTGTTTAGAATATTATAAAATATTAGAATCAATTTATCCAGATTGTAAAATGGTTTTACAGAAAAATAATGATCATTGTGCTTGTTTGATAAATGACGAGGTGTATGATGTAAGTGGTTTATGTGATAGGGATTCTTTTGTTATTGCATGTAAAGAAGATGTGGATTTTATTTATAGTTTTTATAAAAAATTTGATGATGGTGTAAAAAAAGATATAAAGCAAGGTATTTTAGGATATATTAAAGTTTTAAAATAAAAAATATTTTGGTATAATGATAAAAGAAGACAATTTAATTAGTTTTAATTTTATATTATTATCACGGGTGATAATATGAAGGTTAAAGTGTTTGATTGTGACCATGAAAAAGATCTTGAGGAAAGTATTAATGCTTTTATTTATGATAAAGAAATAATTGATATTAAGTATCAAGTCTCAATTGCAATAAATGGTGAGGAACAAATATATTGTTTTTCTGCGATGGTTATATATATAGATAGGAATTGATGTTGATGAAAAAAGATAGTTTCATAAATGGTGCTTTAATTGCAACGATAGGAATCGTATTAACTAAGTTTTTGGGTATAGTATACGTAATTCCTTTTTATGCTATAATAGGTGAATCTAACATTGCGTTATATGGTTACGCTTATACGATATATAATTTGTTTTTGGCTTTATCAACCGTTGGAATACCACCTGCAATGAGTAAATTAATAAGTGAATATAATACTTTAGGGTATTATAATACAAAGGAAAGAGCTTATAAATTAGGGAAAACATTACTTATAGGGATGGGTATAGTACTATTTTTAATAATGTTTTTTGGAGCGCCATTTATTGCTAATCAGATAATGGGAGATAATACGGGTGGAAATTCTAAGCAGAGCATAACGTTTGTTATTAGGATTATTTCAACGGCAATATTAGTTGTACCATATTTAAGTGTAACAAAAGGCTACTTGCAAGGGCATAAGATAATAACGCCATCTTCGGTAAGTCAGGTAATAGAGCAGCTAGTTAGGATTTTAGTAATCCTAATTGGTAGTTATTTGTGCGTTAAAGTATTTAAAGTTGGTGTTACTAATGCTATTGGGGTTGCTGTGTTTGGAGCTACTATAGGAGCTTTTGTCGCGCTAATTTATTTACTTATAAAGATTAAGAAAAATAAAAAGGTGCTAGTTACGTCCTCAAATAAAAAGGATGATGAAAAACAAATTACCAACCGGGGTATTATAAAGAAACTTCTTATTTATTCAGTTCCGTTTATATCATTTGGACTTGCGCTTTCGGTATATGATTACATTGATATGACAACGATGATTAATGCCCTTACTCATTTAGGTTTTAAAACTAAGGACGCAGAAAGCGTACTGGGGGTAATTAATACTACTGGTAACAAATTAAACAGCGTCGTTCTTGCAATTTCAACGGGTCTTATGACGAGTCTTGTTCCAAACATAACCGCAAGCTTTGTAAAACGTGACATAAAAGATGTTAAAAGGAAGGTTAACCAATCTTTTTTGATGCTTCTATACGTTACCATGCCAATGGCCTTTGGACTTAGTATTTTAGCGCAACCAGTATTCTATGCTTTTTATGGAGCAAGTAACTGGGGACCAAAGGTATTTTGTTTTTCAATTTTTGTTTCTTTATTTAGGTGTATTTTTACAACTTCAGTGTCGATTACCCAATCTCTTAATAAGTTTAAAAACGTATTTTTAAGTATAGTTATAGGAATAGTTACTAAATTAATCCTTCAAATACCACTTATGACTTTATTTAATAGCCTTAATTTATATCCTTTTTATGGGTCAATAAGTGCGACTTTAATTGGTCTTACCGTATCATTTGTAACTAACCTGGTTATAATAAATAAAACGATTCATTTAGACACTAAGGCATTCTTTAAGAAGATGTTCAAATTTGTTTATCCTTTAGCTATAATGATATTAGTGTTGGTATTAATGAAAAAAGTAATTATATTTAATTTATCAAGTAGGTTTGGATCTATAATAACGATAGTGTTATATGGGTTAGTAGGGGCAGTTATATATTTTGCACTTACCATAAAAAATGGAGCATTTAACGATATTTTTGGAGAAGGCTTCTTAAAAAAACTAAAAGGTAAATAGTTTACTATTTATTTACAACATAATTTACAACTCTTTTGAGTTATTATAATTATATGATAATCTATAAATAGAAGGTGATAAAAAGTGTCAAATGGTTTATATAATGCTATAAAGATGGATTTGGATGCTTATCCGTTAAAGGAAGAAGCAGAATTAAAAGGGTATGTTAGGTTTCTTATTGCTAAGGCTTACTATAAATATATTGGTGATACTAAAACTCAACTATATGCCGCAACCACGAGTTCTCATAAGGTTAAAGAAGAGGTTATAGAACTAGCCAAAGCACGATATTATAAAGCGGACTTGTTATTATCAGATGATGACTTATTAGAATATGCTTCGGATGAGGTTGTTAATAGGTATAACGAAGAACGTAAGTTAAGTGAAAAAGATAATGTAAAGACTATTTCTTCTTTTAATGAGGTTATGCAAAAAGCGCTTTCTTATTATCAAGAAAAACAAGAGTATAAAGAGCATTATCAAAATCTTGATACGGTAACTAAATTTGCAGAAATAATATTATATAATTACTTTTATGCTAATCATGAGTTTGTTTTTAGTTCTAAAAATGGTACTAGGTCTTACGTTATAAAAAGAACTCCAGAACAGATATTAAAAGAAATGGAAGACGAGTTAAAGATGACGTCAAATCCTCCTGATGCGACGATTGGTGTTTATGCGAAAAAGATTGCTAATAGTTGGATGTCTAATCAAAATAACAAAGATCATCAAGATAAGAATGACCTAAATAACGTTATTAATATGATTATTAGTGAAATTAATAATGCACGCTTAAATGATAGGCAAAAAGATTATTTAAGAAATGAATTTCAAAATGGTAACGTTGATGCCCTTGAAAGGTACGTTCCGCAAGAACTAATAGATGAATATAAAAGATTATATAATTTAGATAATGGAAGCATTCAAAATAGAAGAGTCTAAAAAAGTCTACTAAAA
>CANPXR010000004.1 GCA_947586655.1 uncultured Bacilli bacterium | reverse complement strand
TATAAAATAAGGAAAATATTTCCTTATTTTCTTTTGTGGTATTTTATTTAAAAACATGCTATAATTATATAGCTTATTAAAAGAAAGGAGGTAATCATGAGTAAAATTAAAATTTTTAGTTTAGGCGGTCTTAACGAAGAGGGTAAAAATATGTATGTAGTTAAGGTTGACTCAGATATTTTCATTTTTGATGCAGGTTTAAAATATGCTAGTGATAAGCTCCTAGGAGTTGATTATGTTATTCCTAACTTTGACTACGTAAAAGAAAACATAAAGAACATAAAGGGTTTATTTATTACCCATGGACATGAAAAGAACATGGGAGCGGTATGTGATATTGTAAAAGACATACCGACTTTAAAGGTTTATGCTACTAAGTTTACCGCTAATATTTTAAAAAAGGAGTTGGAGGATTCAAACGTTTCATTTAATAACTTAGTAATAATTGATCCTCATAAAAAAATAAGCTTTGGTAAAACAAGTATATTTCCGGTTAGGTTAACCCATTCTGTACCAGATAATGTCGGTTATGCTTTAAACACTCCTGATGGAACGATTTTTTATACGGGTAATTATGTTTTTGACGCTACTATGTTAGGTCCATATAAAGCTGACATAGGAAAGCTTGCATACATTGGTAAACAAGGGGTTTTATGTTTAATGGGAGAGTCTATGTACGCTGATAAGGTTGGGTATACTTCTCCAAAAAACAGAATTGATAAACTCATTAGGGATACGATTAATAAAACCGAAAACAGACTTATTGTTACCGTTTTTACGGCCCATGTGTCTAGGATAGAAGAATTATTTAACGAAATTTCAAAGACGACTAGAAGGGTTGTCGTAATGGGACATAAACTCCAGGGAATAATAAATAATATTTTGGATAATAATTATATAAAGTTTGATAGGCAAAGAATAGGGGACTTAAGTAACATAAATGATAAGGATGTTATAATTTTAGTATCTAACGAAAGAGAAAAACCATTTATGAACCTTAACAGAATAATAAATGGTTATGATAAATACGTAAAGATAAAACCAACTGATACCGTGTTCTTTATGGAACCAATAAACGATTATAACGAGAAGTTGGCAATTAAAGTAGTTGATGACATTTCAAAGGTTGGAGCATCAGTTGTTACTATGTCAAGAAAAGACAACCTTCTTCATCATGCCTCAAGTGAGGACATCATGCTAATGCTTGATTTAATGGCTCCTAAGTATTACATGCCAGTTATTGGTGAGTATCGTCATATGGTTGCTAACGCTAAGTGTGCGAGTCACGTTGGAATGAAAAAGGAAAATATATTACTAAAACAAAATGGTGATGTCATAACGATAATTAATGGGGAGCTAAAAGACACATTTGAAAAGGTAAAAGTGGATGACGTTTTAATCGATGGTAATTCTTCGCAAGACATCGGTGAATTGGTGTTAAAGGATAGGGAGTTATTATCTGATAATGGAATCGTAATAATATGTGCTACCTTAGATAAAAAAACAAAGGAAATTTTAGCTTATCCTGAAATTCTTACTAGGGGTTTTATCTATGTCAAAGAAAGTGCGGATTTAATCGTGGAAATGAAGCGAATATCACTAGAGGTTATCGAGGAAAATAAATCAGCTAATTACGTTGATTATAACAGGATAAAACTTGGTATCAGAGAAAGATTAAGTAAGTACTTATATGATGAGACCGAATGTAAGCCTATGATAATCACAGTAATACAAGAGGTGTAATGTAATACACCTTTTAATTTGACATTATTCCCTAAAATTGATATTATGTAAACGTATATTAGGAGGAAAACATGGAGCACAATAAAAGAATAAACATATATGATTTAATTGGCCTTCCTATTGGTAGTTCATTAGATAAGATTGAAGAAAGAATAAAAAAGTATAAAAATCTAATTGAAAAAAATCCAACTGAAGAATCTCAAAGGATAATGGATAGGATAAATAAAGAGTATGAAATTTTATGTGAAGATAAACAAGCTTATGATGAAAAATGCAATGAAATTTATTCTCCTTTTTTTGATATGGTTAATGAAAACGCCCGAAAAAAAGTAGAAGAAACCTTAGAACAACGAAAAGCATTAGAAGAGCAAAAAGCCTTAGAAGAACAACAAAGATTTATGGAGGAACAAGAAACTAACAAGGCTAACAGAGTAGATGCAAACCGGGTGTTTAAGTTATATGAAGAAACGAAATATGAAAGAAAACAGGCTAAAAATTTAAAAATAAAAAAATTGGTAGTAAAAATAGTAGCTACGGGTTTAGTTTGTGTATGTGCTTTTAGTGTTTTTAATAAAATAAAAAATAATATTAAAAAAACAAATGAAGAAAATAACGTTTGCGTGGAGTATCAAGTTCAGGATGGGGATACTAAAGATAAATTAAGTGAAACGTTTAAAGATTATGGTTTTTCGTATTACGAAGTATTTGGAGTTTATAGAAATACAAATCTTGTTTATGCTGGTGACGTCGTAGTTGGTAGAACTACTAAAGAAAAGGCTGATGAGTTAGTTGAGCAAGGTTATGCTAGAATAATTTCAATTGATGAAGCGGTTGAACTTTTAGGTGATAATAATTCTCTTATTGGTGAATTTAGGGCTTATGCTAATGGTAATAGTGATATGGTATTTTTTGTTCCTGATTCACCAACTAAGGTATAGTAGGCTAATAGCTTACTTTTTTTTGTATATTTTTATTTTATTTAAACATAATAATCATAGGAGGCTAGCGATGAAAGAAAATATAAATGCATTAGATGAAATAAGTAAAGGATCTAGCATGGGAATGGATGCCATTAATTTTGTATTAGATAAAGTAGAAGATGAAAAATTTAAAGAAGTAATAGAAACTGAGTATGATAAATATAAAAAGATGTCTGAAAGAATAAAAGATTTATATCATAAGTATAATTCAGACGATGAACCTCATGAAACTGGTGCGATGACTAAAATGATGACATGGTATGGAGTAAACATGAAAACATTAACTGATAAGAGTAACTCAAAGATAGCGGAGTTATTATTACAAGGAACTAACATGGGAATAATAGAAGGTAGAAAAATACTAAATAATAAAAAAATATCTAAGGAAGTAAGAGACTTAATTTCAGAGTACGTAAGTATGCAGGAAGAAAGTGTTGAGGTGCTTAAAAAATATTTATAGAAAAAAACATGAAAAAGAGCTAAAAACTCTTTTTTATTTATATAATTTTTGTAATATTTTTATATTTTGTGCTATAATGAACTGGTTAGTAAAAAAGAGGTGCAGATTATGGAAATAAGAAACGTTGCTATTATTGCCCACGTTGACCATGGTAAAACAACACTTGTTGATGAATTATTAAAACAATCAGGAACCTTTAGGGAAAATGAAGAGGTTAGTCAAAGGGCAATGGATTCAAATGACATTGAAAAAGAAAGAGGTATAACTATTTTAGCAAAAACAACCGCGATTAATTATAAGGGTTGTCGTATAAATATATTAGATACTCCAGGGCATGCTGATTTTGGAGGTGAAGTCGAAAGAATAATGCACATGGTTGATGGTGTATTATTAGTTGTTGATGCATATGAAGGAACCATGCCACAAACAAGATTCGTGCTTAAAAAAGCCTTGGAAGCAGGAGTTAAACCAATCGTTGCAATTAATAAGGTTGATAAACCTTCTACTAGAATAGATGAAGTATTAGATGAGGTGTTAGAATTATTTATTGAGCTTGGCGCAAATGATGAACAACTTGATTTTCCGGTTGTTTACGTGTCAGCGATAAACGGAACGTCTAGTTTAGATAAGGATGTAAGTACGCAAAAACATACTATGGACCCAGTTTTAGATATGATAATTAATAATATTCCAGCCCCATCCATGGATAGTTCATCTCCACTTCAATTTCAGCCAGCATTACTTGATTATAACGATTATGTTGGAAGAATTGGTATTGGTAGGATTACAAGGGGTACTATTAAGGAAAATGAAACCGTATCATGCGTTAGATTAGATGGTACGATAAAACAATTTAGGGTACAAAAGTTATTTGGCTTTTTAGGCCTTAAAAGAATCGAAATAAAAGAAGCCCATGCAGGAGAAATAATCGCGGTAGCTGGTCTTCCTGACATATCCGTTGGAGAGACAATTTGTACTGTTGGTAAAGAAGAAAAACTTCCGGTTTTAAGAATTGACGAACCAACCCTTCAAATGACGTTTGGGGTTAATAATTCTCCTTTTGCGGGTCGTGAGGGTAAGTTTGTAACAGCAAGAAAATTAGAAGAAAGATTATTAAAGGAAACACAAAGGGACGTGTCTTTAAAGGTAAAACCTAATGATACTGAAAGTTGGATAGTATCTGGGCGCGGGGAACTACACCTTTCAATTCTTATTGAAAACATGCGAAGGGAAGGATATGAACTTCAGGTTTCTAAACCTGAGGTAATCATTAAGGAAATAGATGGCGTTAAGTGTGAACCATATGAGGACTTACAGCTTGATGTGCCTGAAGAAAACGTTGGCTCTGTTATTGAAGCATTAGGTACCCGTGGGGGAATAATGGAAAACATGGTAAATCAAGAAAATCAAGTAAGACTAAACTATACGATTCCATCACGTGGTTTAATAGGATTTATGACTGATTTTATGACCATGACCAAGGGGTACGGAATAATAAATCATACCTTTAAAGAGTACATGCCAATGGCTGATGCCATTGTAGGTGAAAGAAAATTAGGCGTTTTAGTTTCGATGGAAAATGGTAAAGCATCAGCTTACGGCCTTGGACAATTAGAAGATCGTGGTGTTATGTTTATCGAACCTGGCTTTGAAGTGTATGAGGGTATGATAGTTGGAGAAAATAATAGAGAAAACGATTTGGCGGTTAACGTAGTAAAGCAAAAACAACAAACCAATACCAGAAGTGCCGGTAAAGACCATACGGTAGTGCTTAAAAGACCTAGAAAACTATCACTAGAGGTTTGTTTAGATTACATTAATTCTGATGAATTAGTTGAAGTTACACCAGTTAATTTTAGAATGAGAAAAAGGATTTTAAACACTGAGGAAAGAAAAAAATTTGATGCCAAGAGCAAAGCATAATAAAAGTTCCCAAAACGGGAACTTTTTAAAACATCTTAAGATTGTCTAAGATAAGTGCTTTTCCATCGTTAACGGATTCATTAAAATGATTAAAGACCTCATCATCTATGTATATTTTTTTATCATGATATATTTGTTCTTTTAGGTTAGGCATTTTACTCGTTACTATTTTCTTTAGACACCACCATCTAAATTTATCATTTTCCATTAGATAGTAAAAGACGTCATCATCGCTCGTAGAGGCATTGATTATAAATAATGTTTTAAATAGTACTTTATCATGATTTATATCTAGTATTCCATTATCATATAATGGACAGATTCTCATTTTTGATTTATTTTTTATAACTTTAAAATTGTTTGGGAATCTATCTTGATTTTGTGCTAGCATGTCTACTGCTAGCATTTTTCTTACGTGAAAGTCATGCCCTATTAAAGATGCTTTATCTATTAACTTATCAATTTTTAATCTTACTTTTTCTTCTACGTCGTAGTAATCAAATAAATATTCATCAATGCTTAGGAAACTTGGACTTAAAAGAAAGACTTTTCCTTGATATAGTACCGCATCATCGTTAGCACAAGGCACATCTAACCACTTACAAAGATATTTAAATAAAATGCTATTTTGAATCTCGGTATCATTTACCTTTTTAATTAGAACCCTACTACCATTACTAAGAAGTACCCAAAAAGCTTCTTCATGACCGTCCGTTGGTAAATCAGATACTATGTATGGTTCGTCATCTAGCATTAAAAAACCATCATTATTTCTTTTTATACTTAGTGGTAATTTATTTATACTTCCTTTGTTAATTTTATAATTCTTAAAAAATTCTTTTGGTCTATTTACATATACTTTTGCATAATTATCATCATACAGACGATTTTCTTCTAATACCTTAACAACATCATTCATTTAAATACTTCTCCTTAGAAGCATATTTTATCATATTAGAATCAATTTGACAATTTTTCTTTCTACGTATTGCTTGTTTAAAGCTTAAAATTATATTATAATTAACATTATAGAAGGTGGATTTATGAAAAAATATAAAGTTATGGACGGTAATGAAGCGTGCAGCTATATTTCTTATTTATTTAGTGAGCTCGCTGGAATATATCCAATAACCCCAGCTTCAACCATGGCTGAAAAGGTGGATGAATTATCAGGTAAGGGATTTAATAATTTATATGGTAGTCCGGTTAAGGTAATCGAAATGCAAAGCGAAGCTGGAGCAATCGCATTGGTACATGGTGCTTTACAGGCTGGAACCCTTGCAACTACTTATACGGCGTCTCAAGGTTTACTTTTAATGATTCCAAGTATGTATAAGATAGCGGGTGAATGTTTACCTTGCGTTATAAACGTTGCAGCAAGAAGCATTGCAACCCATGCCCTTAGCATTATGGGAGACCATCAGGACGTTTACGCCGTAAGACAAACGGGTTTTGCTATGCTAGCTTCATCAAACGTTCAAGACGTTATGAACTTAACGGCGGTATCATATCTTTCTTCTTTAAGGGGTAAAGTGCCTTTTGTTAATTTTTTTGATGGCTTTAGAACTAGTCATGAGCTTAAGAAAATAGAGGTATTAGATGGAGCAGACCTAAAGTACTTAATTGATCGTAAGGCTCTTAATGATTTTAAAAATAATAGTATGTTATCAAAAACGGTAATTAGGGGAACCACCGAGAATGATGACATATATTTTCAAAATACTGAGGCAAGAAACGTTTTGTACGATGAGGTTCCTGATGTCGTTAACGATTATATGAATAAAATAAACACTCTTACTGGTAAGAACTACAAACCATTTAATTATTATGGTAGTAAAAACGCAAGTAAAATAATCGTTGCCATGGGATCTGTTTGTGACACCATAAAAGAAGTTATAGATAACGAAGAAAGTGAAATTGGGTTAGTTGAGGTGCATTTGTATAGACCTTTTAGTGAAAAGTATTTCCTTGAAGTTATTCCAAAGACGGTGCAAAAAATCGCGGTGTTAGATCGTACCAAGGAAGCGGGTTCTAGTGGAGAACCACTTTATCTTGACGTTTGCAAGGCGTTTTCTAATTATGACATAACTCCTAAGATAATAGGGGGAAGATACGGATTATCTGGTAAGAATACAACTCCTAGTATGATAAAAGCAGTTTATGATTTTTTAGATGACAAGGATGCGTTTTCTTCCTTTACCGTTGGAATAGAAGATGACTTAACCAATAGAAGTATTAAGGTTTTACCGTATAAAATAAAAAACCATGGGGTAAGATCAATTTTGGTTTATGGTTATGGTTCTGATGGAATGGTTAGTGCATCAAAGGATCTTATAACGATATTAGGTAATTTTACGGATGCGTTCGTACAAGGTTACTTTGAGTATGATTCAAAAAAATCTGGGGGTGTAACTAAATCTCACCTTAGGGTTTCTAAAAATGATATTAATAGTACTTATTACGTTGATAAAACGGATATTTTAGTTGTTACCAAAGATTCGTATTTACTTAGGTATGACGTAATTAATAAATTAAAGAAAAACGGTACTTTTGTTCTTGTTACTTCTAAGACTAAAGAGTTATTACTTAAATTTTTACCTAATGATGTTAAGAACTACATAAAGGATAATAACATCAAGTTTTACGTAATAGACGCCTTTAAAATAGCAAGGGAAAATAACATTAATAACAAGATATCTGCAATTATCGAAACCGTTATATTTAAGATTGGTAGCCTTGTTAATTATGAGCAAATTAAATATAAGATAAAAGATCAAATAAAAAAACGTTTTGCTAAGAAGGGTAATGATATAGTTACTGCTAATTTAAACGCGGTAGACATGGTTGATGATGCTTTAAATGAAATTATAATTGATGAAGTAGGTAGCGATGAAACCCAAGGCGACGTAAAATTATGTGATGATAAGGTCTTTAATTACGTTTCAAAATTAGAGGGGAATTCGCTTACGGTAAAGGATTTTATAAGTCATAGGGACGGATCATTTAGTCCTTCAACTACTAAGTATGAAAAACGAGATATAGCTGAGATGTTACCATGCTGGTTAAGTGAAAATTGCATAGAGTGTAACATGTGTTCTTTAGCTTGCCCACACGGAGTAATAAGACCATTCGTACTTACTAAAGAAGAAGTTTTAAAATATGGTTTAGGTGGTAAGGTAATTCCTTATAAATCAAAGGAAGATTTATATTTTTACATGGCCATATCAGATAAGGATTGTACTGGTTGTGGTGTATGTGCTAGCGTCTGTCCTGCGGTAAAAAAAGCCATCAAGATGAAAGACGCGCTAATGAAGGATAAAAAGGATCCTACCTTGTTATTTGATGATGAGCAAAAGCTTGATAAAAACTTATTGCCTAAAACAACCATAAGGGGATCTCAATTTAAAAAACCATTGTTTGAGTTTTCTTTGGCTTGTGCGGGATGTGGACAAACACCATATTTAAAATTATTAACGCAACTTTTTGGTAATAGTTTAGTTATTGCAAACGCAACTGGTTGTTCTTCTATTTATGGCGGTTCACAGCCTTCCATGCCATACGCAGTTTCATGGGCTAACTCATTATTTGAAGATAACGCCGAGTTTGGACTTGGAATAATCGCATCAAATGAGTTATTTAAAGAGAGAATAAAAGATATTTTATCTAATTCTGATTTATCTTATAATAATAGACTTTTAGCGGATGAGTGGTTAAGTAATCCATCTAATTATGAAGCTTCTTTAAACTTAATGAATAACTTTGATTATAAAGAGCAAATGCAGCTAGAAAGAATTAAAGAGTACATAATGCCTAAGACCGTTTGGATTGTTGGAGGAGATGGTTGGGCTTATGACATTGGTTATGGTGGATTAGATCACGTTTTAGCAAGTGGTAAAAACGTAAACGTATTAGTTTTGGATACTGAGGTTTATTCAAATACTGGAGGTCAAGCTTCAAAGTCAACTAGAAGTGGTGCGATAGCTAAGTTTTCATCAGTTGGTAAGGTTGGTAAGAAAAAAGATTTAGCTAGAATTTTTATGTCATACGAAAACGTTTACGTAGCAAGTATAAGTCTTGGAGGAAACATGCAGCAAGCCATAAACGCCTTATCTGAGGCAGCTTCATATGATGGACCATCAATCGTAATTGCTTATGCTCCTTGTATTACACATGGTATAAAATCTGGAATGCAAAATAGTATAAACGAAGAAAAATTAGCCGTTGAAAGTGGATATTTTCCGATTTTTAGGTATAATCCAAAGGATGCTAAGTTAACGTTAGATTATAAAAATCCTGATTTTGATAAGTATGACGAGCTATTAGAAAATGAAAATAGGTACGCGATGCTTAAAACCGTTAACGAGAGTAAGGCTAATTTACTTTTAAACCAAAATAAAGAAGAAGCTAAGAAAAGATTTGAGTTTTATAAAAATATGTCTTTAAAATAATAGACATATTTTTAGTTTTATGTTATCATACTAATCAATTTTAAGGAGAAGTAACATGAAAAATCAAGGCGAAATATTTAAAAAATTAAGAGAATTTAATATAAAGGATACACGTAAATTCATACTTAGTAACAATGAAACCATCTATTTTTGGATAGATCCACCTACTATTGATAGCTTATGTGGGCTTAATTTTACGGCTAATAATCATTCACAAAGAAGGGAAAAAATTCGTAAGAAAATAGATATCATCTATAATGGTGAAGGCCTATATAAGTTTAGTTTGATAACAAAAACTAATTATTTTAACGTGAATAATTTGTTATTTGTTGTTTTTAATCCTTGTTTTGATGAGTTTTATGCTGACTTTGTTTTTAAAACCCAAGATACATCTTTTGTTGTTTTAAGAACCGTTTTATCAAAATCACTAGATTATCATAGAGTTAATGATACAAAAGTAACTTTACAAGATGTTTATGAAGTAGGGGTAAACGACCTTGATAATTTATTATGTGGTAGAACGTTTGCTTATCCAATAGAGGTATATTCAAAAAAAATATCTAAGAAATATGACAAACGTTTTAAAAGTAAAATGACTTCTTTACTTTCTAGTTATTCCATGCAGTATGGTGGCAAATTCGATGATGAAAAAGCTACCCGCGTTATAAATTATGATGAAAGTAAGGGCATGGTTAAGAAAATTTAAGGGTTTACAAAAACTCTTTTTTTATTTGAAATTAAGTACTTATTATTTTATAATTAAGTGGGTGATGGTAATGGGTTTAATGCCAATTAAAATAGATGACGTGTGTGAAGCAGAAGTGATATCTTTAGAAAACGAAGGTTCTGGTGTTTGTAAGGTAAAGGGCATTACCGTTTTTGTTCCAAAGACCTTAGTTGGTGAAAAAATAAGATTTAGAATAACTGAAATCAAAAAAAACTTTGCGAGGGGAAAACTAATTGAAATACAAGAATCATCCCCGGATAGAATTGTGTCAAAGTGCCCTTATTATAACGAGTGTGGGGGATGTGATTTAAGGCACCAAAATGATATAAAAAACCTAGAGTTTAAACGCCAAAAGGTTCAAACAGCCATAA
Source organism: uncultured Bacilli bacterium (assembly GCA_947586655.1). Taxonomy (GTDB): domain Bacteria; phylum Bacillota_I; class Bacilli_A; order RF39; family UBA660; genus Aphodocola. The sequence continues at coordinate 23,806 of CANPXR010000004.1, read as the reverse complement.
GTAAAATTGGTAAAATTAACGTCAAAGTAAACGACGTGTTACCATCTTTTAAAAATGAAAACTACCGTAATAAAGCATCTTTTAAGGTTGAAGAAGATAAAATTGGATTTTATGTTAATGGTACTTACCAATTAGTAGATGTTAAGTATTGTATGTTATTAGAAAAAGAAATAAGTGATACCTTAACAGTTATTAGAGAATACATAAAAAATAATAATAATAGTATAAAACAAGTTACCATAAAGCATGGTAACGCAATGAATGAAATATTAATAGATGTTTATTCAACCGATAAACAAGATGAAAAGATAAAGACTTATTTAATCTCAAACGTTTCTAATCTAAAAACAATAATTTTTAATGGTAAAGTAGTTTATGGTAACGGATATATTTCCCAAATTTCTAATGGGTTAATGTTTAATTGCTCTTCAAATTCTTTTTTTCAGGTAAACGGATCTATGGTTGATAAACTGTACGAGGTAGCCATAAAAGAAGCTAAGCTTTCAAAAAGCGACGTGGTTTTAGACCTTTACTGTGGTACCGGAACTATTTCTTGTATTGTTTCTTCTTGCGTAAAAAAAGTAATAGGTATAGAAATAGTTGATGACGCGGTTATTGATGCTAACTGTAATGCTAGGATAAATAACGTTTCCAACGTTAAGTTTATATGTGGTGATGCCACGAAAGAAATTAGTAAAATAAAAGAAAAAATAGACGTTATTTTCGTAGATCCCCCAAGAAAGGGAATGAGCCGTGATGCGATTGCAATAATTAAAAAAATGGCCCCTAAAAAAATGGTTTATATTTCTTGTAACCCAGTTACCATGGCTAGGGACTTAAATTACTTAAGTAACGTTTATGAGGTAAAAAAGATAATTCCTATTGATATGTTTCCTAATACCAATCACGTTGAGTGCGTATGCGTTTTATCTTTACGTTAAGTATTAAAAAAGCTTTTGCTAGTTTTTTTAGCAAGAGCTTTTTAATTATTTATCTTATATAACCTTACGTTTTTAAGTTTATTTTTATAATAACCCAAACCATAGATATTTTTTTTATCAAGGTAAAAATCAAATATGTTTTTAACTTCACTTTTATGTTTATTTTTTAGATCATGAATAACCAATTTGAAATCGCGAGCACTCATTTTATCATCATGTTCATAATTAACGTAGTATAGTTTTTCGTCTTTTAACTTTATTTTTTCATAAAAGACGTAGTTATTATTCTTAAACGTATTTTTATTATTAATTACTTTTCCTTCTTTATTAATAATTACAATTTCTTTTTTTTCTTTATCTGCGTAATATAATGCGTATTTTCCGTTGTCATAGGAGATACCAAGTGGTATGACATAATATATCTTAGTATTTATAACCGTTGGCTTATAATTTTTATCCATGTATTTATTTAAGTCGAAGTGTATTATTTGAAGGACTCCATTATAACATATTGCCATCATTAAATTATTTTCTTCAACTCTTATCGTATTAAGCGCCAAATTAGCCTTATCGGTGTTATTAATCGTATAAAGGGTATTAGTTTCGTTTAAGACAATATCATACACCATTAAGGATATGTTATTGTTTTGATAATCAATTACTTCGTAATATATTTTATCGTCATATAATTCTACATTAAGTTTTTGAGGCTCATTTTCACTATAAGGTAAACTTATTAGTTCGTATGTTTGATTTTCTTCTTTATCATAATATGCATACGTTAATTTATCAGGTGAATATTCACTCCATACGGCATAATTATCATTTGCGTTGACGTTAGTTATTTTAACATCATCTATTTCATAAACTATGTTTAGATTTTCTGGTTTATTATTAACTGATAGTTCATAATGATTTGATTTATATCTATTAGTAAAGATATACCACAAATTATTTCCTTTAGTAATTAATGCTGGCCTATCTATTTCATCGTAAACGACGTCTGAAGCCTTATAATATTCATATAAATAGTCATCGTTATTAACGTCAGGATTAATTAAGCTTCCAATTATAATGGCTATTATGCAAACAAAAAATGAAATTACGAAATCTTTTAGAAGGTTTGGTTTCATGTTACCACCAGTTTTATCGTGGTATACGTCTAAGGAAATTGAAACGTCTAGCAAAGTTAAACCAATAAAAACCATAAGCAGGTTATCAAGACCTGAAAAGATAATTATGACACCTAAGAAACTTAAAATCAAGGCAAGTATAAAAGATTTTCCATCCTTATATTTATATATTATTCTTCCTTCTTTTGGTTTTTTCTTATTACAGTATATAATTAATATGCTAGCTACTAAATCTATTAAAAGCGTAGTTAGTAACAATGCTACTTCTTGTTCCTTATCTATGAAAAAATCAAGCGTTGTAAAAAAATAAGTTACCGAAAAACAATAAAGAAATACCGCGATACTAAGTATTTTAGCGTTTTTCTTTTGTACTTTTGCAATCTTATCATAAATCTTTTTATTTTCTTCGTTTTTTTCTTTTTCATCTTCGTATTTATAAATTATAAATTCTTCTTTTTTCTCGTTTTTTTCTTTTTTCATTTTTAACTCCTTATATTACATCTTAATTATAGTATATTTTAAAACGATATAAAAGAATAAACTAAAAAATAATGTTTAGTTTACGTTAGATGATGCTATAATAATTATAAGAATAAGGAGGATTCGTTATGAAATTAGAAGGGAAAACCGCCGTTATAACCGGTGGTGCAATGGGTAATGGTCTTGGAATAGTAAAGGTTTTTTTAAAGTATAAAGCAAGGGTTATAATTCTTGACTACGCGGATGAAATAGTTAAAACAATAAGTGACTTAAAATCTCAAGGATACGATGTAACTGGTTATAAGGTAGACATAAGAGATGATGAGATGGTTAAGGCGGTAGCTAAAGACATAGAAAGTAAGTATGATAAGATAGACATACTGGTTAATAACGCAGGAATATGCATGTTAGAAAAGTTCGAAGACATGTCATTGGAACTAAGGGATAAGCATTTTGATATTAACATAAAAGGAACTTGGAACGTTACTAAGTATATTTTGCCACTTATGAAAAAGGCACCTAAAGCATCAATCATTAATTTATCTAGCGTAACTGGCGTTTCGGTTGCGGACGTTGGGGAAGTTGCTTACGCAACAACTAAGGCTGCTATTTTAGGTTTTACCAAATCACTTGCGATAGAATTAGTAAGTAATAACATAAGGGTAAACGCAATATTACCGGGTTACATTTTAACACCAATGGTTGAAAAAATGGCGGTGGTATCTAACAAAGAAAACTCACAAAAAGTAATAGATGGTATCGCGGGCGCTATTCCAATGAAAAGATTAGGTAATACTTTAGAAGTGGGTGAACTAGCAGCGTTTTTAGCGTGCGATGAGTCAAGTTATATTACTGGACAAGGAATAGTAATAGACGGAGCGTCAACCTTACCTGAGACTTTAACCATGGGAGTTTAATAAAAATAACTATACTAGAAACATTTGTTTCTAGTTTTTTTATTATGTATTGACTATATTAGGATGGTTTGATAAAATGATTTTTGTTAGCTACCTTGCGGTTTGAAGGTGAAAATTATGAAAGAAAGAAAAATAGCGTTTGAAATTAAAAAGTTAGATAACATGATAGAAAGAAAAATCTTTAAAGGCGTAGATAAACTTAAGCTAACAAACACTCAAGTTAGGATATTAAAGTACTTATGTGATAATAAAGATAAAGTAATCTATCAAAGTAGCATCGAAAAAGAAGTATCAGTAAGACGTTCTACGATATCTGGTATTTTAAGTACGATGGAAAAAAATAACTTAATAAAAAGAGTTGCCTGTAAAAATGACTCAAGAAAAAAACAGGTTGCATTAACTGACTATAGTTTGAATAAACATAAAGAGATAGCACAAAAAATAGCGAATTTTGAGGATGATCTCTTAAGGGGCATTACTAAAGAGGAAACCGATTATTTGCTTAAAATAATTGATAAGTTAGAAGAAAATTTAAAATAAGGTGGATGATATTTATGTTAAGGTTAATAAAGGAATTTAGAAAGAAAGACTTTATTATGATTTTTATTTGTGTTTTGTTAATATTATTTCAGGTTTGGCTTGATTTAAAACTACCTGATTACATGACTGAAATAACTAGGTTAGTACAAACTGAGGGCACCAAAATAAGTGAGGTGTTAAAACAGGGCTCTTACATGCTTTCTTGTGCTTTGGGTTCCCTTATATCAGCGTTTTTAGTCGGGTACTTAGTTTCTTATGTTTCAGCTACTTTTTCTAAAAGAACTAGAAAAACACTGTTTGAAAAGGTGCAAAGCTTTAGTATGGAAAGAATGAAACACTTTAGAACCAGTAGTTTAATAACTAGAACAACCAATGATATAACGAACATTCAGATGTTTATTGCAATGGGACTTCAAATGCTAATTAAGGCACCCATTACGGCCGTATGGGCTATTTTTAAGATATTTGATAAGGGATGGCAATGGAGTTTAGCAACCCTTACCGCGGTTGTTATTTTACTTATCATAATAGTAATTCTTATGGTTACGGTTTTACCAAGGTTTAAAATAGTTCAAAAATTAATTGATAGAATAAATGGTGTTACGCGTGAAAACTTAAATGGTATTAGGGTAATAAGAGCGTTTAACTCTGAAAAATACCAGGAAAATAAGTTTGAAAGGGTAAATAACGACTTAACTAAAACCCAAACTTTTAACCAAAAAGTTATGTCTGTTATGTCACCTTCGATGTATTTAATAATGAATTTCTTAACCCTTTCTATTTACGTTATTGGTATGTCATTAATTAATGGTGCAGGTATGTTTGATAGATTAACAATATTTAGTAACATGGTTGTTTTTTCTAGCTACGCGATGCAAGTTTTAATGTCGTTTTTGATGCTTGCAATGATATTTATTATGTATCCTAGAGCAAGTGTATCAGCTAGTCGTATTACGGAGGTATTAAATGTAGATGAGCCAATAAAAGATGGTAATTTTCTAGGTGATACCAAAACTTATGGAGAAATAGAATTTAAAAACGTGTCATTTAAGTATCCAGACGCTAATGAATACGTTCTTAAAAACATTTCGTTTAAGGCCAAAAAAGGTGATACGTTAGCCATAATTGGTTCAACTGGTAGTGGTAAATCAACGATCGTAAACTTAATAATGAGATTTTATGATGTAACCGAAGGGGAAATATTAATTGATGGGGTAAACGTAAAGGATTATAAGCTAGAGGCTTTGCACGAAAAATTAGGATATATTCCTCAACGCGCCATTATGTTTGATGGTTCCGTTAACTATAACATAGGTTATGGTAAAAATAAAGTTTCTAAAAAAGCAATCTCTGATGCTGCAGTAATTGCCCAAGCAAATGATTTTATTTTAAAGATGCCAAATAAGTATGAATCTAACGTTGCAGCAGGAGGTACCAATATATCAGGTGGACAAAAGCAAAGGATCGCAATCGCAAGAGCAATTGCTAAAAATCCAGAAATATTTGTCTTTGATGACTCGTTTAGCGCGTTAGATTATAAAACTGATTATGAACTTAGAAAAGAGTTAAAGAAAAACCTAAAAGAAGCAACAAGTATAATTGTTGCCCAAAGGGTAGGTACCATTATTAACGCTGATAACATAGTGGTATTAGATAAGGGAAAGGTAGTTGGAATAGGAAATCATAAAGAACTACTTAAAAAATGCAAGGTTTATAAAGAAATAGCTTTATCACAATTATCAAGAAAGGAGCTTGAAAATGAATAACGAAAAACAAAAAACGATGGCTCCAAGAGGAAGAGTTCATGGAAGAAACTTTGAAAAACCTAAGAACTTATCACTTACTTTAAAGAAGCTGTTTAAGTATTTAAAACCATTTATACCAGTTTTAATGATAGCTCTTTTCTTGGCAGCTTTATCAAGCGTGCTTTCGATAATAGGGCCTAATAAACTTAGTGATTTAACGGATGAGTTATCTAAGGGTCTTGTTGTGGATAAAGAAAACTTAGCTAGTATAACAAGTGATATTACTAGTACTTTAAACGAAAAAAAGTTTAGTGATATAAGTTTAGATGTAATGAACGTTAAGTTAGATAACAAAACCATCATAATGATTAATAATTCGGACGATATTTCTAATGAAGATAAACTAATATTTAATGCCTTTTTAAAAAATGTTAGTAGTTATTCTAGGGAGGAACTTTTAAAAGAGGTAGTAAAGTTACCTAATGGTATTACAAACGTTATGTTACCAAGTAGCATGATAGATAACGTTTTAGTATCTTCTTCTGATAAAATATCATTTATTAATATAGTTAGTAATACTAATTTAACTAATCAAAAATCGATGATTAAAGTATTGTCTAAAATGCCTAGTTCCATTCAAAAGATTTTACTTCCAGATAGTAAAATAAAAGGTACTTTAGTAACTACTGATCAAAAAGTAAAGTTCTTAAGTATCATGGGTAACGTAAGTAAAAAAACAAGCGTTAACTCCCTATATAAAAAAATGGATAAATTACCTAAAAACATAAAAGACTTAGTTAAACCAAAATTAGACGTTAAGACCATAAAAAAGATTGTTACGTTTTTAATTACGATATACTTAGCAAGTGCTTTGTTTAATTTCTTCCAAAGTTTTTTAATGGCAATTATGTCTAATAAGTTCGCTAAGGAGTTAAGAACTAAAATATCCCTAAAAATAAATAAACTACCTTTAAGGTATTTTGATACTCACTTAATAGGGGATATATTATCTAGGGTTACTAACGACGTTGATACGATAGGTGTTAACTTATCACAAAGTTTAGGTTCATTAGTAGGGGCAGTAGCATTATTTATAGGCTGTGTTATAATGATGTTTGTAACAAACTGGATCATGGCCATAACGGCAATTATCTCATCATTATTTGGGTTTATTTTTATGAGTGTGGTACTTAAAAAATCACAAAAGTACTTTTTAGCAAGACAAGTTGAGTTAGGAAAATTAAATGGTCACATTGAAGAAATTTATACTAATCACAACGTGGTTAAGGCATACGATGGAAACTATGACGCCTCAAAGACATTTGATGAATTAAATGATAACGTGTTTGAATGTAACCGTATGAGTCAGTTTTTGTCTGGTCTTATGCCATCAATGATGAACTTCATCGGAAACTTTGGTTACGTTGCGGTATGTGTTGTTGGCGCAACGCTTGTAATTAATAATCATATTACTTTTGGCGTTATCGTTGCGTTTATGATATACGTAAGATTATTTACGTCTCCTCTTTCGCAAATAGCACAAGGGATGACTAGTATTCAGTCAACGGCGGCCGCTGCTGAAAGGGTATTTGAATTCGTTGAAGAACCCGAAATGGATGATGAGTCTAACCTAACTAAGAAACTTAACCCAAAAAAGGTTAAGGGTAACATAGAGTTTAATCACGTCAAGTTTGGGTATGACGATGATAAGATAATTATTAAGGATTTTAACTGTAAAGTAAAACCAGGACAGAAAGTTGCGATAGTAGGTCCAACCGGAGCAGGTAAAACAACGATGGTTAACTTACTTATGAAATTTTACAACATAAAGGATGGGGAAATACTAATTGATGGTGTTTCTACCAAAGAATTAACTAGAAAAAACATTCATGATTTATTTATTATGGTACTTCAAGATACGTGGTTATTTGATGGTACAATCCGTGATAACGTTCGCTATAACAACAAAAACGTTAGTGATAAGAAAATTATGGAGGCATTAAAAACCGTTGGGGTAGATCACTTTGTAAAGTCTTTACCAGGAGCTTTAGATTATGAGGTAAAAGATAATGATTCCGTATCAGCGGGGCAAAAGCAGTTATTAACCATTGCTCGTGGAATGATAAAGGATGCGCCTTTCTTAATTTTGGATGAGGCAACCTCAAGCGTTGATACAAGAACGGAAGAATTAGTTCAAAAGGCAATGGATAAATTGACTAAGGGTAGAACTTCATTTATTATTGCACACAGGTTATCCACCATAAAAAACGCTGATCTTATTCTTGTTATGAATGATGGTAACATAATAGAACAAGGTAATCATGAAGAGTTAATGAAGCAAAATGGATTTTACGCAGAACTTTATAATTCGCAATTTAAAAATTAAGATGATGTTGTGATATGAACCCCGTTTCTATGTCAAAGAAATGGGGTTCAGTTTATTAGGTCTGTATTTTTTATTTTTTAAGTATAATTTATATATGTTCTAAAAAAACATACTAAAATAATTAAATTATTAGGCAAGTTTCATATAAAGCATGGGTATTGGATAATTTTGTAAAAAAGATAATACAAACTAAGATTTATATGTTATAATAGCATATACAAGGGAGGTTTATATGACAAAAAAGGAAAATGATTTTTGGAAAAGTGCGCAAGCTAAAGAAATGGCAGTTAAATATTTTCCAAGTTTTTTTGGAAAGGATTTAAATGTTACAACTAGATATGATGTTAAGAAATTAGAAAGTGAGTATTTAAAATACTGTGTAAAATATTTTACTATATATGAAAATAATAGTGATCGTGAAAGATTTTATATTCAAATGGCTTATGAATATATTAAAAAAATTCTTACAGAACATACTAAATTTGAAGTTAATTCAAAATTAGTAAATAATATATTGCAATCTTATAACCAATTAGTATCCACAGTAAGTGCATATAGTTTCACCGCTCGTTATCCAACATCTTATGGTGATTCACAAAATGATACTAATAAAAAAATACTATTACAAATATCTTTATTTCAACCGGTTTTAATATCAGTTTTAAAGAATATTGATAATTACTTTGAAACTATTTCGGAACCTGAGAAAATTGACGGATTTTATTGTGAGTTAATTTCAAAATTGGAAGAATTAAAAAAATTATTAGACAATAGTAATGAAAAATTATCAAACGCTCAAGATGAATATCATGAAACTTGGGATGCTACTAATCGTTCAAACTACTATATGATGTTTGAAAGAGGACTTAGATCTCATACACGTACCCAATCACAATTAGGTGAGGCAAAAAAAGAATGGAGATTGAATAGAAACAAAGCTTGTCATTCTATCTTAAATTTCTTTAAAGAATTAGAAAACATCAATATAGCATTATATTATGGTACTTTTGAATTTGACAAACAAAATTATGGTGTTGATAATGACACATTAGAGGTTAGTGAATTATACAATAATGGTGTTAGAAATATAGTTAATAGTCCTAATTATTTTTGTTATCTTAATGAAACAGAAAAACAAGAGGTGGCTATACAGAAAATCTTAAGAAAAATTCAATCAAAGAATAATTTATAAAAATTAGAGTTTGTATAACTCTTTTTTATTTTTTAAATATAATTTATGTGCTAAAAAACTTGCGAAAATTATTAAATCATCAGGTAAGTTTGATATAAAACTTTAATTGTTAAAACGCACTGTTTGAGTTATAATTAAAATAAGGATAGTGATGGTATGAAAAAAATAGAGTTACACGTGCATTTAGATGGTAGTGTAAGACCAAGTACGGTAGCAGAACTTCTTGGCATAAGCGATGATGAAGCTAAAAAAAATATGATTGTAAGTTATGATAATAAAAACTTAGAAGAATACTTAACTAAGTTTGATTTGCCACTTAAAGTTATGCAAACCAAAAGTAACTTAAGAAGAATTGCTAAAGAACTTGCACTTGATTTAGTAGAAGACGGAGTTATATACGCAGAGGTTCGTTTTGCACCTTTTTTTCATACTAAACAGGGACTAAGTTTAAATGAAGTTGTATCATCTGTTTTAGAAGGTATAAAGGAAGTAAAAAAAATTAAGATAAATTTAATACTATGTATGATGAGGGGTGCTTCATATGAGGATAATTTAAAAACGATTTTAGTTGCAAAAGAGTTTTTAAATAATGGAGTAGTAGGCCTAGATTTAGCAGGTGATGAACATAAGTATAAAACTTCTTCTTATAAGGATTTGTTCTTGATTGCAAAAAAAGAGAAAATTCCATTTACGATTCATGCGGGTGAGGCTGATGGTGCTAAAAGTGTAATGGACGCCATTAGTTTCGGAGCCAAGCGAATAGGGCATGGCATAAGAATACTTGATTCTGATTTAGCCATAAACGAGGTAATAAAAAATGGTATAACCTTAGAGGTTTGCCCTACTAGTAACGTTGATACTAAAGTTGTTTCATCATACGAAAATCACCCCGTAAAAAAGATGTATGATAAGAAAATAAAAATAACCATAAACACTGATGATAGAACCGTCTCCAACGTTACTTTATCTAGTGAGTACAAGAAGTTAAAAACCCATTTTAACTTTACCCGTAACGATTTGTTAAAAATGAATTTAAACGCCGTAGACGCTTCTTTTATGAGCGTAGAAGAAAAGAAAAAATATATTAAAATACTAAAGGACGAAAAAATATTATTTAAGAAAGGAAAAGACTTATGATAAATATATATATGACTGATGAAAATAAAAAATTTAAAGAACTTAATGAATTAAAACAGGGATGCTGGATTGATATAGTTAATCCAACCACTGATGAGATAAAGGATATTTCCATTAGGACTAATACGGATATTGATTTGTTAATGAAGCTTACTGATGATGAAGAACTTCCACGTATTGAAATTGGAGATAACGCTAGCCTAATCGTTGTTGATACACCTTACATAACTGATACTAGGTATAAACATAAGTATAATACTGACCCTTTAGGAATTATAATTAATAATGATGGATACTTTATAACGGTATCGCTAAAAAAACAAACCTTATTAGATGATTTTAAGAATAATAAAGTAAAAAACTTTGACATAAAAAAAAGGACAAAGTTTGTTATCCAAATATTACTTAGGGTTGCTGCCATATATCAAAAGGAACTAGCATCCATTAATAATTACATTACCAAAAAAGAAAAAACTTTATACAAGTCAACCAATAATAAAGAGTTAATAGACTTACTGAACATAGAAAAAACATTAGTTTATTTTTCTACTTCATTAAAAGCTAATGACTTGGTATTAGAAAAGTTATCTAAGGGTAACGTAATAACGTTATATGAAGATGATAATGATTTAATGGAAGATGCTATGATAGAAAATAAACAAGCCATAGAAATGGCTAATATATACCGTGAAATATTAACTAGTATGACTGATACTTACGCAACCATTATTTCTAATAATTTAAACGACGTAATGAAGTTTTTGGCAGGTATTACAATCGTATTTTCGATTCCAACCATGGTTGCGTCATTTATTGGTATGAATGTACCACTAGGTAAAATTGGAACTTCTAATGAAAGTTTTATATTAATAATAATCTTTTCATTCGTGTTATCAATTATAATTGCTATTATACTAAAGAAGAAAAATATGTTATAATTATCGTGGGAAAGGATATGAAATAATGAACTTAAACAAGAAGAATACCAAACAAATAATGTTTTTAATTTTATTTGCATCGCTTATGCTTTGGGTGGTTTTTAATTATAAATTATTTATTGATTTATTAGGTTTTTTAATTAAGTTAGTAATGCCATTAATTGTTGGCGTTGCAATAGCATTTGTAATAAACGTACCAATGAAACAACTAGAAAGAAAAGTATTTAAAATAGAGCGAAGAAAAAATAAGAAGATGATAAGGGTAATGTCACTTATTTTATCTATAGTTTTTATTATTGGAATAGTTGGGTTAATATCATTTTTAGTTATTCCAGAATTTGTAACAGCAGTATCAAACATAAGTAAAAGTATATCAAAAAGTAATGATTTACTAAATGATATTATGGATAAGATAAATTCTATACATCCAGATATAAAAGAGTATGTAAACAACATAGATTTGAAAAGTATAATTAATTCGTGGGTAAATAACGCTGGTAATATTGTTTCGGTAATCGCTGGTTTTTTATCTAACATGATATCAAGGCTAATTACTTTATTTATTGGTTTTATCGTATCTATTTATATCCTTCTTGATAAAGAAAATTTAGCTAGACAGTCAAAAAAAATATTAATGGCATTTTTTAATGAAGAAGTAACCGTTAAAGTGGTTAAGGTAATTAAACTAGCTAATACTACGTTTGCTAATTTTTTAACCGGACAGTGTTTGGATGCTAGTTTAATTGGATTTTTACTTTTCATAGTCCTTAGTATATTAAGGTTACCATACGCTTTAATTTTGGGCGTGCTATTTGCTATAACCGCACTTATTCCTTACGTTGGAGCTTTTATTACGCTTTTTATTGGAGTAGTATTAATTGGGGTTACAAAACCCATTGGTGCCTTATGGTACGTAATTACGTTCTTCGTATTACAACAGTTTGATGATAATTTTACTTATCCTAGAATCGTTGGTGGCTCAGTTGGATTACCTCCTTTGTGGGCTCTTGTTGCGGTATTAGTAGGGGGAAGTATTTTTGGGTTACTTGGAATGATAATAAGTATCCCTTTAGCATCTATTTTATATAGTCTTTTAAAACAGTTCGTAAATGACAGAATAAGAATGAAGAATAATAAATAATATTGACATTTTTATTTCATTAAAATATACTTAAGTTGTAATTATAATAATAATTAAAATGTTAAAAAGAAGTATGAAAGGAATTAATTATGGAATTAAAAGGATCACAAACAGAAAAAAATTTAATGACTGCTTTTGCAGGTGAAAGTCAGGCTAGAAATAAGTATACTTATTTTGCTAGTAAGGCAAAAAAAGAAGGATATGAACAAATCTCTGAAATTTTTACAGAAACTGCTAACAATGAAAAAGAACATGCTAAGATTTGGTTTAAATTACTAAATGGTGGTGATGTTCCATCAACAAAGGAAAATTTAAAAGCAGCAGCGGAAGGTGAAAATGGTGAATGGACAAGTATGTACAAAGAATTTGCCCAAACTGCTAAAGAAGAAGGTTTTGACAAAATCGCATACCTTTTTGAAGAAGTTGCAAAAATAGAAAAAGAACATGAAGAAAGATACATGAAGTTACTAGGTAACGTTAATGATGACTTAGTATTTAAAAAAGGCGAAGAAACCGTATGGATTTGTCGTAATTGTGGATATGTATACGTTGGTAAAGAAGCACCAAAAGTATGCCCAGTATGTGCTCATCCTCAAAGCTATTTTGAGCAAAAAAAGGAAAATTACTAATAAAATAAAGCAACACTTTTGTGTTGTTTTTATTTCGTGATATAATCTTTTTAAGAGGTTAAGTATGAAAAATAAAAAGAAATTAGATATTATTTATGAAGATAAAAAAATATTAGTAGTAAATAAACCTAGTGGTATTCTTACCATATCAACACCTAAAGAAAAAGAAAAAACCTTGTTTCATGAAGTATCAGCATACGTTAAAAAAAGTAATCCTAAAGCAAAAATATTTATAATTCATAGGTTAGATAAAGAAACATCAGGTATAGTTATGTTTGCCAAGGACAAAAGCATTAAATATAAGTATCAAAACAATTGGGATAAATTGGTTATAAAAAGGAAATATACCGCGGTTGTAAGTGGGACTTTAAGCAAAAAAACAGGTACCATAAAGTCTTATTTAAAACAAAGTAAAACGCTTATGGTGTATTCAACTTGTGATAATAAAAATGGTAAGCTTGCAATAACTAATTATGAAGTAATAAAAGAAAATAGTAAGTATTCTATGCTTAACGTAGAAATTTTAACTGGTAGAAAAAATCAAATACGAGTTCATATGAGTGATATTAATCACCCAATATTAGGTGACAAAAAGTATGGTAACAAAAAAGATGGTTTTAATAGACTTATGCTTCATGCTTTAACCTTAGAGATAATTAACCCAATAACTAATAAAAAAATGGAGTTTACTAGTAAAACCCCAAGGGTTTTTGAAACGCTCTTTGATAATAAAAAATAACTCTTATGTTTTTATAATTAATAGTAAAAGGTAGCGTAATTTTTAATAAAATAATAACAGGTGGTAAGATGAAGGAAAAAATTTATGCGCATCGGGGTTATCATGATATTAAAAAGAAGATTCCCGAAAATTCTATTTTAGCTTTTAAAAGAGCCGTTAGATATGGTTATGCAATAGAACTTGATGTTCATCTTTTAAAGGATGATAACGTAGTAGTTTTTCATGACAATAATTTAAAACGTGTTTGTGGAGTTAATAAGGATATTGAAAAATGTACGTATAGTGAATTATTAAATTATAACTTATTAGGTACCTCTTGTAAAATACCACTTTTAAAGGATGTATTATCCACCATAAACGGCAAGGTTCCACTTTTAATTGAAACTAAGGTAATAAAGTTTGATGGAAAATTAGAAGCTAACATTTTAAAACAATTAAATTCATACAAGGGAGAAGTTTTAGTACAAAGTTTTAATCCACTTTCTATCCGATGGTTTAAGAAGAATGCACCAAGTATTTCAAGGGGTTTGCTAATTAATGACATAGCAGATTATAAGGTTTTAAACCTAAGAAGTATGATGTTAAAAACGATTCTTATTGACCTTTTTTTAAAGTCAAATTTTATTTCTCATAACATAGCGTTTTTACCAAATAAATACATATCGTCTAAAAGACGTAAAAAAAGTATCTTTGGTTGGACGATAAAAACAAAAAAGCAATACGATTTTGCAAAGCAACATTGCGATTATTTAATTTGTGAGAACATGGATAAGTTTAATAAGGAAGATATTAATTAGTTATATCTTTTTTTTATTCTTTAAAAATGTTAAAATTATTAAAGAAGGTGATAGCTTGAAAGTAGCAAAAGATTGGATAGATTATGAAATACTCGATATGGCTGATGGTAGAAAACTTGAACGCTGGGGTAAGTATATTTTAGATAGACCGGATCCTCAAATTGTTTGGAAAGAAAAAAGTTTTGATAATAAATGGAACAAAGTTGATGCTAAGTATATTAGAAGTAATAAAGGTGGAGGGCACTGGGAAAATATAAGTGACGTACCACGAAGTTGGCAAGTTAAATACAAGAATTTGACATTTAACATAAAGCAAATGGGATTTAAACATACGGGTTTATTTCCTGAGCAAGCTGTCAACTGGGATTACATGATTGATAAAATTAAAAAAAGTAATAAAAAAGTAAAGGTACTTAATTTATTTGCGTATACTGGTGGTGCAACCCTTGCTTGCGCTTATGCTGGAGCAGACGTTGTTCACGTTGACTCTTCTAAAGGAATGGTTGCTTGGGCAAAAGAAAACATAATATCATCTAACTTACAAGATAAATACGTTAGGTTTATAGTAGATGATTGTATAAAGTTTGTTAAAAGGGAAATAAGGCGTGGTAATAAGTATGATGCAATCGTAATGGATCCTCCATCATATGGAAGAGGTGCAAATGGTGAAGTATGGAACATAGAAGAAAGTTTGTTTCCGCTAATTAAGTTATGTGAAGAAATTTTAAGTGATAACCCATTATTTTTCTTAATTAACTCATATACAACTGGTATGTCATCAAAGGTCTTAGAAAATATTTTAAATATAACAATAAACAAAAAGTGCAAAGGAAATGTATCATCTGGTGAAGTAGGACTTCCTATGACGGATAGTAATTTGGTTTTACCTTGCGGTATATATGGGCTTTGGGAAAGTGAATAAAAAAGGTGAAAAATGATGAAAAAATTAAAGTTCAAACTTGGTAAGGATTATGCCTATAAATTAGGAGAGGATTCTTCTTTAATAGAAATAATGTATGAGGATTAAATGGATGAATTATTAAATAAACTTAACGTTTTATATGAAGATAATCACATTATCGTGGTAGAAAAAAAGCCAAACGTTTTATCACAAGGAGATAGAACAGGTGATCTTGATTTATTAACCATGGTAAAATGTTATATAAAGGAAAAATATAATAAGCCTGGTAACGTGTATATTGGTCTTGTTCATAGACTTGATAGACCGGTTGGTGGTATTATGGTTTTTGCAAGAACTTCTAAAGCTGCAAAAAGGCTAAATGAGCAAATAAAAAACCATGAGTTTAAAAAAAGTTACTTAGCCGTGTTAAATGGAGTATTAAATAGTGATAAAGGTGAGCTTGTGAACTATTTATACAAAGATGAAAAAAAAGGAGTAAGTAAAGTGGTTAGTAAGGATTATCCTAATGCTAAAAAGAGTATATTGTTTTATGAGGTATTAGGTTACCTCAATAATAATACAATCGTTAAAATAAACTTATTAACTGGACGCCATCATCAAATAAGACTTCAGTTTAAAAGCTTAGGATATCCACTTTGTGGTGATATGTTATATGCAAATAAGAATAAGGGTGACATAAAACTTTTTGCGTATCAATTATCATTTAAGCATCCCGTTACAAAGGAAACTTTAACGTTTAAATTATTACCAAATTGGAAGGAGTTAGAAAATGAAACAATTATACATAGACTTTGATGGTGTGATAAAAGATACCATGACAAAGGCATATGAAGAATTAAATAAACGTGGTATTGATAGAAAAGATCAAAAAAAAGTTATGGAGTTTTTTAGAAATATTGACTGGAAAAAACTTATTGAAGAAACTGATGAAATTAATGATAGTATAGGTGAAATAAAAAAAATATGTGAATGTAAAAAATTTAATGTATACATTTTAACGCATATTAATTCTACTAATGAAATGATAGAAAAAATAAAATATTTACACAAACAATTGCCTCAGGTTACGGTTGTTAGTGTTCCAAAGGAGATACCAAAGACTGAAGTTGTTAATCCATCTGCTGCTATTTTAATAGATGATTATTCAGGAAATATTAAGGAATGGCAAAAGAAACTTGGAATTGGAATTAAGTTTGTAAGGGAATTAGAAAATAGTGATTATCCAGAAATCACTAGATTATCACAAGTAATAGATATGTTTAATCAATAAGAGAAAAATGTTTTCTCTTTTTTTTCATATCTTAAATTCTTTTTAATATATTTATAATGACTAAAATATTAAGGAGGAAATAAACATGGAAACACTTAAAGTTTCATCAAAGTCAAATCCAAGTAGTGTAGCAGGGGCCTTAGCCAACGTGTTTAGGGAAAAAGGAACGGTTGAAATACAAGCTATCGGTGCGGGGGCTTTAAATCAAGCAATTAAAGCAATTGCTATAGCAAGGGGTTTTGTAGCACCTTCAGGTAAAAACTTGGTTTGTATACCAGCGTTTACTGACATAGTAATCGAAGGTGAAGAAAGAACGGCTATAAAATTAATTGTAGAAGCAAGATAAAAGCTTCTTTTTTTATTAATGGTTTATTGATTAATCAGAAATAAAAAACTATTAAGTAGACTACTTACCATAGTAATCTACTTTTTCTTATGAAACAAATTGTCTACATTGATTTTTTATGATATAATTCTCTTGTTTAGTACGAGGAAATAATATGTTATTTTTTAAAAAGAAAAGAAACAGTATATTTAAAAAGATTTTTAAAAGGAAAACAAAACTAGAAAGATTTTATAATAAAAACGAAGAATTTATAAAATATTGTCTAGTTTCTATCGTTTGTACGGTAATTTTATATTTAATATTTTTTATAGTAGATTTAGTTACTAAAGGAAATTATTTATTAGCTAATTTTTTATCTTATACGATTTCGTTTGCTATATTATTCTTTTGGGATCAAAAAATATTTAAGTCTAAACCTATTAAGAAGAAGGAAAAATTTTCACAAGCAACCTCATTTATAATTATAAGGATTATTGGATTCCCTTTAGATTCATTAATACTACACGTCCTTATTTATAAATTTAGTATGGCTAATATGGTCGCTAAAGTCCTATGTTCAATTATAATGTTTATGTACAATTATATTACTAATAAATTGTTTGTGTTTAGGAAAAGTAAACTTATTTAAAGAAACTTTCATCATCTTTTTAAAATTGACTTTTAATACTAAGTGGTGTTAATATTATCTTAGAATGTGGAGGATATATGGCTAATAAAAAGTATACCTTATATTTTAAGGGAATTAATGATTATCGTAACGAACACAATTTTCCGATAATATCATTGGATTTAAAAAAACTAGATGAATATACCAGTAATTATGATGGGTATCTTAGCTTGTTTAATTCTCTTCCAAAGGAAATTAAGAAATACATCAAGGATAATTTAGGGTACATGGTTAACTTTGAAAAAGAAGAAGATTTAAAAGATCATTTTTTCATTACTGATGAAGATTTTAATCCGATAATAGATGTTATATTTGAAAAGGATATTGATGTTTTGTACGTCGAACAAGAAGAATTAGAAAGTTTAATTGTAAGTAAAAAGATGAGTTTTAGTGAATTTCAAAACGCTCAACTTAGATCATCCTTGAATAAAAGTCAAAGTAAATATGATTTTTTTAAGTATTTGTATGAAACGTACGTTAAGGATCAAAAAATAGCATGTATGATTGACGTTTATGATATAAATAAAGAGTTTCCAAACCTTTTGTATGATGATGCTATGATTGCGTCAATTGCTACTGATAAGGATAATATAATAGTATTGTGTAAAAAACTAGGACAGAACTTAGAGTCTAGGCGTAACCTAGCTTTTAAGTTTAAAAAGCTATTTAATGTTATAAACAAAACAAATACTAAAATTATAGGTTTTTCTTTAGTTGAAACGCGAAAAAATAAAAATTTAGACATTAATGAACTACATGATAAAATGATGAAGAACTTTAATACTTTTAGAAAAAGTTATGAAAAAGAATACCATGGATAATTTATTAGGAGGAAAACTATGGCCAGAAAGAAATATTTTTTAACCGCTGATTTAATCATTAATGGAAACAAAGAGTTGGTTACTTTATCAAATTATGATTTAATTGCACTTGAGAAGTATACGGCCTTTTGTAGTGGACCAGAAGAACTACTTTGGTTTATGCCAGATAATAATAATTTTTCGGTTAAAAGTTATCTTTCTAAATATATTAAAACTCCTATAAATGCGAAAGAAGATCCGTTTTCAATCCGCACATCACCATCTAAGAAGGCTAAAAAAATAAAAATAATATATAAAAAGGACGCAGATGTTTTGTTAGCAAATAAGGATGATTTGTTATCTAAGTTGGTAAAGCACTTTAACTTAACGTTAGAAGATTGTGTTAATGATAATATTGATAAAGATGTCGCTCAATTTTTAAAACTTTTGTATAAAAAGTTTGCGGGTCGTAACTTTAATAGAGCCTACTGGAATATTATAGAAAGAAACTTTAATATGGATTATACCTATGATAATAGGTATATTATCGTAGAAAATAATAAGTGGATGCTTATTGGAATTTCAAAAGAGTGTGCTAGGGCTTTAGTAGAAGATGCTTATAAAGATGATCGTAAAAGAATAGAATTAGCCTTTTTATTGAAGGAAAAAACTGGAGATTTAATGCCATTATTGGATGGGTTAAAAAAAGATGAATTACTTACAAAACTTAACGATAGATTAGCAAGAATAAAAGCGTCTTCGTTTTACGTTAGAAATAACATTCAAAACAACGTTAAGAATCATGCAAAAACGTTTAATTCAAACTTAAATCAACCTATATCACAACCTTTAATGGATGAAAGAAGGGTTAATGATGACGTAAAAAGTACTTATGCGTCGGAAAGAATGGAATATTTAAGAGATAAAATAGAAACCATTGAACTAACTTTAAACTCTTTGATTGAAGAAGAAAGAAAGCTTAAGGAAGGCATGATAAATGGAAGTAGCGAATCAGTGCTTAAAAAGTTACAATCTATAAGAGAATTAATTAAAGATAATAAAGATAAGCTCATTTATTTTAAATATGAGTTAAACGAATTGGAAACCGGAAACATAAGTTTTAGTGATGCTGGTTTTATTGTTGAAAGAGATAAATATATATAAAATTTATCTTTTTTTAAGTTATAATTATGTTAGGTGATAGATATGGAAAAAAGTTTAAATGATTTTTTAAACTATATTATGAAGCAAAAAAATTATTCAATTAACACTTGTAAGAATTATGAAATAGATATCTTAGAGTTTAAGAAGTATTTGGACGAAAAAAAAGTTAATTATTTAGCTATTGACTATGATTTTATAAAGGGATATCTAATGGAGCTTTACGATAGAAAATTATCTAGGAATTCAGTTGCTAGAAAACTTTCCTCCCTAAGAAGTTTTTATAGGTATTTGTTTAATAAAGACTTAATTAAGACCAATCCTTTTAAGTATGTTACAACACCAAAAAAGGAAAAAAGACTTCCTAGGTACCTTGGCGTGGAGGAACTAGAAATCATTTTTAACACTCCTGATTTAAATACACCACTAGGTCAGCGAGATAAATTAATACTAGAGGTGCTATACGCTACTGGTATAAGGGTAGGGGAACTGGTAAACATAAAGTTAGATGATATAGATTTTTACCGAAAAGAAATAAGGATTTTTGGTAAAGGAAGTAAGGAAAGGATTGATCCATTTGGTGATTACTGCTTAGAAGCAATAAATTTATTTTTAAATGATGGTAGGAGAAAAATACTTAAGAAACATCATACTGATTCTAATTATTTAATAATAAATGAAAAAGGAAAAAAAATAACCACCAGGGGAGTAGAAAAAATAATTGATAACGTTATTAAGAAAGCGTCTTTAAAAAAGCACGTATCACCTCATATGCTTAGGCATTCTTTTGCAACACATCTATTAAATGAGGGTTGTGATATTTTAACGGTTAAAGAATTATTGGGTCATGAGTCTTTAGAATCAACCCAAATATATACGCATGTATCTAACGAAAGATTAAGAGAAGTGTATTTAAAGTATCATCCATTAAATAAAAAGTAAAAATAAGAAAAACGATAATTTATAAAGGGAAAAACAAGTAATAGAATTTGAAAAGAAGATAAAAAATAAAGATAAGTGATATGGTTGTGTAAACATAGGGTTTAGAAAAGAAATTTTATAAAACTAAACTTTAGTAATTAAAAATATACTTGCTAAAGGATTTAATAACAAAATTGTTGCTGAAGTAACGAATTTGGGTTATAAAAAATAAATGAAATTGAATCATTTTTAAATAAATGAACTAAACTTTTATAAAAATGAACACATTTGTAAAATCTTTGAAAAACATAGCATTTATTATTGTAAGTGCTATTTTTTTTGTGATATAATAAAATCGTGCTTTTAAAAGAAGGAGGAATATATATGACAAAATGGGTTTACCTTTTTAAAGAAGGAAACGCAAACATGAGAAACCTTCTTGGTGGTAAAGGAGCTAACTTAGCGGAAATGACTAACATTGGCCTTCCAGTCCCTCAAGGTTTCACAATTACAACAGAAGCTTGTACTCAGTACTATGAAGATGGAAGAGAAATTAACGAAGAAATTAGGTCCCAAATTAATGAGTACATTGGTAAGATGGAAGAAATTACTGGTAAGAAATTCGGAGATAAAGAAAATCCACTTTTGGTTTCTGTAAGATCGGGAGCTAGGGCATCTATGCCAGGTATGATGGATACGATTCTTAACTTAGGTCTTAACGAGGACGTAGTTAACGTTCTTGCTGAAAAATCTAATAATCCAAGATGGGCTTGGGATTGTTACAGAAGATTTATTCAAATGTATTCAGACGTAGTTATGGAAGTTGGTAAAAAGTACTTTGAACAATTAATAGATGACATGAAAGATAAAAAAGGTGTTAAGCAAGACGTAGAACTTGACGCTGATGATTTAAAGGAATTAGCAAACCAATTTAAAGCTGAGTATAAGGCTAAGGTTGGTACTGATTTCCCTGATGATCCAAAGGAACAATTAATGGGTGCTGTAAAAGCAGTATTTAGATCATGGGATAACCCAAGGGCTAACGTATATAGAAGGGATAACGATATTCCTTACTCATGGGGAACCGCAGTAAACGTTCAAGCTATGGCGTTTGGTAACATGGGTGATGATTGTGGTACCGGTGTTGCATTTACTCGTGATCCAGCAACCGGAGAAAAAGGCTTATTTGGTGAATTTTTAACTAATGCCCAAGGTGAAGACGTTGTTGCGGGTGTTAGAACTCCAATGCATATTGCGGAAATGGAAGAAAAGTTCCCAGAAGCATTTAAACAATTTAAGGAAGTTTGCAAAACTTTGGAAAATCATTATAGAGACATGCAAGACATGGAATTTACCGTTGAACATGGTAAATTATACATGCTTCAAACAAGAAATGGTAAGAGAACCGCTCAGGCTGCTTTAAAAATTGCTTGTGATTTAGTTGATGAAGGAATGCGTAGCGAAGAAGAAGCCGTTGCTATGATTGATCCTCGTAACTTAGATACCTTACTTCATCCACAGTTCGATGCAAAAGCGCTTAAAGAGGCTACCCCTGCTGGTAAAGGTCTTGGAGCATCTCCAGGTGCTGCTTGTGGTAAGATAGTATTTACCGCAGAAGACGCTGAAAAATGGGCTACTGCCGGAGAAAAAGTTGTGTTAGTAAGACTTGAGACTTCTCCAGAAGATATTACTGGTATGAAAGCATCTCAAGGTATCTTAACGGTTCGTGGTGGTATGACAAGTCATGCTGCGGTTGTTGCTCGTGGTATGGGTACTTGTTGCGTATCAGGTTGTGGTGACATCATCATGGACGAAGAAAATAAAAAATTTACTTTAGCTGGTAAGGTTTACCATGAGGGTGATTATATTTCAATTGATGGTTCGACTGGTAATATTTATGATGGCCAAATTCCAACCGTAGATGCAACCATTGCTGGTGAATTTGGACGTGTTATGACATGGGCTGATAAGATTAGAACGTTAAAGGTAAGAACTAATGCTGATACTCCTGCTGATGCTAAAAAAGCTCGTGAATTAGGAGCAGAAGGTATAGGGCTTTGCCGTACTGAACACATGTTCTTTGAAGAGGATAGAATCGCAGCGTTTAGAGAAATGATTTGTGCGGATACCGTTGAAGAAAGGGAAGCTGCATTAGATAAGATACTACCTTATCAACAAGGTGACTTTGAAGCTTTATATGAAGCTTTAGAAGGATTCCCAGTAACTATTAGATACTTAGATCCACCATTACATGAGTTTGTTCCAACTGAAGAAGCCGACATTAAGAAGTTAGCGGATGCTCAAGGAAAATCAGTTGAACAAATAAAAGCAATCATTGCTTCACTTCATGAGTTTAACCCAATGATGGGACATAGAGGATGCCGTCTTGCGGTTACTTATCCAGAAATTGCAAGGATGCAAACTAAAGCTGTTATAAGAGCAGCAATTAACACTAAGAAAAAACATCAAGATTGGAACGTTAAACCGGAAATAATGATTCCACTTGTATGTGATGTTAAAGAGTTAAAATACGTTAAGCAAATAGTAGTAGAAACTGCAGATAAAGAAATAGCTGAATCAGGTATTAACCTTGAATACGAAGTTGGTACTATGATAGAAATTCCAAGAGCAGCACTAACTGCTGATGAAATTGCAAAAGAAGCTGATTTCTTCTGCTTTGGTACGAACGATTTAACCCAAATGACTTATGGTTTCTCAAGGGATGATGCAGGTAAGTTCTTAAGTGCTTATTATGATAAAAAGATATTTGAGAATGACCCATTTGCAAAACTTGACCAAACGGGTGTTGGTAAATTAATGGAAACCGCAATTAAATTAGGTAAGCCAGTTAATCCAAATTTACATATTGGTATTTGTGGTGAACATGGTGGAGATCCTTCATCAGTTGAATTTTGCCATAACATAGGCTTAAACTATGTATCATGCTCTCCATTTAGAGTACCTATTGCAAGACTTGCTGCAGCACAAGCTGCTATTAATGAAA
>CANPXR010000003.1 GCA_947586655.1 uncultured Bacilli bacterium | reverse complement strand
CAACTACCACTACAACAACTCAGGCACCTAAGTCAAATAATGCTAACTTAAAAGCTTTAGAAATAAGGGGTAACGATGATAGTGAAGTTATTTTATCTCCAAACTTTTCTAGTAGTGTGTATGAATATCAAGCAACCGTGGATGCTACCGTTAAGACTATCCTAATTAATCCGACACCTGAGGATAGTAAAGCTAACGTTGTAATTAGTAATAACGCAATGGATGAGTTAAAGGCTGGTGAAAATAACAAAATAACGATTACGGTAACGGCTGAGGATGGAACTAAAAAGGCATATGTTGTTAATGTTAAAAGGGAAGCCTTAACCGCGGATGCTTTCTTAAAATCATTAACAGTTAAGGAAAGTAAGGATTTTAAATTTAAGGAAGATAAGTTTTCGTATAACGTAAAGGTAGCAAGTTCTGTTAATAGGTTAACCCTTGACTATGAAACATCATCAGAAGATGCGGTGGTTAGTATTAATGGTAATATGAACTTAAAGAATGGATCAAAAGTTAAAATATTAGTTACCGCTGAAGATGGAACTAAAAAAGAATATGTGTTAAACATCGTAAAGGAAACAAAAACAACTAAGAAAGTTAGTGTTAATGTAACGGCAGAAAAAAATCCTTTGGTTATCATGGCACTTTCGATGGTTGGGTTTGGACTTATTGGAGCAATTATATACGTAATTAAAAAGTAAGAAAAAAATTTTTCTTACTTTTTATTATTTCTAATAAACTCCCTTAGGATTTTTGTAAGGGCTCTTTTTTCTATTCTCGATACGTAGCTTCTTGATATCCCAAATTCCTTTGCGATTTCCTTTTGGGTTTGTTCTTTTTGATTATAAAGCCCATATCTTTTTATTATTATTTCTTTTTCTCTATCAGTTAATACGTCTATGAATTTATATAACATCTTAATGTTATCTTGTAAGTCTATGTCATTTATGTAATCTGGATTAGGAGTTTTTAAAATGTCTAGAAACGATATTTCGTTACCATCCTTATCAAATCCGACTGATTCGTTTATACTAATATTTTTAGAATTTTTTTTATTTGACCTATAAAACATTAATATTTCGTTTTCTACGCACCTTGCGGCATAAGTGGTAAGTTTAGTGCCATTTTTATTTGAGAACGTATCAATTCCTTTTATAAGACCAATTGTTCCAATACTAATTAGATCATCTATGTCATCCTTACCATTGTCGTATTTTTTTACGATGTGAGCGACTAAACGTAGGTTATGTTCAACTAATTTATTTCTTGCGTTTTTATCTCCTTTTAGCATTTGCTCAATTAGTTTATCCTCTTCTTCTTTTGTAAGAGGATCGGGAAAAGTTTTACTTCCATAGCTTCCCGTACCAACTATGAAACCTTTAATAATTTGCGTAATAATACTTAAAAACAAATTTATCACTCCTAATAAATTATATGAAAAAATAATGCTTATTTATGTTATAATAAAAAAGATAAAGGTGATGCGAAATGAAAAAAAATAAAGTTAGTAGTATTATCCTTATGATTATTTTTTGCTTTGTAATAGTTAACACTATTATTTCCTACGTTTCATATGAAATGATTTCTAATAACAAAGAGCCAAAGCTATATTTAGGTATGGTAAATAAAGGTGATATGGTAACATATAATCAGTTGCTTTATAAGATAACGGTTCTAAAAGAAAAAAACACAAGAACAGTTAGTTTAAAATTATTTTTTTTAGATTAACTAGAAGGGAAAGTTTATGATAAATATAAGTTTTGATTTTAATTTGTTTAATAATTACTATTATTTTTATGAACGGTTATTAATTCTTATTTTTTCGTTAGTACCAACACTTTTTTTAATTGGCTTTGTTTTGTATACCGATAGAAAAAGTAAGGAACCTACTAAAAATATTTTAATTTGTTTTTTATCTGGTATTTTAACAATTACACTAGCAAGTTACCTAGAAAATCTTGTTATGCCTTATTTTTCAAATAATATTATTTTAATTTATGTTTGGGCGTTTATTGAGGAACTTTCTAAGATTGCAATTTTCTTTTTGTTCATCTTTGATAACAAACATTATGATGACATATATGATGGACTTGTTTACATGACGATAATTGCCCTTTCTTTCGCTGGGTTAGAAAACATTATGTACGCTTTTTCAGAAAGTACGGTATCAAATAGTATAAGTTTAGCGTTAATGAGGGATTTTACCACCGTACCACTTCACGTAATATGTGGTATAGTAATTGCTTACTTCCTTTCACTTGGAAACTTTTCAAAAGATAAAAATAAAAAATACATAAATTTCGGATTATCAATTTTAATTCCATCACTAATTCATGGTACTTTTAACTCTTTAATGAGTTTACTAGGAAGCGTAAAGATAAATTATAATAACGTTGGTTTACTTTTAATTTTTGAAATTCTACCATTATTAATCATTATGGGAATACTTTTTTACGTTGCTTATAAATTTTCAAGAAGGTTAGTAAACCTTAATAAAATATTTATTTCTAATGGACCTTACGATAAAAAATATAGTTATTTAATGACGAGGGAAGATTATTTAAGTAGTAACTCTAGGTTAAAAAGAATTAAACTATATGATAAGACGAATTTAATAAGTAAAAATAAAGAGGATGATATAAAGTGATAAAAAGGTTTTTGCCTGATGTTTACCAGGAAAGTATATTTACCATTAATTATGATAAACTTAAGAAAAACGGTATCAAGTGTCTTTTGTTTGACCTTGATAATACCATTTCTCCCGCGAAGGAAGTTGTACTTTGTGAAAAAACAAAAAAGTTATTTGATAAGTTAAAAAAAGATTTTAAGATAGTTTTATTTTCAAATAACTTTAGAAAAAGAGTATCAAAGTTTGGAGATTATTACTCGGTTGATATAGCATGTATTTCTTTAAAACCATTTACTTATAAGTATAGGTATATATTAAAAAAATATAATTTAAAAAAAACGGAAGTTGCAGCGATTGGGGATCAATTATTAACTGATATTCAAGGTGGTAATAAAATGGGATTAAAAACCATTTTAGTTAATCCATTAAGTGAGGTTGATGAAACCGAAACTTGGCTTAATAGGCAAATAGAAAAAAGAATATTTAACGTTTTTAAAAAAAAGAACTATTTAAAAAAGGGAAAGTATTATGACTAAAAAGTGCAGCGGGTGTGGAGCTATATTTCAAACTAGGGATCCACAAAAAGAAGGATACGTAAAAAGTGAATTTTACAACACCGCTAAGGTTTGTGAAAGATGCTTTAGAATTAAGAATTATGGTGATTATAAGGTAATAAATAAGAGTAGTTACGATTATAAAAAAATGTATGATACCGTTAAGAAAAAAAATAATCTTGTTTTATTTTTATGTGACATATTAAACTTAGATGATGGTATAACTGAGCTTAATTCCTTTAAAGGACTAGTTATTTTGATTATTACTAAGGTAGACTTATTACCAAAGTCAGTAAAACTAGATAAAATTAAAAATTATATAATTAATAATTACAAGTTGAACGTATTTGATATAATCTTTGTAAGTAGTATGAAGAATTATAACGTGGACTTGCTATTAAAGTTAATAGAAAAAAATAATAATAAAAAAGACGTCTATTTAGTTGGACATACAAATGCTGGTAAAAGTAGTTTGATAAACGCTTTGGTTAGAGCTACAAAAAAAGTTGATTTTTCTATTACAACTTCCATTCTTCCTGCTACTACCCTTAACTTTATTAAGGTAAAAATAAATGATAAGATAACTTTAATTGATACTCCTGGTGTTATAGATGAAGGTAATTTTTCATTTGGTGAAAAACCAGGGGTGGTAAAAAACATAACTGCTAAAAAAGAGATAAAACCAAGAACTTATCAAATGAAACCAAACCAATCTCTTATTATTGGAAGTTACGCAAGAATAGATTACTTAAGCAATACAAAAAATAGTTTTACTTTGTATTTATCAAATGAGATTAAAGTAAAAAGGATAAATCTTAATACTAATGATTACTTAAGAGACTTAAAATTAAATAGTTTTGATTTAAAAGATAAACAAGACGTTGTAATTAGTGGACTTTGTTTTTGTAAGATAACGAACCATGCAATGGTAAATGTTTACGTAAAGGAAAACGTGAAGGTTTATAGTCGTGATAATATGATATAAATAATCAAAAAGAGGTTTTAGTAAAAATTTACTAAGCCTTTTTTTTCGACATTAATTTTAAATATATTGGCTTAATATGTAATTAGGTGATGCATATGAAAAAAACTTTATTTTGGGTGCTTGTTGCAATTATATCTGGTGCTTTTTTGGGGAAAGTAACCTTTGATAGATACGAAAACGTAGAAGTGCAAAACGTTATAAGTATTAATGATGAAATTTATGCTTTAAAATATGGTACTTACCATGATTTAGATGAGATGCAATCTAACGTAACGGAAGTTGATAGATATGTTTACGTAGAGAAAGATGATAAGGTAAAAGCATACGTTGCTTTTTCTACCACTAAAAAAAACATTAATAAGATTAAGAATTTATATGATTCTAAAAAAATTAATCTAAAGGTTGAAAAAATTACCATTAATAATGATGAATTTATTCAGAATCTTAATGAATATGAAAAATTATTAGAGGCAACCTTTGACGAAAAATCCCTTTTAATAATTGAAAATCAAATCCTATCATGCTATGAAAAGACGGTTATAAGTGATGAGTAACACGCTAATTAAAGAAATTCCAGTTAGTGAAAGACCGAGGGAAAGACTAATTAAGTATGGTGCTAGAAGTTTATCTACGGAGGACTTAATTGCCATTATAATGAAAACTGGAACGAAGGATTTTTCATCAAAATATTTAGCATCACAAATATTAAAGTTGGTAAAAAGCGTTAGTGATTTAAAAAATATAACTTTAGCGAGTTTAATAAAGATAAATGGAATAGGTGCGGTTAAGGCAATCGAACTTATGGCTGCTTTAGAACTAGGAAGAAGGGTTTATGAAGAAGTACCCCTTGAAAACAATTTAAGATGTAACAGTGCGAAAAAAATTTATATGCACTTTAAATCAGAATTATCTGGCCTTAATCAAGAGTACTTTTTTTGCGTGTACTTAGATCAGAATAAACGTTTAATTGATAAAAAATTATTATTTAAAGGCACCTTAAATAAGAGTCTGATTCATCCAAGAGAAGTGTTTAAAGAGGCTTATTTATCTTCCGCGGCGTACATTATATGTGTTCATAATCATCCTTCTGGTAACGTTTTACCATCTAGTGAGGATATTAACGTAACTGACGCCTTGGTTAAAATAGGAAAATTACAAGGTATTTATGTTATTGATCACGTGATTATAGGAAATAATAATTATTATAGTTTCTATGAAAATAATATGTTAGAAAGGTGATATAAATGAGAAAAAAGCTAAATTCTAATAATAAAAAAATTATGAAAAACATAATTACGGTAATTATCTTAATAGTGTTTTTATTATTTACGTGTACTTCTTTGGCTTTAATAAACAGAAATTATTTTTTCGCTGAAAAGGTATTTAAAAATATGTCTAGCATGGTTAACTCTTATGTTATTTCAAACGTTTATTCTACTTGTGATGTAAGTAAAAACTTATCATCTTCTAGGATAAATTATCTTGAAAAGGAAAATAATGAACTTAGAAAAAGTCTTTCGTTAAGTGAAAAGAAAAGCGAGTACGAAGCGGCAGAAATAATTAATCACACCATGAAAAACTGGTTTAATAAATTAGAGGTTTCAAAGGGTTATGATAGTGGGATAAAAAAGGATGACGCCGTAATATCAAAAGATGGTTTAGTTGGGTTCGTAAGTAAGGTTGCAAAAAAGGCATCTGAAGTAAGGTTAATAACGGGTGTAAATGATAATAACATGTTATCGGTTATTATCGAAACCAATTTAGGAAACGTATCGGGTGTACTTAAAAAGTATGATTCTAAAACTGGTTTATTTAAGGTAACTGACGTAATGAGTAAGAATCAAGTTTTAGAAGGAAATAAAGTGGTTTTATCAGGATATGATAATGCGTCATACAAAGGAATATATGTTGGTAAGGTAGTAAAACAAGAAGTAAGTAATTATGGACTTAGTAAAACCATTTGGGTTGAACCAGGAGTTAATTTTAATGACTTATTATTTGTTACGATAATAAAGGAGACGAAATGATTACAACGATTATACTTTTTATTATTTCCGTTTTACTAGAGGTAGTAGTGCCAAACGTTTTAAGAAATATTACTCCTTTTTTTGTTATTTGTGTGATTGCGGTAGCAAGTGCAAACGTAAACAACAAAAATGCTTTTTATTTATCTAGTTTTATTTTTGGGGTAATATATGATTTGACGTATACTAACACCGTTTTTTTACATGGTTTTATTTATCTTTTTTTATCATGGTTATCCCTTACTTTTTTAGCTAAAAAGGGTAATTTCATAAAGACTTTTTTATGTTATTTTATATTAATAATAACTTATCTTTTAATAGTTATTTTATTTACTGTTTTTTATAATTCATATAATATGTATGACGTAGTTCATATATTATATGATGGTTTAATTATAAATGTGATTTACTTTTTAATCGTTTATTTGACGTATAATGTCACAAATTACGTATTTAAGAATAGATTTAAAAAAAGCTCATATTAATGAAATAGGTGATGATAATGATAACTCCTGATTCATTTAGTAAGGTAAATAAAAGTAAAAAAGAAGAAAAAGGTAATAGTTATTTAAATAAGCTTTTTTTTACCACTTTAATTAAAATATTAATCGTTATCGTACTTTTTTTAGCTTCTCTTATATACATAAAGCAAAGTGATAAAAACAAGCAAAAGTACCAAAAGTTAGTTTATAACAACTCACTTTCTTTTGCTAAAATATATGACGTTTATGAAAGGTATCTAGGAGATGTCATTCCTTTTAAGAATATATTTAAAGATAATACTAAACTTGTTTCAGAAGAAAAACTAACCTATGAAAAAATAGAAAAGAAAGGTAATGGCTACGTGTTATCTGTTGCTAGTAATTATACTGTATCTGCGATTAAAAGTGGAATCGTAATTAAAAAAGAAAAAAAAGATGACTATAAAACGCTTATAACCATCCAAGATAAGAACGGGCTTAATATTACTTATGGTTATTTAGATGACGTAAGCGTTAAACTTTACGATTACGTCTTAAAAGGAGAAGTATTGGCGGTAGCTAATAAACAGTTATACTTAATTTTTGAAAAGGATAATAAGTATTTGTCTTATGAGGAGTATATATAAAAAAATAGAAATTAAATGGGAGTTATTAATAGTTTTTTTCTTCGCGTTAATATCTGGGTTATTTAAGGATATCTTAACCTTTTTTTTAGTTATCTTTGTTCATGAATTAGGGCACGTTACCAGCTCTTTACTTTATGGTTGGAACATAAAAAAGATAAGCTTTGGAATATGTGGGGGTTTTATTACTTATGATGAAAACATAGATAAACCTTTTAATGAAGAATTTATAATTTCAATATCTGGCTTTTTATTTCAGTTACTTTTTTATTTATTTAGTTTTTTACTATATAAACATAACGTAATAGACGTAAAGATAATGGTTCTAATAGAAAAATACCATTATTCAATTTTTCTTTTTAATTTAATTCCTATTGTTCCATTAGATGGGTTTAGGGTAATAAGTGTTTTGTTAAATCTTTTTATACCTTATAAAAAATCACTTAAAATTACTTTTTTTATATCACTTTTAGTAATGTTTGTAATAGCTATTTACCTTGTTACTTTAAGCCCTAAAATAGAGTGTAGTTATGTAATTATTTTTTGTTTTCTAATAAAAAAAGTCATATCATTTTACAAAGATATTCCGTATTTGTTTAATAAGTTTTTATTTGAAAGGTACGCTAATCCTATTAAGAGTAAAAAAACTAACATTATCAATGGATATTACTTAGATAAAATGAAAAGACAAAAAATAAATGAGTTTATAATAGAAAAAAAGCGTTATAAAGAAAGGCAAATACTATCAAAAGTGTTTGACTAATTTATGTATGTATGATAAAATTAATTCGTTTGAATGAACTTCTTGTTCTTCAACCACACAGAAAAGGTTTAAAGTAAACATAATTTATGTGCCTTAATGGTGAGTCTATTAAATAAGAAGGAGGAATAAAAGATGAAAGCAGTTATTGAAACTGGTGGTAAACAATACCGCGTTGAAGAAGGTTCTGTAATTTACGTTGAAAAGTTAGACGTAGAAGCTGGAAAAACTTATACTTTTGACAAGGTAATTATGGCCGGTGATAAGGTTGGAACTCCATACGTAAAAGGTGCAACCGTTACAGCTAAAGTAGAAAAACAAGGTAAGCAAAAGAAAATAGTTATTTTCAAGTACTTACAAAAGAAAAGTTCTCATAAAAAGCAAGGTCATCGCCAACCATATACTAAACTTACAATAACTAAGATTAACGCTTAATTACGTTGGTGATTAGCATGATAAAAGTAAAAGTAGAAAAAAATGATGATTATATTAAAAGAGTAAAGGTAACCGGACATGCCGGTTACGATGAGTACGGAAAAGATATAGTTTGTGCGGCAGTATCTTCCGTTATTATAACAAGTATAAATCTAATTTTAAAGACGCATGATAAGTACGTTAGGGTTATCCAAAAAGAAGGATTAATAGATTTATCGGTTCTAAAGGAAGATAAAACCGTTAATGAGGTTTTAGTAAACATGATGGACATGTTAAAAGAGCTCTCAGAAGAATATGGAAAAAACGTTAAAATTATATAGAGGAGGTGCTTTTAATGCTTAAGTTAAACATTCAATTATTTGCACACGTTAAAGCTCAAGGTTCAACTCATAATGGTCGTGATAGTGAGGGTAGAAGATTAGGCGCAAAGGCCGCTGATGGAGAATTAATTAACGCTGGTTCAATCATCTATCGTCAAAGAGGGACTAAAATATATCCTGGAATAAACGTTGGAATGGGTAAGGATCACACGTTATTCGCCAAGATAACTGGATACGTTAGGTATGAACGTTTGGGTAGAGATAGAAAACAAGTTAGTGTATATGAAGTAAAATAATACCACCATATGGATGGTATTTTTTCTTTGGTTATGGTAAAATTTTATATGAGGTGATAATATGCGTTATAACGTTATTAAGGATGCCCAAAAAATTATTGATAATAGTACGTACCTTGTTAAAGACCCACAAAGTTATAAAAATAGATGGGCTAGTTTATTTGGTAATAATAATCCGATTTGCCTAGAGCTTGGTATGGGAAGAGGAAGCTTTATTATAGAAATGGCTAGGCTTCACCCTAACGTTAATTACGTAGGGTTAGAATTAGATAAGTCTCAAACGGCAACCGCGGTAAAAATGGTAGGAAACAAAAAAATTAATAACTTAAAAATGATTTGTGGTGATGCTAAGGACATAATTAATTTTTTTGGAAAAGAAATTGATACAATTTATTTAACTTTTTCTGAGCCTTGGCCAAAAAAACAAGATGAGAAAAAAAGGTTTACCCATGAAAGTTATTTAAAACTATATGATAGAATCTTTAGGAAAAATAAACACATAATACTAAAGACTGATAATAAGATATTATTTTCATCAGCCTTAGAAAGTTTAAGTAAGTATTGGTACGTATTTGATAAGGTAAGCCTAGACTTACATAATGATGAAAGAAACATAGAAAACGTTTTAACCGATTTTGAAAAACAATATTTTAAAGAACATAGAAAGATTTATTATTTAGATGCATCTTTTAAAAATTAATCTTGAATAATAAATATATTTATAAAAATTGATTGTTTTTTATCTTTGATTTTACATAATAAAAGATGAATATTGACAGGTATTATTAGGTATGTTATATATATGATAGTAAAGGAGAAGTATAAATGAAAAATAAAAATAAAATAATTTTAGGGGTAATAACGCTAATATTAGTGTTAACAGTAGGATATGCGTTATTCAGTCAAAATATAAACATAACTGGTACAGCAACCGCAAAAGGTGACTTTTCTTTAAAAGTAACTTGTGAAAAAGGATTAAAATCAGAGCTTGTGCCAGAGGAACTTTTGCCAGAGGATATGGAATTACCAAAAGAAGAAGGATATGAAAATGATTCATGTTCGGTAAATGAAACAAACGTTAGTTTTCACGCAGATCTTAAATATCCCGGAGCTGGTAGATATTTTACCATTAAAATCACTAATACCGGCTCAATTGATGCTTATTGGAATATAGAAAATGGAAGTGAAGTAATAAAAAATAAACTTTGTATTGATGGTAAAAATGGAACAACAAATGGTACCATAGAAGAAAATGAGTGTACGAACTATAATGATGATGGCCCTTTTTTTGTACCTGATTATGGTCCTGTTCATTTTTTTCCTATTGCATATGAAAAATTAGATGGAACAATAACTAGTAATTTTGAAGAATTAGAAGGTGCAATAGATGAAGAAGGTAATTTAGTATTAAAATCAGGTGAAAGTTTGTATTTTTTGGCTAGTGCGGACCTTGATGATAGTTTAAGTTACAAAGCTGGTTCATTTCTAATTACTCATGAATGTCAGTATAAATTATTATTTACTCAAAAAACCAATTAGTAGTTCTTCACTAATTTTTCGTTTTGAAATAGATAAAAGTATGAATAATTAATTAATAAAAATAATATTACAATAATTAAAAGATAAAGGACATTGTCCTTTTTTACTTTTTTAATTTAAAGTTGCGTGTTATACTATTAGGGAAAGAGGGTGCTTTATTTGTTTGTAGATGAGGTTATAATAAAGGTAAAAGCTGGTAATGGTGGTGATGGTTGTACCGCCTTTAGAAGGGAAAAGTTTATCCCAGATGGTGGACCTTTTGGAGGTAATGGTGGTAGGGGAGCTAACATCATTTTTAAGACAGATTTAGGCCTTAGAACGCTTCTTGATTTAAGGTATAATAAGCTTATTAAAGCCCCTAAGGGAGCTAACGGAGAAGGTAAAAATAAAAACGGACGAAGTGCTAAGGACGTGGTGATTAAAGTTCCCGTTGGTACGACCGTTAAAGACCTTGATACCGGGTTAATAATCGCAGATTTAACGAAGAAAGATGATGAGGTAATAGTTGCTTACGGTGGGCGTGGTGGACGTGGTAATACCGCCTTTGCAACTAATAGTAACCCTGCACCTAATTTTTCGGAGCATGGTGAACCTGGGGAAGAAAAAACCTTAAAGGTTGAGTTAAGGTTATTAGCGGACGTTGGTTTCGTCGGTATGCCATCGGTTGGAAAATCAACCATACTATCTAAAATTTCTGCTTCTAAACCAAAGATTGCGGATTATCATTTTACCACTTTAAATCCTAATTTAGGAGTCGTTAAAACAATCGATGGAAGAACTTTTGTAGCAGCTGATTTGCCAGGACTAATAAAAGGTGCATCACTAGGAGAAGGCTTGGGTGATAAGTTTCTAAAACACATCCAAAGAACGAGGGTAATTGCACATATTTTAGATATGTCAGGTAAAGAAGGAAGAAACCCAACCCAAGATTATGAAATAATTAACAAAGAATTAGAAGACTTTGATGCTAAGTTAATTAAAAAGCCACAGATTGTTATTGCTAATAAAATGGACTTAGAAGGTGCAAAAGAAAACCTAGAAGAATTTAAGAAAAAGTACAATGTGCCCGTTTATGAAACTAGTGCTATTACAAACACTGGATTAGATAAAGCTCTTGTTGCCATTGCCGATGAGTTAGATAAGATAAAAAAGGAACCATTATTTGAAGAAGGTGAGTTTGAATCCCACGTACTATATAAATTTAAAAAAGAACAACCATTTACCATAACTAAAGATAATGATATCTACGTAGTTAAGGGTAAAGAAATAGAAAAGTTATTTAAGATGACTAAGTTTACTGATGAGGGAGCCGTTCGTTTTGCAAGAAAATTAAGAGCCATGGGAATTGATGATAAACTTCTTGAAATGGGTGTTAAATATGGTGATAAGGTTCAAATAATGGACATGATATTCGAGTTTAAAGAGTGAAATAATTATATTTTTCACTTTTTTTATAGGCTTAAATTAAATAGAAAGTTTTACATTTATGATTATCTTTCTTGTGTTTTATATGTTTTTATTATAAAATTATGATAGATGTTAGAAAGGAGGTTGTTATGATGAAGAGCGATGAAGAAGAAGTAGAAATGCTTGATTTTGACGCTGACGAAGAAGTTTCAAACCAAATAGATGAAATGCTCGATTTTATAGACCTTTCTGACGTTTCAGATAATTCTAATAACGATAAGCAACTAGAGGAGTTACTAGATGGTTCCTCTAAGGATGAATCAAGAGTGGAAATAGATGCCTCGAAGGAAAAACTAGATGAATATAAACCATCAATAAAGGACTTTAACATAAAAAGTGCAAAAACAAGAAAAATAGTTAAGAAAGCAATGTTATACGTAATTATAGTAATGCTATTAGGCTTTGAGTTTTTTATTAATAAAACGGGGGACGTATTAAATAATTTAAGGGTGTATGCAAGTAATAATCAGCCAATTAGGATAATTCAGAATAATAAGTATGGTTATATTGATTATACGGGAAAGAAGATTGTAAATCCGAAGTATTCATATGGCGAAGAATTTATAAAAGGATATGCAATCGTCAAAGATTCTTCTAATTTACCACTGATAATTGATAAAGGAGGAAAAGAAGTTGTTCCAACGGGCACTTACTTTTCGGTTTATCGTGTTAAAACTGATATAATTGCGTCTAAGGTTACTAAAAAAGGTTTAAAATATGGTATTTTAGATGCTGATTTAAAAGAGAAAACAGAGTTTATTTATGACATGATTTCTTATTCTGATGACGTTTATACTTATACTAAAGCAAACTCTGTTGGTCTTATTAGCATGGATGGTAAAGAAATATTTAATTATAAACTAACGGATAATGCTGATAAAACAATAGAAGTTTCGGCTTCTTCGGTTTCTGATGAAAATTATCAAAGATATGCCGTAGTAAAAGTTAACTCATCTTCTCAAATTGTTAACATTAATGATGGCACCGTGGTTAAAGGTGCAACTCTTAACGAAATCAATGCAGAGGAAAATAACGTTTTTTATGAGCTTAATTCAAATGGTGGCAAAAGGTATATTTACGTGCAAGATAACAAGGTTTTATTGGAGTCAGATGATTATACTAGCCTAAAAATTGATTCGATTGAAACTGGGGTATTAAAGGCTTTAACATCGTCACATACCTATGAATTTATTAGTACTAAAACGATGGAGCAATTAAAAAAAGGCTTGAAAGAAAGTGAAACTTATTATGGTGATAAAGTATTCGTTTACGTAAATCATAACTACAAAAAGAATAAGAACTCACTTGTTCTTGTAAAAAATGGTGAGGCCTATAAAACCATTGAGGATGATTTTACCATTTATAAAGCGTTTAAAAACGGAATCGCAATAGTTAAATTTAATGATGATACTTATGGATACTTAAATGAAGATGGAAAATTAATTTCAGATCAACGTTTTATACAGGTAGGAGAATTTGACTCATATGGTGAAGCGATATGTAAAACTTCCAACGGATATGGAGTTATAAATAAAGATGGTAAAGAAATAATTAAGTTTGAAAACGAAGACGTTATGATGGCAAGTGATGAGGTAAAGAAAAAAAATAGAGCTAGTGGAGGAAATGTTTTTTACGCCGTTAAGAAAGATAACAAGTATGCTCTTTATAATTCTAGTGGTAAAAAGGTTAATAAAAATTATTATAACGACGTTGTATTTGATGATAGGCAGGCACTAATTAAAGCCGCAACTGATACCAAGGATGTTATAATAGCATCCGATGGATTAAATGAGATTAATCTTACGTCGTTTAATACTGAATATAAAGCGTATGATAATTATATAATAGTTAAAAATGAGTATTATAACTATAGTGGTAAACTAATTTACGTAGATAATGCAAGAAAAGAAAGTGGTGACTAAAAGGTGAATAATGATTTGGAATTAATTGATGTATCGGAAGAAAAAGTAAATAAAAAAAATGATAGATTTATGATGGTTATTTATTTTTTACTTATCTTATTAGTCGTGCTTGGTTTAATTACCTATTTCTTTGGTTATGAAGTTTTAAAGCCAATAATTAAGGTTTAGGAGGTTACCATGGGGAAAATAATTAATAAGATTAATAAAGAAAAACTATTGAACGTAATAATCGTATTAATAGTAATTGGTCTTTATGTTTCGGTTGGACTTTTCATATATAGTAATTTTAGAGAAAGAAAAAGACAAGAAATTGCTGATGGAATCATTGAAAAGGTAGATGAACAAATCCTTGACAATGAAAACGTTGATAAACCAGTACCAGAGGTTTCGGTTAAGTATAGTGGTGTTAATTATACCGTACTAGGTAAGATAAGAATTAAGAAGATTAACATATATCAACCGATATTAAAGGAAAATACAAAAAAAGCTTATGATGCATCGGTAGTTAAAATTTCTGGACCAAATTTAAATGAAAAAGGTAACGTTACGATTGGTGGACATAACTTTATGCGTGGAAATTTCTTTATCAAGATTAATCGTTTGGTAAATGGCGATAAGGTAACGATTACTGATTTATCTGGTAGGTCAATAGACTACTACGTTTATAAATATGGCGTTACTACGGTTGATGATGCTAGTTATCTAGCTCAACCAGAGAATCAAGAAGATAGAATAATAACATTGGTAACTTGTACTAAAGGTGGTAAGGAAAGGTACTACGTAAAAGCAAGAGCAAAGTAAAAACAAAAAGATGCATGTTTTTCATGCATCTTTTTACTTGTTAATTATTTCGGCTTTGCATAAGGATACAAATGATGGGTTGCTATTATTATTACCGACGACAACAACCATACCATATTCGCTTTTTAATATGGTTCCTTGCGCTACCGTTTGACCACCTGCATTTATATCAACGTTTGTTGTACCAACCGGGAGGTATGATCTTGCAGCAGCCTCGCAATTTGCATCACATCCAGTTGGTGTTAAAACTGGAGCAGGTAAGTAAGTAATTGTATCATTATACGTACTACTTGTAACTGTTATTGAAGCTATTCTACATATTGATAGTGCTTCTTGAGGAACTCCTTGATTATTAACAAGTTGAAATAATCCAGAATTAGGATTATTATTTGGGCCTGGTAATAATGATCCTGGCCTTCCGCTGGCGTTATTACCACTTTCCATTGCAACTATTAAGTTATCGTTTGGATATAATGATATTATTTGTTGTATCACGTTTCTCATTTGATCAACACAAAAGCAGGAAGTAGTTAAAGGCGCGGGTCCGGTAGGCCCAGTTGGAGCCAAAATATACTTTGTGCAACAACATTTCTTTTGTTTCATTTCGTTAAGCAAAGTGATATTTAAAAAATACGATTGGTTATATCGTATTTTCTGGTAGCTCATATATATTTTTAGTATTTTTAGGAGCTATTATTATTCTCCATGGCCGTACGCTTTTATATTTCTTAATTATTTTATCATTAGCATCGGTTGCTATAATTTCTATTTTTTCTTTCATGAAAAAGGTATGTATGGATCTGCAGTTCTTAAATAAAAGACCGTAGTTAATATTCTTTTTAAACATTAATCCAAAAAGTCGCTCTTTAAATGTTTTAGCTTCTTTAACTTTTATATTACTAAAAACTAACATATTATCACCAGTTAAATATTATCATATATAAGTTAATAATACAAATTATATCTTTAAATTGTATATATACCGAGTTTTTACATGTTATAAAATTATGGTCAAAGATGAAATAATATGTTATACTTATTAAGAATAGGAGTGTTTAGTGGTAGTAGTTATAGAAATTATTGTATTTTAAAATGGTTATTGTATTATTTCTAGATAAGAATAGCAAGATGATGTTGAATTTCACTTCGTGTTAGCACCTCAACTTTACTGTTGATTTTTACAAGAAATCTTACAGGTAATTACGGTAAAAAGTAAAATTATAACATTTATAATAAATTAATTTCAAGATACCTAAATTTGCTAACCCTTAAACTATTCAAAGTCTTTATTAAATTTTTAAAATTACAAATGTAGTATGACTACATAAGAAGGAGGTTATATTTTATGGGATTTATTAAAGCATTTTCTGGAGCATTAGGTGGTACTTTTGCTGATCAATGGAAAGATTTTTATGTTCCTAGAGCTGATGTTCCAGGCACTGCTGCTGTATTTCAAGCAGTTCCACAATCACAAAACAATGGCCGTGGGGAAAATTGGAAAGGAAATGAAAATATCATTTCTAACGGGAGTAAGATGGTCGTTCCAGAAGGGACTGCACTTATTACATTGCAAGATGGACAAATTACAGGTATTATTGCAGAACCAGGAGGATATGAATTTAAATCTGATGACCCTAATTCACAATCAATGTTTGCCGGTGATGGAATATTTGGACAAACAATTAAATCAACTTGGGAAAAAGTTAAATTTGGTGGACAACCAGGAAGCCAACAATTAGCATTTTATGTTAATTTAAAAGAAATACCTAACAATAAATTTGGAACTCAATCTGAAATTTATTGGGATGATGCATTTTTTGGTACACAAGTTGGAGCAATAACAAGAGGTACATATACATTAAAAATCGTTGATCCATTACTATTTGTTAAAAATTTTGTGCCTGCAAAATATTTGCAACCAAATGCACCAATATTTGATTTTGCAGATATGGATAATGATGCCGGTAATCAATTATTTAATGAAGTAGTTGGTACTCTATCAGCAGCATTTTCAAATTATACAAACGATCCAAGCAAAGGTAATCGTATGTCTAAAATTCAAGGAGATCAAATCGGTTTTGCCCAAGCTATGGCCCAAGCAGTTGAAGATGCTTATCAATGGAAAACTAATCGTGGATTAGAAATTGTAAAAACAGCAATTTTATCTATTGAATATGATGAAGATACTAAGGAATTAATGAAGGATGTTAAAAAGGCAGATGCTTTATCAGGAGCAAGAGGAAATTCGTTTATGCAACAATCTGTTGCAAGAGGAATGCAAGCTGCTGGTGAAAATGGTGGAGGCTCTGGTATGGCATTTATGGGAATGGGAATGAATGCCGCTGGTGGTATGATGGGAGGTATGCAACAACCTAATACTCAATCAAGTTATCAACCTGCTTTTGGACAACAACCAGCACAAGAAGTAAACCAATCACAACCTAATCAACCAGCTGGACAAGACCCAATGACAGTATTAACTGAAAAGAAAAAATTATTAGATGCTGGATTAATCACTCAAGAAGATTATGATAAAATAAAGGCACAATTATTGGGTATATAATTATGCAAGATAGTAATAATTCAAATATAACTCAACCTATAAACAATAGTAATAATGTTACTAATGGACCTACAATTATTCAAACTGATGTAGGTGCAAAAGACGGACAAGACAAATGTCCTAAATGTGGCTCAACAGATATTGCTATTAACACAAATAGTGGAAAATTAAGATGTAATTTTTGTAGACACGAATTTGAACCTCAAAAAGTTGTTGGTATGGCAACTGATATTAACCAATTACAAGGTCAAGTTATTGGATCTGGAGCACAAGATATTGTAGCAGATACGAAAGATATTGTAACTTTTAAATGTAGTAGTTGTGGTGCTGAGGTAGTAGTTGATACAGCTTCTTCTACTCAAGCAAGATGTCACTGGTGTAGAAATACACTATCAGTAAATCAACAAATTCCAAATGGAAGTATACCAGATGTTGTATTACCATTTAGTATATCTAAAGATGTGGCTAAAACTGAAATCGAAAAGTTTGTAGGCAAAAGAAAATTTTTTGCTCATCCTAAATTTAGACAAGAATTTACTACTGAAAACATTATGGGCGTGTATTTGCCTTATATGTTAGTTGATGCAAATGCCCATGTTAATCTTGTTGGTAATGGAGAGCATTTAACGAGAACATATTATCTTGGTAGTGGAGAAAACAGAAAAACTTATTATGATGCAGATCTTTATCATGTAGAAAGAGAATTTGACTTAGTTATACAGGGATTAACGGTTGAATCTAGTGCAGACAAATTAAATAATTCTTCATCAAGTGCAACAAATAATGTTATCAATGCTATAATGCCATTCGACTTAGAAAATTGTGTTAAATTTAATGCTAATTATTTGAAGGGTTATACTTCAGAAAAGCGTGATACAAACATTGATCAATTAAGACCTTTGGTAGATAAACAATCTAAAGATATAGCAAAATTTGCAGCTAATGATACTTTAAAGAATTATGATCGAGGGGTTGCCTGGAGCAATGAACAACTAGATGTTAAAGGACAACAATGGAAGGCAGCTTATTTACCTGTATGGCTATATAGCTATTTACAAGTAAGTGGTGAAAATAAAGTATTACATTATGTTGCAGTGAATGCAAGAACTAAAGAAACAATGGGTAGTGTACCTATTCATATTCCGAAATTATTAGGAATTTCCTTCTTAGTAGAAATTTTAGGTGTTCTAGCTATGCTATTTATAAATTTTGATTATAATTGGGCATTTTTACTAGCAGGATTTATTTATTTCTTTGTAATGTTTGCTCGTTATCGTAATTCAAATGCTAGACATAAATATGAAACTGAAACCAAAACAAATATAACTAATTTAAGAAAAATTGATAATTTTATTAAAACTGAAACAGGATTGACTAATTCAAAAATAAATGGAGCAAATAATACTTCAATTAGTGGTCAAGGATTAGGTAATCAATTATTAAACTCATTAGTTGATCAAAACTCAGTTGCTAGTTTAGTAAGAGATGTTACAAATCAAAAAGGAGGAGAATAATGAATTGTACAAACTGTGGTACATATAATAACCCACAATCAAAATTTTGTATTAAATGTGGAAATGCTTTAAATGCTGATAATTTAAATCAGAATGAATTAAACCAAAATATTAATCCACAACAAAACTATCAACAACAAGCACAACCACAAATGCAACAACCAATAAACAATGTTCAACCAGCACAACCACAAATGCAACAACCAATAAACAATGTTCAACCAACACCAACTGTGAATCCATCTCAACAAAATACAACTTTTGTTGATGGTAAAACATTTAATTTTATTAAGTATATTATTTCATTTATAATAA
Source organism: uncultured Bacilli bacterium (assembly GCA_947586655.1). GTDB lineage: Bacteria > Bacillota_I > Bacilli_A > RF39 > UBA660 > Aphodocola. Next base: position 15,747 of record CANPXR010000003.1, on the reverse strand, counting down.
AACCTTTTGAAACTTATAAGAAAGAAGAAGGAAAATTAGTAAATGTTAAAAATGGTATGATATTAAGTGGAATTGTTGCTGGGGCAATGATGATTATTCAACTTTTAACATCTATGATTTCTGTGATATTTGTTAAAACAATGGATTATTCAACTTTTGATTATAAAACAAAAATTGATTTTGCTAGATTAAAAGATTTAGATTATTTAAGTTTAATTGGTAAAAATTTATTGATATATGTGTGCATAATATTAGCAATTACTGTTGTCTATTATCTTGCGTCTTTAGTAGTAAAAAAATCTACTAATTTCATAAAGACATTATCAATAAGTGCGAGTTCAATAATTCCTTATGTAATTATGGGAATGATTGTATCTCCACTTTTAGGAAAAATATGGGCACCATTATCAATAGTTGCTACTATAATTGGTGCAATTTATTCTATAATTATATTTGTGTTGTTGATAAATGATAATATTAAATTTGATAAAAAAGATATGTGTGCATATTTCCATTTAGTTTGTATGACTATTTTAAGTACAGCTGGATATTATGTATATATGAAAGTTTTAACAAGTGGTATTACTAATCAAATTAGTGATTATTTAAATATGTTTAAATAGGAGTCAAAATGAATAATAATTTTAATAATGTGCAGTATGATCCAATGACAGGTCAACCAATAAATCAACAACCACAACAGCAACCAGTACAAAATCAAACTACAACTAATATGTATTCTCAACCAATGCAACCAACATCAACTGTGAATACATATCAACAACCTACTGAGTCACAGCAACCAAAGAAAAAAATAAATCCAAAATTATTGATAATAATTGTTATCGCTATAATAATAGTTATCGTTGGAATTATTTTTATTCCTAAATTATTTGGTAATAATGAAAAAGATAATGTGTCAAAATCACTTACTGATTCTACTTCTTTTTGGGTAAGAAATAGTGAAAATTTATATGCGATGTTTGATATTGATGGGAAACAACTTACAGGATTCGATTATACAAGTGTAAATTCAGAATTCATTAATGGTACAGCAAATGTTGAAAACAAAAATAATGAGTATGGGCTTATTTCTTCATCTGGTAAAATGATAATTGAATTTGGTAAGTATGACTATATTTCACAACAATATGCAGTATATGAAATGACAGATAAAGAATATAATAAGTATTTATATGATAGTTCTGGAAAATTTATAAGACAATTAGAAAAAGATGAAGATATAAGATCATATATTGGTGAATATACTTATGCCTTAATAGAATCAGATACTGAATATAAAGTAATCGATTATAACGGAAAGGAAATAACATCATTTGCCGTTTCAAAAGATGATTCTGATATTAGTAGTCCAAAGGGAAATAGTAAAAAAAATTATGTTTCTATATTTTATAATAATATAAATTATATAATTGATATTTCAAAAGGAAAACTTCTTTTAACTATCCCAGATTCAAGAATTTTCTGTATATCAGATATAAATGATGAAAATCCAGATGAATTTATTTTGAACACTTGTGAATCTTCTTATGATAAAGAAGGATCTAAAGTAGTAAGAAATGGCAAAGTTGCTTATTCCAAAGAAAGTGAATATGGATCTATGAAGTTTAATGGAAGTACTGTTGTATATCAATCAGGAGATACATATTTATTAGATGAAAATGGAAATGAAAAGACTAAAGCCAATTCATATATAATTTATAAAGATTATAATAATTATGTAAAACAAGCTGATGGAATATTAAATGGTGCTGAACTTTATGTTAATGGAGCTTTAAAAGAAAAGTTAAATTGTGATAACATACAAGGTGGCTATGCAAGACACGGGGTATATCTTCTAGATCATTGTAGTGGATATGGTAAAGGTAATAAAATATATTTGAACTATGACGGTACAAGAATTAATGATAAATCTTATGAAAGAGCGTATGAATTTGATGAAAATGGGTATGCGTCAGTTAGCGAAGATGCTAAAAACTTTTATGTAATTAACTTAAAAGGTGAAAAAGTATCAGATTATTATAGTAATAATAGCAGTGCTGAAAAAATTTATAATGTTAATGGAACTGAAGATTTATATTATGGAACAAATGAAGATGGAACTACAACAATATTTAAAATCAATGGCAAAAAACTTGTTACCGGTCAAAATATACAAACACAATTATCTAATAATGTTATTTATGCTATCATAGAAAATGATGGAAAATATACAATTCGCGATTTGAAAAAAGAAAAAGATATTGTTACTGTTGATTCAAAACCAAATACATATCCAAATTATTTTACTACATCAGTGAATTCAAAAACACAATATTATTCTTATACTACTGGCAAGTTATTTTATGAAGGATAATAAATCAAAAAAGTAACTATATAACCATTAGTTACTTTTTTAGAAGGAGGAGATATTTTGTATTGTCCAAACTGTAGAAACCAAGTGGACGATAATGTAGATTTTTGTCCTAATTGTGGAACTAATATAAAAGAACTAAGAAAAATGATAGAACAACAATCAGTAAAACCAGTTGTAAATACAATACCAGTAAATAGTTTTAATAATTCCGTTCAAAATAACAACAATAGTTCTAAAAAACCAAATAAAAGTAAAAGAGATTTATTAATAATTCTTGGCGTTTTAGTTGTTGTTATTGTTGGAGTAAGTTTATTCTTTATCTTTAATAAAAAAGATAATAATAAATCAAATAATGAACAAATTCCAAATATAAAGGAAGAAGAAATTACTGAAAGTACATTAAAAAAATTAAAAACTGATTATGAAAGTGGAAAAATAGATGTCAATAAATATTTTACAGAACTAGTTAATTATGATTATGATTATGATAGTTTAGATAATAAATATAAAACAGATGAAATTATTTATACAACTGGTAATATTTCAGAAATTATTGAATTATTGGAAAATCATAGATCTGAATTGTCAGAAGAATCAATAAAAAAACTAATTGAAAAAGCAACACTACAAGATGTTAGAGTTGGAAACGAAGTTAGTATAGACTCTCAAGCAAATATTAATAATAATGTTAGAGTAGTTCCATTAAACGATACTAATAATAAAGATAAAATTGCAAGTCATAAATTGAATAAAGCATACTTATCTAAAAATGAGAGATTTATAATTTGGTATACTGATTATGGAACGGATAAAGTTACTTTAGAACAGGTACAAGATATTGCTAATGAGTTAGAAAACTCGATTGGTGATTATGAAAAAATATTTAATACAGAATATTTGTATAAACCATATTATGATGAATTAATAAATAAAAATTATTTTAATGCTCGCGAATCGCTTAAAGTAAATGGAATAAATGCTGCTAAAATTGATACAGCTATGAATGTTTATATTTATGATACAGGCAGTAATGGAACTCTAGCTACATATTATAATCCTATTGATACAGGTGTTTTAATTGAGACAATTATTCTTTTAGGCATTGATGATTTATTTATGGGTGAAAGTGGAATAGTTTCTTATCCATATATTGTAATAGATAAAGGAACAATTCAACAATCAACAGAAAATATAAAGACAGTTGCAAATCATGAATTATTCCATCATTTTCAATATTTATATTGTGAGGGAACTGAACAACATAGATGTCCTAATGGATATTATACAGAGGCAACTGCAAATTTAGCTAGTGTTTTAGTTAGTGAAGTTACTTCAACAAATAATTTTTTAAATGGATGGGCTGGTAGATATACCCAAGAGTTAAGTGGTAAATTGTCTGATTTGGCAGATGGATATGGACAATTTCCTTATTATTATACATATACAAAAGTAGTTAATGATTGGGTTTCTATTTTAACATCAGCACTTAATGAAAGTAATCCAACTGATTACATAAAAAATAATACATCACGAGAAGATTTAGTTAAAGTAAGTGAAACAATTACTTATAATACTTTAGCAAAAAAATATGATAATAAATCATTATATACTGATAAAAATGTTAATTTAAAAGATACAATTAATACATCAAAAATTTTAAATCAAACAATAAATGCTGGTGCAGTAGATTATTATGAAGTATCAGGTGATAATACCATAGAAGTTATTAGTGGAAACAAAGATTATGTCGGTTTGAAATTTTATGGTTATAAAGATGGTGTTTATACTGAATTATCATCAAGTATGGATAAAATTGAAGAAGATTTAACATATTATGTTAGATATGATAAATTTTATGTTGCTGTTTATAATGCTGATATTACAAATTCAAATTCATACACAATTAAAGTAAAAGGTAGTGATTTTGCTGAAAATTCAGAATTTGTAACGACATTTAATAATTATAATATAGAAATAGAAATGGATCTTACTATTGCTGGTGTTGAAACTAATACTGTATCAACCGGAGTTATGGACGAATTACACCAAAAAGAATATCTAGATATTACAACTACTTCAATGGGATTTGTATCTGTAAACAATAAAATATATCACGATTTTAATACAGGTTATAGTTATATGACACAACCTTATGGTGGTGATGTTTGGTGGAAAGAAAAATCTGCATCACAAATTGTAGATTTAGGTGTTATTTTAGATAAATTAATTAGTATGAAAAATGTTACTAAAATAGCAGATAATCAATATAAAGTAAAAATGACTAAAAATGATGTTAAAGGTCTAATGTCTTCAGGTAATACAAACACATCTGCTATAAGTGGCGATATTTATGTTGAAGTATATACAGATAATGGATATATAACTAGACTCGAATATGATTTTACAAATATGATTAAAGGATTTGAAAAATTTACAACAACAATCAAGTATTCTAATTATGATAATGCTGGTGATGTGGAAATACCACAAAGTATTATTGATAATGCAAAAGTACAATAAAATTAATATGCGGTTATAAGAATCATTAATAATAAGGTCAAAGTAAGATTATAAATATTGTAAAAAAATAGTTAATGAAATATATTTAAAGATAAGTGAGGTGAGTTTATGAAAAAAATTTTAATAGGTTTAATGTGTAGCTTTTTAATATTAGGTTTTACTAGTGGATGTGATAGTAAAAGTAATAATACTTCAAAAGGTTCAAATTCAATTACATATATAGAAGATAACAGCTGGAATATAGTTAGTGAAACTACCTCAGATAACGGAGTAATAAAAGCAAGTAATAGTAGCCCTTTTGTTTTAATAGCAGTTGATAATGAAGAAATAGTTGACTATGTTAATTTAGAAAAAGATTATACTGTTACAAATTCTAATTATAAGTTTTATAAAATGTCACTTTCAGAATTTCATGTAAATGTTGAAAGTTCTATTAATTATAAAAACAAAGATAATAATTATGAAATTTCATTACATTTATCTATTGCAGATCCAGTTAAATTCTTTGAAACTGCAAATGTTTTAAATACAGATACAACAAATAATTTGTTCGGCGGATTTACTGCAAAAGATTTATTTAATAATTCTTTAAAGGATATTTTAGAAGAAAATTTAAATGATATTATAATCGAATATTTAGACACAAAAAATACTGAATTTATGCCAAATCTTGAATTAGAAGATCATATATCTAATTCACTTGATGAATTAATCAGATCAACTAAGGGAATAAGAGTTATAAGTGTTGATTTAACTTCCAAATAAAATCTAGATAGGAGGATAATAAAAATGGATCAGAATAACAATTATAAATTCGACACAACGACAGGTCAACCAATAAATCAACAATCTCAACAACAACCAATACAAAATCAAGCCACAACTAATATGTATTCTCAACCAATGCAATCAACATCAACTGTGAATACATATCAACAACCTACTGAGCCACAGCAACCAAAGAAAAACTTTAATGTTAAATTATTAATAATAATTGCTATTGCTATAATAGTAGTTGTTGTCGGAATTGTTTTAATTTATAATCAAAATAATACAAACAATAATACAAATAATGATGAAAATTCTTCAACAGAGAACAATAATTTAAATACATCAGGAACAGTTGATAAAAATACTAATACAAACTATGATGAAAATGGTGCTTTCTTATTAAGAATTGAAAGTGTGTCAACGGTATCTGAACGAGGAACTGTTGTTACTGGTACAATAGATAGAGGTACTATAAAAATAAATGATGAAGTCCAAGTAATCGGATTAGATAAAGAAATAATTACTACTACTGTTGCTGCAGTTGAAGCATTTAAATCAAATTCAAATTATGCAAAAATAGGAGATAATGTTGGATTATTATTAAAGGGAGTAGAAGAAGGCAAAGTACAAGTAGGACAAGTAGTTGCTAAACCAAATTCTATTGCCGCTATTAAAAAATTTGATGCAGATTTATTAGTTGTTTCCACAGAAGATGGTGGTAGGAGCACTCCATTTTTTGATGGTTTCAGTCCTGAATTTTATTTTAAAACAGACATAACAGGAACAATTAATTTACCAAAAGGAAAAGAAATGGTAAATCCAGGAGAAAATGTTTCAGCTACTGTAACTTTGGCAGAATCCATAGCTCTTGATGTCGGGACAGAGTTTTCTATTAGAGAAGGCGGAAGAATTATTGCTAATGGAAAAATAACTAAAGTTTATTAAAATAAAAACAATCCTTTTAACTTTATGCAAATTTTACTTTGTTTAAAGTCTAAAAAAACAAAACAGGTCTATGACTTGTTTTTGTGTGGACTTAATTGGAAGTTGCTTGAAATTATGAATAATTTTATTAGAAGATTTATACAATCGACAGGTTGGTCCAGTTGGCCCCAAAATATACTTTGTGCAACAACATTTCTTTTGTTTCATTTCGTTAAGCAAAGTGATATTTAAAAAATACGATTGGTTATATCGTATTTTCTGGTAGCTCATATATATTTTTAGTATTTTTAGGAGCTATTATTATTCTCCATGGCCGTACGCTTTTATATTTCTTAATTATTTTATCATTAGCATCGGTTGCTATAATTTCTATTTTTTCTTTCATGAAAAAGGTATGTATGGATCTGCAGTTCTTAAATAAAAGACCGTAGTTAATATTCTTTTTAAACATTAATCCAAAAAGTCGCTCTTTAAATGTTTTAGCTTCTTTAACTTTTATATTACTAAAAACTAACATATTATCACCAGTTAAATATTATCATATATAAGTTAATAATACAAATTATATCTTTAAATTGTATATATACCGAGTTTTTACATTGACAAAATAAGATATAAAATGTTAAACTAATATTAGTATAAAATAAGGGTGTGAAACATATGAAAAAGATGCAAAATAAAGGGCAAGCCTTGGTTGAATACGTTTTAATTATCGCGCTAGTTACGGTTATTGCGGTAAGCTTAATAAAGGTTTTTGGAGGGTATCTAAAAGACTCGATTACAAAGACATCTTGTGAGCTTGTTGGAGAAACTTATGTTAAAGGAGCTAACCCAGGCGAAGGTAAATGTAAATAAAAGGCCATATTAGGTCTTTTTATAATTTATCATTAGTTATAAAAAATATAAATTTTTTGTTGTAAAGTATTGTAATAATTTGTCGATTATGGTATTATTTAATTGTCAGTTATGTATTAACTGACGTAGTAAAAGAAAGTACTTTCATTGGTAGTAAACCAATTATGAAGTATGTAATTGGAAAAGTAGTACAAGCAATCCTGTGGTTTGGGATTGCTTTTTGGTTTTATCATAAGATATTTTTCTTAATGTTCTCGATTCCTCCTTTTTCCAATCGAGATACTTGAGCTTGAGATATTCCTATTTCTTCTGCTATTTCCATTTGGGTTTTACCAAAAAGATATCGATCAGTTATTATCCTTTTTTCTTTTTCTTTTAATTTATCAATCGCATCATTTAAAGATATTACCAAGTCCCAGTTAGAACTTTTTTCTTTCTTGGATTCAAGTTGATCCTCAAGATAAATGGTATCACCTCCATCATTATAAATGGGTTCAAACATACTAACTGGGTCCCTCATCGCATCTAGTGCGATTATCACGTCTATTTCGTCAACGCCTAATTTTTTTGCAATAAGTTCATTACTTAATTCATGACCAGTTGTCATAAAATGCTCTTCCTTTAACTTTAATATTTTATATGCTAAGTCTTTTATGCTTCTTGAGATTCTAAGATTACTGTTATCTCTTAAATACCGTCTTATTTCTCCTAAAATAAGTGGTACGGCGTAGGTTGAAAATTTAACGTTATGTAACAAGTCAAAGTTATCAATAGCCTTCATAAGGCCCACACATCCAATTTGGAATAAATCATCCATGTTGTCAGTTCTATTTTGATACTTTCTAAGAATTGATAGTACAAGTTTTAGATTTCCTTCGGCAAGTTCATTTCTTGCACTTACGTCACCATTTTTAAGTCTTATGAAAAGTTTTGTCTTTTCTTCTTCTGAAAGAACCTTAATTTCACTTGTGTTAATTCCAGTTATTTCTACTTTATGTTTTGCTATAATAACCACACCTTTCTATAATTTGTAATGTTACGGAAGGTGTTTTTTTATACATGTTTGCATATATTTAATTGGTGATTATTATGCGTTTATCTGATTTACAGAGCAAGGATGTGGTAGATATTTTAACCGGTGAAAAAATTGGGAACGTAGTGGACGTAGAAATATCAGATGATGGGAATATTATTAAGATGCTTATTTATGAAAAAAAAGGAATAATTAATATGTTAAGGGGCACAGAGGAAGTGTCAATAACCTGGTCACAAATAAAAAAAATTGGTGCTGATGTTATTTTAGTTAGTAGAAATTTATAGATTATGATATACTAAAATAAAGGAGGATTAAAAATGAGTGACAATAATGTAATTGCCTTACTTTTTGCTATTTTTTCTGGTGTTTGGGTTATTTGCTTAGCGTTGGTTATATTTGTTATAATCGCAAGATGGAAATTATACAAAAAGGCCGGAAAACCGGGATGGGCATCAATAGTACCCGTTTATAATACCATTGTTTTATTTGATATAATTGGATATAAATGGTATTACATATTCTTTATATTCATAGGAATAATACCTATAATAGGTATGGTTTTATCCATGATATTTGCAATCTCATACAATATTAAACTTGCTAAATCATTCGGGCAACAAGCAGCTTTCGGTATTGGTCTTTGGTTTTTAAATCCGATATTTACCGCGATAATTGCTTTTAGTAATGACATTAAATACGTTGGTCCGTCGGTTAATGGTGATATTGATTTAAATGATTTATTTTAAGAAGCCTAAGAATGGCTTCTTAAAAAATGGAGGAACAAATGAAAAATAAGAAAAACTATTTAAGGATTGCGATTTTAATAGAAATTATTTATATAGTTTACATGTTAATACATTATTTATTTATTGAAAAGTTTAACGAAAGCACTATAGCTGGTTTATTCATGTTATCAATAAGTATATTTTTTACTGTTATACTATATAATGAATCAAAAAAAGATTTAAGTTATTTAAAAAATAATAACATAAGAATATTATTATCTAGTATTTGGATGTTTTTTGAACCAATAATTCCAGGTATTTTAGGTTTCTTCTTTCTAGCTTCATTAAAAGATAAAAAAGAAGTTAAGTTACCTAAAATAGAACTTAAAACTACTAGTAAAAAAGAAAAAATAAAATCCTTTATAACGCTTACGTTATTTATTATGATTTTATTTTTAATACCTAACGTTAAGATCTTAAAGAACGTTTCTTCTTATTTCATTTACGTATTTATATTAATTGGTATAATTATTTTATATCATAAGGAACTAATAGGAAATTTAAAAGTATTTTTAAAGAATTTTAAAGTTTATTTTCCGTTTATAATCAAAAGGTATTTAATGATGCTTGGTATTATGCTTATTGTTGCGATACCCGTTGTAATCATAAATAGTGGTCGACCTTCTGGTAATCAAGAAGTCATAAATATCATGTTTAAAAACATTCCCGTTGCAACACTTTTATTATCTTGTTTTTATGCCCCTTTAGCGGAAGAAACTATTTTTAGGCTATCTTTATCAAAATTATTTAATAATAAAACAACATTTATTATTGTAAGTGGTTTAGTATTTGGAGGACTTCACGTAATAAACAACTTATCATCACCTAGTGATTTACTTTATGTATTTCAATACTCAGCTTTAGGCATGTGTTTAGCCAAGGCTTATAAGGATTCAGATAATATTTTTGTTTCAATATCAATGCACTTTATACAGAACTTTTTAGCGGGTATATTAGTAATTTTATTATATTAGAAATTTTTATGCCAATAATTTTATTATAGGATTATTGTTAATTTACATCTAAAAATATACATGTTATAATCTTAATGGTGATATGATGAAGAAAAGAATAGCTATAATAGTAATTGTTTCTTTTTTTATGGATCAAACAATAAAACTATTAGTAACAAAGTATTTAACCTCAATTAAGTTAATACCAGGTTTTTTATCTTTTATTTATACAAAAAATAAGGGAGTAGCTTTTAGCATGCTTTGGGGTAATAGGTGGCTTATAATTACCATTTCAATTTTACTGGTTATATTTCTTCTTTTTACGTTAAATAATAATTACTTAAAATACAAAAAAAATAGTAACATTACTAATTGGACCTTTGGACTTCTAATTGGGGGAATTTTTGGTAATTTGTTTGATAGAATTACAAGGGGATACGTGGTTGATTATTTATCGTTTAATTTGTTTGGTTATTCATTTCCTATTTTTAACTTAGCAGATGTCTTTATTACAATTGGTGTCATATTAATGGCAACATATTGGTTAAATGAAGATACTAAAAAATGAGTTATTTACTATAGTTTATATTTGACTTTTAAAATAACATGGTATAATATTGTTTAGTTAATTGGGAAGGAATGTTTTTATGGAGTTTACTATTGAAACTAATGAGCACCAAAGGTTGGATAAATTTTTAATTGATAAATTAGAAATTTCAAGAAGTAAGGTGCAGCTGATGATAAAACAAGGTTTAGTTACGGTAAATGATAAAAATTTAAAGAGTAGCTACCTTCTAAAGACTAATGATAAAATTAAAATTTTAGGAAAGTTAGAAGAAGAATCAAACGCAAAACCGGAAAAGATGGATTTAGATATAGTATATGAAGATGACAGTCTAATGGTTATTAATAAACCAAGTGGTTTAGTTGTTCATCCTGCTGCAGGACATTTTTCTGGGACCTTAGTTAATGGTCTTATTTCCTATACTAAAAACTTAAGCTCATCTAATGGGAAATTAAGACCAGGTATTGTGCACAGAATAGATAAGGATACTTCTGGGCTTTTAGTTATTGCTAAAAATGATAAGGTACATGAAATGCTATCAAAACAACTTAAAGATAAAACTTTATCTAGGATATACGTTGCCTTGGTAAGTGGAAGAATAAATCATGATACGGGAACAATTGATGCTCCAATAGCAAGAGATCCTTATGATAGAAAGAAAATGTGTGTAACCGATGAAAATAGTAAAGAGGCCGTTACACATTTTAAGGTACTTGATAGGTATAAAAATAGCACCTTAATTGAACTTAAGTTAGAAACCGGAAGAACACATCAAATAAGGGTTCATATGGCTTACATAAAACATCCAATCATAAACGACCCAGTTTACGGTGGAAAAAAATCAACGTCTTTTGGACAGATGTTGCACGCTAAAGAAATAAGTTTTATTCATCCAGTAACGAATAAAAAAATGACTTTCTCTTGTAAAGTTCCAGAAGAATTTAACAAAATACTAGAAGAATATAAAAATGAGTAGGAGGTTTATCTATGGTAACAACTGAAAAAAAAGATTTATTAATAATGAAACTACTTCATTATTTCATAACTGAAATGAACTATAATCCGGTCGTTGTCCATGGTGTTCAAAATGAGATATGGTTAGAAAACATGGATAGTGATTTTAGAATCGTAAGAATAGTAACGGGATACATTCATAATAAGGATCAATTGGAATTTGATAATTATAAGGTTGATAGGTTAGTAAGGCAAATAAAGTTAAAGACCTTTACTTTTAAGATGAAGGTTTTAACCTTTTATTTAGATTTAAATTCTAACGTTGAAATAGCAAATACTAAGCTTAATTATCCCGTTAGGGTAAAAAACGAAAATTCTTTAAAGAAGAATAAGACGATAGAAGAATTCTTTCCAGATATGCCTTCTAAACTAAAGTTTACCGAAGAAGGAGCCTTATTATATAAAAGAATAAATAATGATATTTTAAGGAAAAACATGGATCAAAGTGAGAAGATAAATGACTTGTTTAGTCCTAAAACACCAATTGTAACTAACATCTTAATTAGTATAATAACTATTTTTATGATCTTAACGTACTTATTAGGTAATGGATCAACTAACGTTAATACTTTGTATGCGTTTGGAGCTTTAGTTAAAGATGGAAATCCAATAAGATTATTAACTAGTATTTTTCTTCACATTGGATTAATTCATTACTTAATGAATACGTGGTCACTTAAACTTTTAGGACAACAAGTAGAGAAGTTTTATGGACATATTAAGATGCTATTAATTTTTCTTTATAGTGGAGTGGTAGGTAATTTGGTTTCTGTTATCTTAATGAATGATAACGTTATATCGGCAGGTGCTTCGGGAGCTATATTTGGTCTTATGGGTGCTCTTTTGTACTTTGCTATTAACCAAAGAACCTATATGGCAGAAGCTTTAAAAAGAGAAATATTACCAGTTATTATAATTAATATTTTATTAGGTTTTATGGTAACTGGAATTAATATGTACGCTCACGTTGGTGGTTTAATTGGTGGAATGTTAATTTCAAGTGCGGTTGGTATAAAGTATAAAACCTCTAAGTTCGAAAAAATAAACGGATGGATATGTTCCATAATATTAGTTATATTACTTACTTATTTATCATATTTTATGTAAAGGAAAAATAGTGATGTTAGCGTTTAGATTGATAGCAATAGCCCTTATTTTTATTGGCGTTGTAATGACTATTATAAGTAGTTTTTTAGTTAGAAAAAATAATAATAAACCAGTAAAAACAAAAAATAATCATAATTTTTGTATTCTTATTCCCGCTAGATATGAGTCATCCGTTATAGAAGATCTTTTAAAAAGTATTAAACATCAATCTTATAGCATAAATATGAAGGATGTTTATGTAATCGTTGAGTCAAAAAAAGATAAAACGGTAAGTATATGCAAAAGATATGATGCTACCTTAGTATTAAGAAAAAATTTACGTTTGCAAAGAAAAGGTTATGCCTTAGATGACGCAATTAAATATATCATAAGTGAAAAAAAACGTTATGATGCGTATTTTATTTTTGACGCTGATAATGTTTTAGATAAGGATTATTTAAAAAACATGATACCAATCTTTGATAAGGGATATGATTTAGCCTGTGGATATAGAAATTGTAAAAATGGTAATGATAGTGTTGTTGCGGCGTGTTCAAGTCTTACTTTTTCTTTAGTAAACACGGTTTTTAATAATATAAAAAGTAGGCAAACTAGAAACATAACGTTTTCAGGAACTGGGTTTTATATAAAAGGATATCTAATTGAAAGGTGGGGCGGTTATCCGTTTCATAGCTTAACAGAGGATTATGAACTTAGTTCTTATGCGACGTTAAATAACTTAACTACGTATTATAACACTAAATCTATTTTCTATGACGAGCAACCAACGATGTTTAAAGATACCATAAACCAAAGAATAAGGTGGATTAAAGGATATTTTGACGTAAGAAGGATATATACTAAAAAAATATTTAAGTCAATGGATAAAAAAGGGTTAAATAATGGGTCTAAAATAGACGAATCAGTTGGTATTATCCCATACATATTTATTATTTTAGGATTAGTTACGTGGCTTTTTGGATGTTTATTTTTTACCATTTATAACTTTATAAAAGGATATGACAAGTGGGTTTATACCCTAGCAGAATTAACAACGTGTTTTTTAATTATATATATTATTCTTATGATAATTACGTTTATCATGCTTATTTTAGAAGAAAATAATTTAAATTTAAGTACTAAATCAAAAATCAAGGCTTTATTTTATAATCCTATTTTTATGATTACTTATGTTTTTTGTGCCATAAAGGCGTTAATCACTAGGGAAGTTACTTGGAAAAAAGTAGAGCATGGTAAGAAAAAAAAGAGCTAATGTTTTTTAGCTCTTTAATATTTTATCAGTGTTTTTAAAATTAAGTTTAGCTATCTTTTTTAATATGTCTTTTCCTTGGGTTTTCACTAGTTTTCTACCAAATGAATCAACGTTTATACCAGCACCCTTTGGAATTTTTTCGTTAGTTATCTTTGAGAGTTTATCAATTTCTTTAATAAATACGTACCTACTTATTAAAGAACTACAAGCAACCGATAAGCATTTGTCTTCTGCTTTGGTTGTGAAACTTATTTTTCTAAATACGTTATTAGATTCCTTAAGGTATCCAAAATAATTTTTAGGGTAACAAAACTGATCAATTACGACTTTATCATAGTTATAATTATCCTTTTTCATTAATCCTAAAATAGCTTTATTATGTAATATTGCCTTAATCTTATTCATGTTGGTTTCCTTTTGGGCGTTATATTCTTCATTGGTAAATATAACCGTCTCATAGGGAATTTGTTTTATTATCTTAGGAACTACTTCTAATATTTTCTGGTCAGTTAACTTTTTTGAATCCCTTACTCCTAGTTCTTCTAAGAATGAAATTTTACTTTTATCAACGAATGATGCAGTAACAACGATTGGGCCAAAATAATCTCCGGTTCCAACCTCATCAGAACCAATGGAATTTATGTAGTAGTATGTTTTTCTTTCTTCATAAAGCGTTTTTTCATCCGGTTTTTCCTTCTTGCTTTTTTTACTTTCTTCAGGTGCTTTACCATTATTTAAATGGGCTTCCATATCTCGCCACATGTTAGCGTCAACGTCTGCGCTTATTCCTTGAAACATTACCTTGCCAGATTCATAAAGAGTAATTATGGTACCTCCTTCTTCTGCTTGGAAAACAGAGTATGGTGGCGTTTTTTCTCTTTTTTTATCTTGGTAATAATTAATCATTTTTTCCTTGGTATTATCACTTACTTTAAATACTACTACCATTATAATCACTTCCTATAGATATTCTAACATAAAAGTAATTGATTTAAAATAAACTGCTTCGAATTAGTGTAAAATAAAAGTTTAATTTTGTATAAATATGTATTTTTTATTTAAAATAATATATAATAAGATTATGGTATTGTAATAAAAGTCGGAGGTAAGAATGATAAAACATGTAACTGAAGAAAACTTTAACGAAGAGTTAAAGAAAGATAGAATATTAGTTGATTTTTATGCAACGTGGTGTGGGCCATGCAAGATGCTTGAACCGGTAATGGAAAAGTATGATAAAGAAGAAGACATTGAAATTATTAAGGTGGATGTTGATAAAGCTCCCAACTTATCAAGTAAATATAATGTGTTTTCAATTCCAACGCTTATAATATTTGAAAACGGAAAAGAAGTAAGAAGAAAAACTGGCTTCATGACTAAGGATGAATTGAAGGAATGGGTGAAGTAACATGAAAAAAAATAGTGGTTTTACTCTTGTTGAGTTATTAGCAGTAATAGTTATTCTTGGCATTTTAATATCGATTTCGTCCGTTGCGGTGAACTCATTAAGAAAAAAACAAGAAAATAAAAATATGGAAAACGTCATAAGTAGCATTTTAACTGGAGC
>CANPXR010000002.1 GCA_947586655.1 uncultured Bacilli bacterium | reverse complement strand
AGTGGTTTATTAATGACTTTTTATTCTTTATTAAGTATAATAAACAAAGAAAATTATTAGTACAAATTACAATTTATCGATTAAATCGTAATATTAAGATATTCTGAATAAATTAAATATAAAAATCAAAACCTATTGAAAACGAAAATCCAAAAGAAATTACATAACTAATGGATTTTCGTGAAAGACTATCTTTAAGACAAGATAGTAACACACTACCAAGTCGGCATTTTGCCAACTAGGAATAGTGTGCAAAGGGACACCCTTTTGAAACCCAATAAGCAACATTTCACAAACTATCGTAAGTGAATGTTGCTCTTTTTTATTTTGTCTTGCGACTACATAAAAAAGAAAGAATACTATCGCCACTTTCATTGCTAAAGCAACAAAACGTGCCACGTATTCTTTAAATAAAAATAACCTAATACCTAATCTAACGAAAGGGTAAAAGGTTATTTTTTTCTTTTGCTATGCAAAAGTAAGGATTATAAATTTACTTCATAAATTTATTTTTTCTTATTTAGTAATTCCGATGTTTCTTTTTTAGCACTCTTAATTGCCATGAATACAAATAATTCATATAAAAGTGTAATTGCAAAGAAACCACATACTAAATAAATATTATTTCTAACATCACTATTTATCATATCAATAAACTCTATTCCTAAATATATTAATCCATAGAATACAGTAGATACAACTGTTATATCATTATATGATCTTCTAATTGACTTGCCCTCGTTTTGATTTATTTCAATTAACCCTTTATCTACCTCATATATAAACATTACAATTAAAAATATTAAAATAGGAATTAAAATCCAATATAAAGAATAAGTAAGTTTATTATTAAATATGATAGTTAGTATTAAAAATAATCCTACAATAAAATTCACTACTACTAATAATTTTTTAATTATATTACTTTTTAGCATTTTTATTTCTCCCCTTTACTTTTAAACTTTGAATAAGTTTGATTATTTCTTTTGATGAATTAATTTGATATGTATGATCTTCGATAGTATGTATTAATAACTCTTTTTGTTCTTCTGGTAAATCATCTTTTTCTAATTCTTTTTTACATGTAGAAACTATACTTTCAGAATTTTCTATACTTCCTAAAACATTTATTTCAGCAGTATCTAATTGTTCTAGATTTAAACTAGCATAATGACTCTTAACAAAATAATTAAGTTGTGTCACTTCTAATCCTAAACCTATCATATACATTAAGTCACTATAATTAACATCTATTATATTACTTATCTTTCTTAATATTTTAGGACTAGGATCTTTTCTTATACCTGATTCTATTTTAGAAAGTTCAGAGTTATTAATCTTTGCAAGTTTCGCAAGTTGTCTTTGCGATAAACCTTTCTTTTCTCTAGCTTCAGCAATAACTTCGCCGATATTTTTTTCTAGCATAGAAATTCACCTCACACCATAATAATACACCCAGTGGGTAAAAAAGTCAACATAATTTCAATAAATGGGTAAAAAAGTGTTGACAATATAGTAATTAGCATGATATATTAAATATGTTTCCAAATGAACCCACTTTTAAATTAAATGGGTAACATAGAAAAAGAAAGGAGGAAATCAAATGTATGAGATTAAAAAAACAACTAGAATTAATTGATCCAAGAGTATGGAGAGATAAAAATATCAAGTTTGAAACGAAGCTGATATACAAAATACTCTGTGCGGAACAATCCCAAAGATGTGAATTCACAAGTATAAGTATCGGGAGAGTTCAAAAGAAATTGAGTATAACAAATGTTGGATTCAAGAAGAACCTAAAAATATTAGAAGATAACAAATATATAAGGTTCAATGAATACGACCGAGGATTATACACATACGAGATTTGTTAGAAAAGATTAAATCACTAACAAATAAAGGTTCAGTAAATGTTCGTAGATTTATATTAGAACCTATCTTATAGAAATATAAGATGAACTAGTTTGAAGTAAAACATATTTCAAAGAACGAAATAAAAGAATAAAAGGGATTGAAATATGTTATGTATGTTTTACTTCAAGCAACCTATTTAGTGAGATTTATCTCACACAGGGATTTTATTGTCATTATTAGTATGACTTGTAAGTAGTGTTTACAAGTTTTTTTATTGCCTAAATTTAAAGGAAAGGAGATTGATAATATGAATAATAGCGATATTACTAAATTAAAGCATATAGAGGTGCCTACAATAGTTTTATTAGATGAAGAACTATCTTCTACTACTAAACTATTAATGGGTTTAATTAATACCCTATCTATGCAAGAGGGATTTTGTTATGCAAGTAATAAGTATTTAAGTAATCTTTTAAAAGTATCTAAAAGAACGATTACTAGTTGCATAACATCATTAAGAACAAAAAAATATATTAGAGTTGAAAATGAACCTAATATAAGAAGAATCTATTTAGCAGATTTCTGCTAGATGTAATAGCAAGATACTGCTAGTGAGTATAGCAAGTATCTTCTAACAGAATAAATAATATAATAAATAATATTAATAGATAATATAAATTTAAAATTATTTTAATAATTTAAATCTTTAAAAAGATTAAAAAGAAAGGAAGTTATAAAAATGGAAATTGATTTAAACGAAATTATAATATCTGGAACTATTAATAATGTGACAGATAATAATAAAGATTATATTAAGTTTGGTTTAACCACTCTTAAATATGATAAAAGGAAAGTTTATGCTAGTTTTAATATTAACCGAAATCTTTATGAAATATATAAAGATTTTTTTGTTAAAGGAACAAGAGTTTTTGTTAAAGGTTATCTTAATTCTTATATTACAAATGAAAGAATACAAAGTTTTATTACTGTGACTGATATATCAGACAATAAAGATGAAATGATGAACGGAAGAAAAGGTCCTCATATAAGACTTGATTCAGACGGTGTTGAAGTTTGGGATGGAAAAAGATGTGAAGCAATTCCACCCACTGAAGAAGAACTTAAAGAAATGGAAGATATGCTAAAAGAATATCAATAGAAAGGTGTGATAATTTATGAAGAATAGTAATTTTTATAAACTATTACACATAAAATTCATTGTGGAGGAATAATCATGTATGAAACACTAGAATTTTATGATAGTAATGGTTGTGATTTAAAAGAAGTCTTAAAAAGTTGTATATATAAATATTATATGGCTTATAAAAATTCATCAAAAGTATTTAAATCGAACGCAAAAAATAGTATAATTAATTCAACTAATAAAGTGAATGTGTTGTCTACTGAAAGGAGATAAAAAATGTATAGTAGGTATGCAATAGACAATACGATTTTTAAAATAGCCATTTATATAAGACTATCTCGTGAAGATGGTGATGATATGGAATCAGAAAGTGTCACTAATCAAAGAAGTTTATTAATTGGTTATTTAAAAGCACAAGGATTAGTTGCAGTTGATATTTATGTAGATGATGGTTATACAGGAACAAATTTTGAACGCCCAGAGTTTAAGAGAATGTTAAATGACATTGAAAATGGAAAAATAAACATGGTTATTACTAAAGATTTATCAAGATTAGGTCGTGACCATATAATGACTGGTTATTATGTTGAAACATTTTTCCCAGAAAACGATGTTAGATATGTTGCCGTAAACGATGATATAGATACTTTTTTTGAAACAAGTGGCTCTGATATGATGCCATTTAGATTAAGTATGAATGATATGTATGCAAAAGATATTTCTAAAAAAGTTCGTTCAAACTTACTTCAAATGAAAAAAGATGGAAAGTTTTGTGGAAGTTCTGCACCTTATGGTTATATGAGAGATCCTTTAGACAAACACAAACTAGTACCTGATCCAGAAACTGCTCCTGTAGTAAAAAGAATTTTTGATTTATATGTTGCAGGTTATGGTAGCTCACAAATTGCTGAAATACTAACAAGAGAAGAATTACCTACACCAGTTATGTATAAATACTCTGATTCAAAATTAAATAGATTTGACCATCCTGAAATATGGAAACACACATCTGTCAGTAATATCATCAAAAATAGAGTTTATATTGGAGATTTAATTCAACACAGATTTCAAAAAGTGAATTATAAGATTAAGAAAAGAAAAAGTGTTCCTGAAAGTGAATGGTGTATTAAAGAAAATGCACACGAACCACTTGTAGATAGGAAAACATTTGAAATCGCACAATCTATTAAAGATTCATCAAATAATTATAATCCTGAACGAAGAAATGTTGATTATGTTTTATCTGATTTAGTATTTTGTAAAGATTGTGGTGCTAGAATGAGTATTAGTTATGATAAGAAAAGAGATAGAGTCACAATGAATTGTAATAACTATCGTAAGTTTAGTAAGTATGATATATGCTTTTCTCACTATATTAACTATACAAAACTAGAAAACACAGTCTATGACAAGTTAAGTACTATGGCTAATCAATATATTAATGATAAAGAAGAATTTGAAAATATTATTAAAAGCCAATATGTTGATCCAAAAGCAGATAAACTAAAAAAGATAGAAGAATTAAATCATACAATAAATGATTTAAAAAGAAAACAAGACTCTTTATATGATGATAAATTTAATAATGTTATAAGTGTAGAAACTTATCAAAGATTATTTAATGCTACTGAAGAAGATATTAAAACTGCAAAAGATAAACTAGAACAATTACAAAATGAAATATCTAGTATTAATGATGATTCTTCTTGTTATGTAGAATATTTAGATATTATTAAAAGTTTTCTAGATATGAAAAATCCAACAAGAGAAATCATGAATAGATTAATAGATAAAATATATGTAACGAAAGATAAAAAACTAGAAATTCATTATAGAATTAAAAAAAGTGAAGTATTAATATAGGTAAAAATACGAGTTGCTTCCAAGCAATTTTTAAAAATAAAATTAGGTATCACAAAAACAGGTCATACTGGTATGATGAGGAAATTCCTTTTGTTGAAGCAGCGGAAATAGGAACTGAAAAGGTAATTAGGGATCATTCTACGATTGGTATTGTGGTTACTACCGATGGTAGTATTGGAGAAATTGAAAGAAAAGACTACGTTCAAGCTGAAAATCAGGTAATAAGTGAATTAAAGGAAATAGGTAAACCATTTATAGTTGTTTTAAACTCTGTTCATCCTAATCATCCTGATACGGAAAAATTAGCAGAGAGTTTAAGAACCGAACACAATGTTCCGGTAATACCAGTTAGTGTCGAGGCAATGAGTGAAAAAGAAATATATAACATATTAAAAGAAGCATTATTTGAGTTCCCAGTTTTAAGCGTAAACGTTAAAATGCCAGATTGGATAGCTTGTTTATCTCATAAACATTATTTAAAAAAGGAATATGTTGAGAAGATAAAAGAAAGCGTTATTGACGTGGATAAAGTAAGGGACGTTGACACCATAATTGGACATTTCCAAGGAACAGAACACATATCGAAGGCTTATTTATCTGAGGTTAATACCGCAACTGGAGAAATAACAATTAACTTAGAAGCTCCAGATGGATTGTATAATGATGTATTAAATGAAATAATTGGAACTAATATAGATTCTAAAGCAAAACTAATTTCCTTATTCCAAGAATTTAACGAAACCAAAGAAGAGTATGGACAGTTTAAGGAAGCCTTAAAAATGGTAAAACAAACAGGATATGGGACTTCATTTCCAACCATTAAAGACATGAAATTAGATACTCCAGAGATAATAAAACAAGGAACGAGGTATGGTGTTAAATTAAAGGCTGTCGCCCCTTCTATTCATATGATAAGAGTAGACGTTGAGTCAACGTTTGAACCTATTATTGGTTCTGAAACACAAAGTAAGGAACTTATCGATAATTTGATGAAAAATTATGATACGGACCCGGATAGCGTATGGAAAAGTGAGATGTTTGGAAGAAGTCTAGACGTAATCGTACAAGAAGGTATAAGGGGTAAATTATCACTTATGCCAGACAATATAAGGCATAAACTGCAAACCACCTTAACTAAGGTTGTTAATAAAGGTTCTAATAACATGATAGCTATAGTAATATAAAAAAACAAACCACTTCAAATTGGAGTGATTTGCTTTTTTTATTGCCATTTATGTTTTCCTTTCCTTGCTTTTTTTATCATGCTCTCTAATTTTTTAGAGCTTTCGCTACCTTTAAAGAAATCTTTTAATTTTTGCCTTTGTTCATCATTTAGATCACCAATTTCTTTTTTTTCTGACATATTTTTAGGATTTACTTTATCATCAACGTAGTGCTTCCTATTATCTAAATCGAAAGGATTTAATTCATTTTTGCTATAATTTATTATTGTTTCTCCTGTATTTAAAACCATATTTTCTAAAATAATCAAGTCTTTTTTTGAAATATGCTTAAAATTAAATTTTTCGTCCGTGTATATAGTAAGTTCTAAAGCCCTTGGTGTATTTATTTGCCCACTATTACTTGCTTTGCAAAGCGGTGGTACATATATTCTTGGCGTCGTATTTCTTGAATTATTAATTTCTAATAATGTTTTAGAGGTGTGATTATGTCCTACTAAATGTAATTTTATGTTTTGTAGGTTATTTTCTTCAAAAATCGATGCTTGATGAGAAACCATAATATGATTATTATTTAACTTTATAACGTAGTTTTGCGTTGGCGTAGCATAAGGAGAAATAGAGCATATGTCATGCCTTCTTCTTTTTAATGCATAAGTAAGAGAAATTTTTTTACTTGTATATAATGAATTATCATGATCACCAAGAGTATACAAAGTAAAAATATTTTTATCAAAAGGATACCTTTTTATCAAGTATTCTACTTGTTCTTCTGGAGGTATAATACACTGTGTGCTAGAAAAAACCCCATCTATTATGTCTCCACAGTTTATAATTACGTGAATTGAATTTTTACTGCAATAGTCAAAAATTGTATTTAGTGCTTCTTCATCACTTATTATATTTCCCAGGTGTAAATCTGAAATTACTATTATTTTAAAAGTATTATTATTATTTTGTAATTCAAATAAATTATCCAAATGATAACAGTTATCATTACCTAGTGTATAAGATATAATACCATTAGTATTATACTTCCTTTTTACAACATATCCATAATTTTCTAAAAAAGAAACTCTATTAAAGATTTGCTTATAACTTAAATTTAATTCCTGTGATATTTCTTCAATTGTTTTTTTCTGCATAATCATATCAACAATTTTCTGATTTATTTGAGTCATCTTACTTATATTCTCCTTTACGGAAGTATATGTTATCATACATAATATAAAAAATCAACTTTTAAATAATCACTAACTTTGATCTAGTGACTATCTTGAAATATCTAGAAGATGTAATTGTTTAAATTAATAAATATAATGCATTAAAGTTATGACACAGAAAAAATCAGGAAAAACCTGACTGGTGCCCTAAAGGAAGGAGTATGACAACATTTTTAAAATATAACAATAATATAACCAAATTATACCTTTAATTATTGTTTATATAAAAACCTCCATCAAAGC
This sequence comes from uncultured Bacilli bacterium, assembly GCA_947586655.1. Taxonomy (GTDB): domain Bacteria; phylum Bacillota_I; class Bacilli_A; order RF39; family UBA660; genus Aphodocola. The sequence goes on along the minus strand of CANPXR010000002.1, from coordinate 28,087 downwards.
TAATGTTGTAATAATTTGGATTAATTTGTTTTTTATTGAATAAATTAATATTAGTATTGAAAGTAAACTAACCATTATTATGATAAAATAAATACAATTTTTTAACAACATAATATTTCTCTCTACATAGCATATTGTTATTGATAATATGCAAGTGTGTTTTCTTAATTAACAAATATATCAATTCAACCTATAAAAATAATATCATAAATTCAAACATTTTAAGACTCGAACTATAAAAGTCCGAGTTTAGTATCTATCTGGTGTAGGTAAGAGGATTTGAACCTCTGCTACGTCTATGTAAAACTTAATACTTTCATTAGAAAAAATAACTAGATTTGCCTACAAACAGAAACGTAGCTTTCCCTATCTTTGTTATTACTAATATTACCCTGCCTCCTTTTATAAACTAATTTAATTATAAAAGTAATTATCAATAAAATAACTGATAATTTGGTAGGAAAAACTAGAGTTTCTAATGATGCTAACGTATCAAGTATTACAAGCAAAATTTAATATGAGAAGAACTATTTTTCACATACGTAAGAAAATTTATCATATTTTTAACTGAATTTTAAGTAAAATTATGTGTATTTTAGATATTGAGTTTTTTTATAATAATGATATAATAAATAAAAAACATTTTTAAGGAGTATGAAAAAAATGAAGGTACAAGATGCATTTAACACAAAAGATATGGGTAAAAAAACTAATAATGAATCAGTTATGAATACGTTTCCAATAGTTGTTACCATGTTGAAAGATGGCGAAGTAACAACAAAACATGAATCAATACAAACTCCAAAGGACATTAGTAAGTCAGGCGTTAGGTCGGCAGCGATAAGACATTATGAAAAAACCGTTTTACACCTTCCTGAAGATTGCTTATGTTGGGAATGTTCTAGGGGACCATTGGACTGTGAGAAGATGGGAGATATATCAAAAAAGATGATATTTGATTATCCTTTTATTACGGAAGGTTATCAAATACAAGACGTATATCAAAATGAATCAGATTTAAAGTATAGTGATTTAGAGGAATCATGTGAATACGAAAGAACAGCAAGACATAACAATTTAAGAATAGAAAGATTTGTTGTTAGAAAGTGTAAGAATTTTAGGTAAAAATAAATTAAAAGTATTGGTTTTTAAACCAATATTTTTTAAATTGTAAAATTATTAAATATATAATATAATTAAATATAGGATAACTAATAGAAAGGAAATATAACATGCTTGATATATCAGTAATAGTACCAGTATATAATTCCGAAAAATACATAGAAAAATGCCTTGATAGTTTAGTATCACAAACGATAAAATCTTATGAAATTATTATAGTTAACGATGGTTCAACTGATGGCTCATTAAACTTAATTAAAAAATATAAAAATAATAACATTAAGATTATATCAACTAAAAATAATGGAATAGGAGTGGCTAGGAATACGGGACTAAAACATGCAAAAGGAAAGTACGTTGTATTCGTTGATTCAGATGATTATGTTTCTTCTTTATTTTTAGAAAAAATGTTAAATACCGCAACTAGTAAAAATGCTGATATTGTTATTTGTGATATGTATAAAGTTTTTGACGCTGACACGTTAAAAGATAATAAAATAACGTTTAAAAATGGTAATATTAAGGATAATAAAGAGCAGCTTATTAATATACCACTTGGACCATGTGGTAAATTATTTTCAAAAACTATATTAACTTCTTTGTTTGCAGAAAATTTAAAGTATGAGGATGTGCCTTTCGTGGTTAGTGCACTATTAAATTCTAAAAATACGATTAAATTAAATGAATACCTTTATTATTACATAATTCATGATAGAAGCGAAACAACCTCAATGGATGAGAGGGTCTTTGACATACTAAAAATACTACGTATGGCAAATTCTAGTTTAAGTAAACATTCGTTTTTAAAAGAAGAAACAGAATATTTAAACATCGTTTTGCTATCAAGGTATAATCTTCAACAAGGTAAGCAAAAGAAAAAAGAATTAAAAATAAAATTTTTAAATGAATCATTTTCTTTTTTGAATGATAATTTTCCTAATTGGAGAAAAAACATATATTTTAAAAAGGAGCCTATATTTAAACGAATTATTAAGACTCATAAGTTATTAATTCGCTTATGTTGGTTTATTTATAATTGAAAATAGATAAAAGTATGTTATAATAAAATACGTATACAGAGGTAAATAATATGGTGAAAAGTATTTTTATAAATTTTAAAAAATATTGGTTTTTATTAACTCAGTTAATTTCTAGAGATTTTAAGGTTAAGTACAAAAGATCCGTTTTAGGTGTTGTTTGGAGTTTGTTATATCCTATTTTAATGATGAGCGTTATGGCGGTTGTTTTTTCCCAAATGTTTAGGTTTAAAGTGGAAGGCATAAATTATTTAGTGTATTTAATGACAGGTCTTATAATGTTTAACTATTTTAATGAGGCATCAACTACGGCAATGTCTTCTGTCATAACTAATTTTACTTTGATAAACAAAGTATATATTCCTAAGTATATTTTTCCAATAGCAAAATGCATGTTTGTAGGAATAAATTTCGTATTAACTTTAATTCCTTGGATTGGAATAATTCTTTTATCATACGTTGGATTAGGTGAGTATACTTGTCACATAAATTGGTATTATTTATTACTACCTTATATTTTCTTTTGCATGTTTTTATTTACTGTTGGTATTAGTTTGTTATTATCGTGTATTTCGGTATTTTTTAGAGATATGCTTCACATATATGGTATAGTAATAACATTATGGAACTATTTAACGCCGGTATTTTATAGTATTGAAATACTTCCAAAAAAATTGCAAGCACTATTTGAACTTAATCCACTTTATCAATTTTTATCTTCAGCAAGAAGCATCGTGCTATACGGAAAATGTCCTTCTGCACTAACTCTTCTAATAATTGGTGTAATTGGAGTTGTTACCCTTGCTATTGGAGCTTTAGTATTTAAGAAGAACCAAGATAAATTTGTTTATTATGCGTAGGAGGGTAAGATGATAAGAATAGAAAATGTATCGATGAAATTTGATTTAGGTATTGAAAAAAATTTCTCATTAAAAGAATTACTTATATCAATTTTCAGCAAGAAAAAAAGGAAAAGAAAAACAGACTTTTGGGCATTAAAAGATATTTCTTTTAATGTTGATAAAGGTGAAGTAGTTGGACTTATAGGTAGTAATGGGGCGGGCAAATCAACTCTTCTTAAAGTAGTAAGTGGAGTTATGAAACCTACTAAAGGAAAAGTAACCGTAAATGGTGTTATATCCCCAATGATAGAATTAGGAGCGGGATTTGATTTGGAACTTACCGCAAGAGAAAACATATACTTAAATGGTGCAATTCTTGGATATTCTAAAGGTTTTTTGGAAAAAAAGTTTGAGGAAATAGTGGAATTTTCAGAGCTGAGAGAATTTTTAGACGTTCCGGTTAAAAACTTTTCTTCTGGTATGACCGCAAAACTTGCTTTTTCAATCGCAACCATAGTTGATCCAGAAATATTAATAGTTGATGAAATATTATCAGTTGGTGATATTAAATTTCAAGAAAAGAGTAAAAAGAAAATGGAAAGTATGATAGGTGGAGGGACCACCGTGTTATACGTATCTCATTCTTTAGATGCAATAAAAGAAATATGTACTAAAGTTATTTGGCTTGAACATGGTAAAATAGTAATGATGGGTGATACAAAAAAAGTTTGTGAAGCCTATTATAAAGCTCAAATGAAGTAGAAAGGAAGGTATCAATTATGTTTAAAGACAAAATATTATTAATAACAGGAGGAACAGGATCTTTTGGAAACGCAGTACTAAAAAGATTCTTAGATTCAGATTTAAAAGAAATAAGGGTTTTCTCTAGGGATGAAAAAAAACAAGATGATATGAGGAAAATCTATAATAACCCAAAATTAAAGTTTTATATTGGAGACGTAAGAGATGCACGTAGTATCGATGATGCCATGAAAGGTGTTGATTATGTATTTCATGCAGCAGCTTTAAAACAAGTGCCATCATGTGAATTTTTCCCAATAGAAGCAGTTAAAACAAACGTATTAGGAACTAATAACGTTTTGGATGCCGCAATAAAAAATAAAGTAAAAAAAGTTATTGTACTAAGTACTGATAAAGCAGCATACCCAATTAACGCAATGGGAATGAGTAAGGCTATGATGGAAAAAGTAGCCATTGCAAAGGGAAGAAATTTAAAAGAAGATGAAACCGTAATATGTAGAACAAGATATGGTAACGTTATGGCGTCACGTGGTTCTGTAATTCCTTTATTTTTAGATCAAATAAAAGAAGGAAAGGATTTAACCATTACTAATCCAGAAATGACAAGGTTTATGATGACGTTAGAAGATGCAGTTGATTTGGTAATCTATGCATTTGAAAATGGTAAACAAGGTGATTTGTTTGTTCAAAAAGCACCTGCCGCAACCATAGACGTTTTAGCTAAAGCTGTATTAGAGTTAAAAGGACAGGGTAATGGTGTAAGAAATATAGGAACTCGCCATGGAGAAAAGTTATATGAGGTTTTAGTTACTAAAGAAGAAATGGTTAATGCTATTGATTTAGGTGACTATTTCTGTGTTCCAGCAGATAATAGGGATTTAAATTATGAAAGATATACATCAGACGGTAATAGTAAATTAGAAGAAGTAGAAGAATACAACTCTCATAATACAAAACGTTTAGATGTTGAAGGTATGAAAAAATTATTATTAAAATTAGATTTATTTAAATAATGATGTATTAGCCTTAGATTAAACTAAGGCTAATTTGGTAGAAAGGATAGTTTTATGAAAGTATTAGTAACAGGAGCTAAAGGTTTTATAGGAAAAAATTTAGTAGCAAGATTAAAAACTGAAGATGGTGTTGAGGTAACTGAATTTGACGTTAATGATAGCATTGATGATTTAAAAAATAAAATTAAAGATTTTGATTTTATATTTCATTTAGCAGGAATAAATAGGCCAAAGGACGTAAAAGAATTTTATAGTGGGAATACTGATTTAACTTCTAACATCTTAAACTTATTAAAAACTAATAATTTAAATACACCAATTATATTTACTTCTAGCATACAGGCCATAATGGATAATGATTATGGTAAAAGTAAAAAACAGGCTGAAGATATTTTATTAAGTTATAAAAACTCAATAATATTTAGATTACATAACGTATTTGGAAAATGGTGCAGACCAAATTATAATTCTGTTATTGCAACTTTTTGTTATAATGTTGCAAATAATCTTGATATTACAGTAAATGACGAAAATACTGAGCTAGAACTTATTTATATAGATGACATAGTAGAAGAATTTATAAGCGTTATGAAAGGTAAAGAACCTAGTGAAAAAGAAGGTAGAATATGTTATATAAACCCAAGATATAAGAAAACACTTGGCGAAATAGCTTCATTAATTCGTTCTTTTAAAGTTGATATGGAAAGCATAAGTATTCCAGAAACAGGAGATGATTTCATTAAGAAATTGTTTGCTACTTATGTAAGTTACATTGACATATCAAAAATGAGCGCACAATCAAAGATGAACATTGATGATAGGGGCAGCTTTACTGAATTAGTTCATACAAAAGGATGTGGGCAGTTTTCTGTTTCCACATCAAAACCAGGAGTAGTAAGAGGTAATCACTATCATCATACTAAAATGGAAAGGTTTATTGTTGTACAAGGAAAAGCTAAAATAAGCTTTAGACATATATTTAGTGATGAAATATACACTTATGATGTTGACGAAAGTAACATTCAAATAATTACAATCCCACCGGGATACACACATAAAATAGAAAACGTAGGAGATACACCAATGATTTTATTCTTATGGTGTAATGAAATATTTGATAAAGATAAACCAGATACGTATTATATGGAGGTATAATACTAACTAGAAAATACTTAAAATTAAATAAAGGAAGGAGTTATTATGTTAGGTTTTATACTTTTATTTATAGTTCTTTCATCCTTTGGAGTTTTTTGCGCCTGTGTTTTAGATAAAAATTTTGAAGAAGGTATTCCCTTATATTTCTTAGGAGTTATATTCTTTTTATATTTATTTTATATTATTGACCTTTTAAAAATAGGATTATTTTTAGCTCTTTTTATATCTTTTTTACTCTATGCTACATCAGCATTCTATTTAGTAAGGAAAAAGAACGTTAAAGAAGCCTTAAAAAGATTAATTACTCCTGGAGCTTTATGCTTTACATTATTATATTTAATAATATGGTATTTAACAAAAGATTCCTTATTATATTTATTTGACGAATTAAGGCTATGGGGTGCATATCCTAAAGCATTGTATTACACTGATAATATTCAATTTGGTAATGACACTTTATTATACGCTATTAAAGGAATGGATACATATTTACCAGGAATTCAACTATTTCAGTACTTTTGTATGAAAATCTTGGGAAATTTTCAAGAAAATTATTTGCATTTTTCCTTTTGCTTATTAGGAGCCGTATTATTTTTACCTTTATTAAAAAATATAAAATGGAAAAATTTTTATGTTATTATCCCATACATGATATTTGTTATTTTTACACCGATGATATTTTATAATAACGGACTTGATTGGGGTTTTTATTATAAAAGTTTATATGTAGATTCTATTTTAGGTTTAGCAATTGGATATAATTTTTATTTATTAACAAAGAATCCATATAAAAATAAATTTAATTTAATTAATTATTTATTATCAATAGCATTAGTATATTTATTAAAAGAAAACGGAATAATTTTTTGCTTGATTTCTATATTTGTTTCCATCGTAACGGAAATACTTTATTATAAAAATAAAGACTATCGAAAGATAAAAAATTATAAACTCATAGTTATTCCGATAATATTTTTATTGTTTTTAATGTTTAGTTGGAGCTTAAGCTTAAGAACTTATGATAAAGCTGGTAGTGTTTCTTCCGTGTTTACTCCTAGTAAAATGACTCAGTTAATTACTAAACCAACTGATGAACAGAAAAGAATTATTAAAGATGACTTATACACTTCTTACACTAGGAGTATGGTTGGCTCCAGCATAATAGAAATAAATAAATATCTAACATATATAAATATTATTTTATTTTATGTTCTAACGGCAATTGTGATAATTATTTTGTCTTCTAAAAAACAGCGCTTGAAATATTTGTTTCCGTCCGTAGGAATAATTGGTTCAAGTTTTGCTTATTGGTTTGCTCTTATATTTTTGTATGCCTTAAAGTATGGTGACGTATTGTGTTTTGAACGTTATAATAACACAACCCTTTTAGCAATTTTTATGTTCTTGGGTTTGGTAATTATTGAAAACGTATTAAAGCATGATAAAAAGTTTATGAAATTAGCCATTGTTTTAGTATCAATTATAGTTTTTATTCCTTTTAGAAGCATTGGAGACTCAACTCTGTTGCAGGGTAACGACTATTCTTATGACTATAATAAAAAAATACTAAATGAGACTATGAAAGATGAGAAAAAAATATTATCAAAAGTTAAACCTTCTAAAGACGGGGTTAATATATTTTTTGCTACTTATGAAGATTTTCCTATTATGCATCATAGATTGTATAATTTACTTATAGATAATAACATTAAAATTAAAAATTACTTTGGTAGTGTAAATAATTATCAGGATAAAGAAGAATTCGTAAAATATTTATTAAAAGAAAATTATGATTATGTTTTTGTCTATAACTACGATGATAAAATGAAAACTTTTTTAGAAAGTGCTTTTGATACTACTATTAAAGAAGAAACACTATATGAAATCATAGGCGAAAATAAAATAATTCTGAAGGAGTTATAAAATGGCTAGCAATTCTTGTACGTTACTAATAAATAGTTGTGATTCTTATGTTGATATATTAGAACCATTTTTTAAGTTGCTTAATAAATATTGGAAAGACTTACCTTATGATATAGTCTTAAGTACAGAATCAACAAATTATAAAAATAAATATTTTAAAATTAAAAATATTCATCCCGATAATCCTAATTGTTCCTGGACCGAACGTATAACGGACGTTCTTAAAAAAATCAGTTCTGATTATGTTATTTTAATGTTAGATGATTTTTTCCTTTATGATTATGTTAATTCTAATAAAATTAATGATTGTTTAAATTGGTTAAAACAAGATGAAAAAATAGCTACATTTACGTTTTGGCCAGTATACTCAGATTCTAAAAATTGTATGTACGATGGCTTTGCGAAAAGGTCTTCGGTTTCTAATTCTAAAGTAGCTGCCATAGCGGGAATTTGGAATAAAAAACAGTTGTTAAAATACACCGAAGGTTACAAGGAAAACATTTGGGAATGGGAAATTAATGCTACTAAGCGAAGTAATACGTTATATAAAAAAGACGAATTTTATATAATGCTAAATGATCAATCGCAAATATTTCCTTATGACCTTACGAAGTACGGTTTGTTCTCTGGAAAATGGTTGAAAGCAACCAAAGAGATTTTTGACGATAATAACATAAAGTTTGATTTTTCAAAAAGAGGATTTTATAATGAGTGGGAGCGTGCTCTTTCTCAATCTATAATATCATCGTTTGAAATGGAATCTGCTATAATAGCTAATTATGAGTTAGAACATAAAGGCTCATCTTATAAATTGTATGATAAAAAATTTAAACCAGGTAATTTTTCACAAACTTATGAAGTAACTGGAGCAAGAGACGTAATTTGCTGGGAACCTTCTATTTTGTGGGGCTTTGCGATAAATAATTTAGAAGTAAGTGTTACTTATAAAGATAAAAGTAATGAAATAATTGATTTAGGCTTAGCTTTTGGTTCATTTTTAAATAAAGATGGAACTTTCTTCTTTAATGGTGAGTGTCCAACCATGTACATTCCAACAAAACCAGGTAAAATACTAAAAAAAATAAACATAAGTGGAAATTTATTTTTGCCTAGTGATTCTAAGTTGTTGAAATTATCTTACAGGAAAAAAACCATACCTAAAAGTGATTATTATAAGGAGTTAGAAAGAAAGATAAATCTTGAAAAAATAATATCAAAAGAAAAAGTGATACATATATGTATAAAACCAGAAATAAAATTTTTGGATTCTAAAGATAAGCTCATTAAATCATTTGTTGATAATAGGGTATTTAAAAAGGGTGCTTTTAGATATGAGTATGAGTTAATTAAAAACGCATCTTATATGTTATGGAGTCCATCTTTTTCAGCGGGATATAAAATAAAAAGTTTAAGGATTTATTGTGTATTAAATAATCAAAAAAAGAAAAGAGTAAAAAATATAAGTGGTATACCTAAAAATAATATATTTATAGATAAGGAGTGGATAAAAGTACCATTAAAAAGTGAAAATGAAAAAATCATTATTACCGGAAAATGTTTGTATCCTATTAAAAATAGTGATTTAAAAAAAGTAATATAGTATGAAAGAAGGAAATAATATGAAAAAATTAAAAGTTATGGTTGTTGTTGGTACAAGACCTGAAATAATTAGATTATCAGAAACAATAAAGGCAATTGATAAATATTTTGACTTGGTATTAGTTCATACGGGTCAAAATTATGACTATACTTTAAATGAAATATTCTTTAAGGAGTTTGGTCTTAAAAACCCAGACTATTATTTAGATGCTCCTGGTAAAAATTTAGGAGAAACAGTAGGAAATATAATTGCAAAAACATATGAAGTAATAGATAAAGAAAAACCAGATGCTTTATTAGTTTTAGGGGATACTAATAGTTGTTTAGCGGCTTATTCTGCAAAAAGATTAAAAGTTCCTATTTTTCATATGGAAGCGGGTAACAGGTGCTTTGATTTTAATGTGCCTGAAGAAATTAACAGAAGAATAGTAGACCATGTAAGTGATGTTAATTTAGCTTATACAGAAAATGCTAGAAGATATTTAATTAATGAAGGTATAAAAAATGATTTTTTATACGTAACTGGTTCTCCTATGAAGGAAGTTTTATATAAAAATATGAAAAGTATAGATTCTTCAGATGTGCTAACGCGTTTAAATTTAGAGGATAAAAAATATTTTGTAGTTAGTGCACATAGAGAAGAAAATATAGATATCAAAAAGAACTTTGAAAGTTTAATGAATAGTTTAAATAAAGTAGCCGAAACTTATGATATGCCAATTATATTTTCAACTCATCCAAGAACTGCTAAAAAAATAAAGGAAAGTAACGTAAAATTAAATCCTCTAATAAAGAATTTGGAACCATTAGGATTTTTTGACTATGTTAATTTGCAAAAACATTCATATTGTGTTTTATCAGATAGCGGTACTATTCCAGAAGAAAGCGATATACTAAACTTCCCAGGAATTTCATTAAGAACAAGTACTGAAAGACCGGAAGCTTTGGATGCTGGAAGTATTGTTTTAGGTGGAATAAATGAAAGAGATATACTAAATTCGATTGAACTTGCGGTTAATTCAAGGGAAGAAAGAAAAGATAACTTAGTAAGAGATTATAAGGATACTAACGTATCACTTAAAGTTGTAAAAATAATTCAAAGTTATTATAACATCGTTAATAGTAGAACGTGGAAAAAACAGCAATAATTTGCTGTTTTTATTTGTCTTGAATAAAAAACTCATATATTATATAATTATTTTAGGTGATAATTTTGAAAAAGTTGATAAAAAGGTTCTTAAAGAAAATTTTTAAAAAATTAGATTTAGTAAGTGGGGAAGAACTTAGTGAGGTTATAAATAAAAATTATATGGTTGAAAGAGATTTGTTCGCAACTTATAAGGCCTTAGAGTGTAAAGTTTGTGAATTTAATAATTATACGAATCAACTTTTATATGATATGTATTTTAATAGTAAAAAGAAAAAGAAAAATTTTAATCCTTTAGTATCGATAATAATTCCAGTTTATAACGGAAGTAATTATCTTAAAGAAGCAATTGAAAGTGCCTTAAAGCAAACTTACAAAAACATAGAAGTAATCGTGGTTAATGATGGATCAAATGATAACGGACTAACGAAAAAAGTAGCAGATGGTTTTAAAAAGAAAATAAGATACTATGAAAAGGAAAATGGGGGCGTGTCCTCTGCACTTAATTATGGTATTTCAAAGATGAAAGGTGAATATTTTGCTTGGCTTAGTCATGATGATTTGATTGCGCCAACTCATATTCAAAATTTAGTAGACTTTATATCTATAGAAGGAAATGATAAATGTATTCCTTTTTCATCTTTTAAAATAGTAGATGAAAATGGTACACTTAAGGTTAATGAAACAATAATTGCTGAGTTACATTGCTTTGATTATAAGACATCTGTTTTAAAAAATGAATATACACTTCTTCAAGGTGAAATAAATGGAGGTTCAGTATTAATACCAAAAATAGCGTTTGATAAGTACGGATTGTTTTCCGAAACTCAAAGGATTACCCAAGAAAGAGATATGTGGGCCAGGTTGATAAAAGAATATAAATTTATTAACATACCATATGATACCGCTATAATAAGGAGTCATTCAAAGCAAGTTACTAATACTAATCCAAAAATAAAAATAGAAACTGATGAAAAAAATTTAGAAATAATAAAAAATCTTTCTAAAGAAGTTATTAATAGATTAGAAAGTAATGAGGCTTCATTTTATTCGGTTATGGAAAACTTTTATAAAAATAATAATAATGTTTATATGGAAGAAAAAATGAAAGCTTTAAGGACAAAAAAATAAGAGTTTAATAAAAATAGTTGAAATGTATATAATTTGTTTTATTTAAGAAAATTCTGAAAATATTTTGAGAAACGTAAGGTACTAGGTAATTAAATTATTTATTAATAGATTTAAGTAAGGAGACGTGAAAATGGCAAATAACTATAATTTTTACATTGTGTTTGGTAGTGTTCCAACTATGTATGCACAAATAAACGTATTTTTAGATAATACTCCTAGCTATATTTGGTATTATAGAGATAATTTTTTCGATATAAATAGTAAATATTGTCCTAAAAATTTAAAACTTTATTATCAAACAAAAGGATTTGATACTGAATTTTTAAAAAATACATGCGATAATATAAAATTAAATATAGAGGAAATAAAGAAAAATGATAAAAAAGCTAAATTTAATATTTTTATTGATGATAGTAGGGTACAATTCTATTTAAAACCATTTATTTTATCTAATTCAATTAAAGATATAAATAATATTATTTTGTTAAGTGAAGGAAATATTTCACAGTATATGTATAATGACATAAAAAAAGATGATAAAAATTATCAAAAATCTAGATGGGAAAATTTAATTAATGGTATAAAAAACGGAAATAACGACAATGATTTATTGAAAATAGAGAATTATTGTTTTTGGTTGTCTACTCAAAAAAATGTAGAATATTTAATTCCTTTTATAAATTTGCTATATAATAAAAATGTATCCGCTGAATACAAAAATGAAATGAATTTAAAAAATTTAAATATAGAGGAAATGTACTCTAAATTATCTGATAAATATAAAAAATGTATATTCGGGGACATTAAGATTGTATCCAATCTTAATAATAATTATATAATTATTATTGGCACTTATGATTTTGGCACTAAACATCTTACGTCAATAATATATGAAAATTTGATTAATCAAGTCTTACGCGATTATGGTGAAGATTACACATTTATATTTAAGGCACACCCTTTATTTCCAGTTTCTGATAATAAATATTTAGAAGATTACTTAAAAAATCATAATATAGCAATAATTCCTGAAAAAACTCCGTTAGAACCATTATTATGGGATAATAAGAATTTATTAATTGGAGGGTTTTGCAGTTCGGTTAATAGTATGATTAACCCTTTAAGAACTAAATTTTTCTTTGGTGAGAAAATTGGTTTTTCAGAGTTGTTAGATAAAAATAAGAAGTTTCATTCTAAAGTTTATGACATCGAACTTTCACAAAAACTCGCTAGTGGAATGTTAAGTATATATTATGAAAACGTAGCTATTAAACAGCACTTAGAAGATGAAATTACTTTGTTACAACAAAGGGAAAAACTATTATCTAATAGGTTAACAGAAATTGAGCAAAAATATATAAAAGGTGATGAAAACACGAAAAACTTTAATATTATTAATAAATTTATAAATCGTATTAGGAATCTAAAACATAAAATTCTTGGAGTGAAAGGAAGTAAGTAATATGAAAATAATAGGAATAATTCCAGCAAGATATAAATCTTCTAGGTTTCTTGGAAAACCACTAATGAATATTTTAGGAAAACCAATGATATGGTGGGTATATAATAATGCAAAAAAAGTAAAGGAACTTGATGAGGTGTATGTTGCAACAGAAAGTGATTTGATTGTAAAAAAATGTAATGAACTAGGGATAAATGTTATAATGACATCCGATAAGCATTTAACTGGTACAGATCGAGTTGGTGAAGTTTCAAGAAAAATAAAAGGAGATATTTATGCTGTTTTAATGGGAGATGAACCTCTTATAAAACCAGAGGAAGTATCACTAGTTATAAATGCTATGTTAAATGATAATAAAATATCTACTTGTATGCTCGCAACAAAATTTAAAAATCCTATAGATGTCGTTAATAGTACAACTATAAAGTTAGCAATAAACGATAATGATGATTTGATTTTTATGTCTAGATCTCCAATTCCTTACCCTAAAGAAATTTTATCATATAATTTTTATAAAAATATTGGATTATATGCCTATACTAAAAAAGCCCTTAACTTTTTTATAAAAACTAAGCCGGGTAATATAGAATTGGCTGAGGGATTAGAAATGTTAAGATTTATTGAAAATAAAAAAAGTGTAAAAGTAGTTAAGGTTGATTCTGATTCAATGTCTGTAGATACTCCTAAGGATCTAATTAGGGTTGAGAACATATTAAAAAGTCGTAAAGAGAGTGATGAAAGGTGAACATTAAAAAGCCAAAAGTAACAATAATAATTCCTGTGTACAAGGGTAAAAAATACATGAAAGAAGCGATCGACAGCGCTCTTAATCAAACTTATAGTAACATAGAAATATTAGTAATTAATGATGGTAGTCCTGACCATGGTGCAACCGATAAAATTGCAAAATCTTATGGAAATAAAATAAGGTACATAAAAAAAGAAAATGGTGGAGTATCAACGGTTCTTAACTTAGCTTTAAAAGAAATGAATGGAGAATATTTCTCATGGCTTAGTCATGATGACGTATATTATCCTGAAAAAGTAGAAGAAGAAATTAATTACTTGATTGATAATAAATTACTTGGAAAAAAAGTTATATTATATTCTGATTATGATTTAATAGATGTAGAAGGAAAATTAATATCAAAAGCAATAAAAGACCATAAAATGCTAGAAGAAAAGCCAGAGTACGCACTCTTAAGAGGTACGGTAAATGGTATAACTTTGTTAATTCCTAAAATAGCCTTTGAAGAGTGCGGAGATTTTGATGAATCATTAAGGTGTGCACAGGATTATGATTTGTGGTATAAAATGATGAAGAAAGGGTATTCTTTCATTCATATACCTAAGGTTTTAGCAAAGTCTAGGTATCATAATAAGCAAGTAAGCAATACTAATCCTAGGGTTGAAACGGAAGGGAATTCTTTTTGGATAAAAATGATTGATGACATACCATTAAAAACCAAAATAAAATTAGAGGGTAGTGAATATAATTATTATTTTCAAATGGAACAATTTTTAAAAGATACTCCGTATCATATTGCAGAAGAACACTGCAAGAAAAAGTATCAAAAAATAGAAAAGGATATAGAACCTTCTATTAAAGATATAAAAGTTTCCGTAATAATTCCTTTTTATAATAGAAGTAAAATTGTTATAAGAGCAATTAAATCAGTGTTAAAGCAAACTCATAAAAATTATGAAATTTTAGTTATTAATGATGGTTCTACTGACGATATTACTGAAGTAAAAAAAATAGCTAAAGAAAATAAAAAAATAAAATTAATAAATGTCAAACCAAATAAAGGTGCGGCAAATGCTAGAAACGTAGGAATTGATAATGCTACTGGTAGTTACGTTGCTTTTTTAGACTCTGATGATGTTTTTGAACCAAAAAAGTTAGAAATTCAGCTTTTAAAAATGGTGGCAGCAAAATCTTTAGTAAGTCATACGTCGTATTATAGAAAAGGTTTTAATAAAACGGTATTATTTAATAGTGGAAAGCAAACGGGTAACATGATTCCAACTCTCATTTGGTCTTGTCAAATTGCAACCCCAACGGTTATGATAAAAAAAGAATTTTTAAATAAAAATAACTTTAGGTTTAACCCAGAGTTAGTAATTGGAGAAGATACTTGTTTTTGGATTACTATTTTAATGCATCAAAACTTATTAGGGATAGATATTCCATTATCGACGGTATATTCTAATGAAAAAAGTTCAGCATATGATTCTAAAAAGCAGGTAATTGGAATGAAGACAATTTTAAAATTTGTCTTAAATGAGCCTGAGTTACAAAAGTATGATTATGAAACAGCAATTCTTGCAAGTTATTACGTGAATTTTGTTAGTGAACTTAGTAGTTCTAATAAATTAAGTTTGAATACTTCTTTTGTTACGTGTCCTAACTGCCAGGCAATGTTGAATAGTAAATCATGGAAAATAACAAAGCCTTTAAGATGGTTTAGTTTATTTATTTATTCTCTTAAAACTAATGGAATTAAGGTAACCGTCCAAAAAGTATTAAAAAAAATAAAGAATAAGGTAGGAAAATAACATGGAATATATTTTATTAATATTTTTATTATTAAATACGTCATTATTTTATTCAACTATTTTTAATAAGAAAATAGAACAAACAATATTCTTAAGTATATTTTCATATATATTTATTTTGTTTGTTTTTGGTGTTTTTTCTATATTAAATGTTGGATTTATTACTATTTTAATATTAAATTGGATTTTGTTTATAATTAATGTATACTCATTTATTAAAAGAAAAATTGATTTGAATAAAAATGTTTTAACGACTGGATTAATCTTATTTATAATTAGTTATTTAATTATAGTATGGCAGTCATTTGGTAAATTGGCTAATTCATGGGATGAGTTTTCGCATTGGGCTTTAGTTGTAAAAAACATGTATGGATTAGGAAATTTAGGTTTGGGTAGCGACTCAACGGTTATGATAAAAACTTATCTTTCTGGAACTTCTTTATTTCAATATTTCTGTACAAAACTATGCGGAGAATTTAGAGAATCAATGCTTTATGTAGGGATGGATTTAATTATAATATCACTTATTGTTCCTATCTTTAAAACTTTCAAAAAGAAAAATAATTTTTTAAGTTATGTTTTATATTTCATCTTGCTTTTTCTTCCAACGTTCTTTTATCCTACCGTATATCAAACGTTATACGTTGATGCGGTTTTAGGTTTAGCTTTTGCCTATAGTTTATATTCATATTTTTCTAATCGTAAAAAAAGCCTAGATAAGTTTGATATAATTAATTTAATTGCTTCATTTTCGATGCTTATTTTAATAAAGGATTTTGGATTGGTATTAATGCTAATAGCCTTTGCTATCATATTAATTGATAACATGTTTATTAGAAATACATTTAACATTAAAAATATCATAAAGGATAATTATTTGTTATTTATAACTATCCTTCCAGCTCTTTTAATTAAAATAGTTTGGATTATTACGTTAACATTAAATAACGTTAATAGCTCAAGTAGTGGGTCTAGTATAATTAACACGGTTAAAAATTTAATAACTTTAAACCTTATGGATTATCAAACTGGTGTTATAACATCTTTTGCGGATGCTACCTTTAATACTAGCTTAACAAGTACCTTTATTCCGCTATCTTACGTTACTATTCTAATAATAACAATCATAATTGGATATTTTTTGATTCGAAATACGAAAAAGGAAAGTAAAAATACTAATAAAGTTTTAGTTATATTTAGTATATTGGGCGCAATAGCTTACGCGGGTTTACTATTAGTAGCATACTTAGCAATATTTAGTGAGTATGAAGCTGCTAGACTAGCATCATTTACTAGGTACATGGGAACTTATGCGCTTGGATTATTATACATAGTAATAGCCCTTTATGTTGATTGCACACATTCAAATGAAAAAAATCTTGGTGTGTTTACAATGCTATTATTAGCGTTCTTTACCATAAACTTTAGCTTTAGTACGTTTTTAAATTTAACGGTTTTTGCATCCGCAAACTCTAATATAACAAAAGATGTTAGGGAACCATATAAAGAGTTTCGTAAAAAATCTAAAAAGTACATAAAGAAAAATGATTATTTATATTTCATATCTACTAATGATAATGGAATAGATTATTACATAGCAAAATACGAACTGACGCCTTATAAAATGAATAAAAATTTTGCTTGGAGTATAGGAGTACCTTATTCTAAAGAAGATATTTGGACCGTTTATAAAACAAGTGATACATGGCGTCAAGAATTAATAAAAGATTATGACTATGTTTATTTATTTGATATTGATGAACAATTTATAGAGCAATATAATAAATTATTTATAAATGGTGATATAAAAGATAATCAGTTGTATAAGGTAGTAAAAAGTGACTCGTATGCAATTCTTGAGTTTGTTGAGTAAAAAGGTATGTTGATATACCTTTTTTTTTATTGTATAATTGGTTTAAATAAATGATTATAAAGAAAAAAATTACTTGGTATGGTGATTAGCTCATAAGGAAGGTAGATAAACATGAAAAATCTCAAAGTGTCCATAATAATTCCAGTATATAATGGTTCTAATTATTTAAAACAAGCCATTGATAGTGCCCTTAATCAAACTTATAATAATATTGAAGTTTTAGTAGTTAATGATGGCTCTAATGATGGCGGTAAAACAAAAAATATAGCTTTATCCTATGGTAATAAAATAAAGTATATTGAAAAGGAAAATAATGGCGTATCTTCTGCTTTAAACATGGGTATTAAAAGCATGACTGGAGAGTATTTTTCATGGCTTAGTCATGATGATTTATACGAACCTGATAAGGTTTTAAAACAGATTAACGAATTAAAGAAGTATGATGAAAATACTATTTTATATTCTAATTATAAAGTTATTGATGAAAATAATAATTTTATAAAAAACGTTATCTTAGATCATGACGAATACATGTTAAAGCCCTTAAATTCAATAATAAACATGGATATTAATGGTATTACACTTCTTATTCCTAAAAAAGCATTTTTAGATTGCTCTATATTTGATGAAAACTTAAGGTGTGTTCAAGATTATGACTTATGGATTAAAATGATGAAAAAATATAAGTTTATTCACATGAAAGAAATTTTGGCATCATCAAGGGCTCATGCTAAACAAGTAAGTAACGTAAGTGAGAAAGTTATTACTGAAGGTAATCAATTTTATATGGATCTTGTTTCTAAAATTGATTTAAAAACAAAGATTATGTATGAGGGTTCTGAGTATTTATTCTTAGACAATCTTGAGAAAAAATTAAGGTATAATTCTAATTACATAAAGGCAGCTTGTTACGTAAAAGAAAAAATGAATGAAATATTATCTGATTATAAAACTAATAATAATCATAAACTTCTTTGGTTAGTAGATGCTGAAAAAAAAGGAATAAAGGAAATACAAAACATATCAAAAAAGGTTGATACAAAAATAGTAGAAATAGGAACCTATAATAAAAAATTAAATGGATTTAAATATTTTTCACAGGAAGAAAAAGTTAAAGCAATAGAGTATAAATATATTTATTTAGAAAATGATGTTATGGATTTTGAAAAAATGATGAAGATACTAGAAGTATCAGATGCATCAATAATAGCAAATTACTTGTTAGAAGATGAAAACATAGTTGGTTTAGATAAGTATTCTAAGTTTATTAACCTTGATTATAATAGTATTATAATTAAGAATTATGGAATAAAAATAAGTGATACAAATGATAAGTTTTTAATGTACATAAAGGCCTTTCATGGCGGAAACATTGTTTTAAATAAGTATAAGAAAAATAAATATACTATTACTGATTATGAGATGAAAGAAGTTTTGAAAAGTGCGTTAAAAGAAAATTTACCTAGTGATTCTATTGCGAGCTTATGTTATCAAGTAGCGGTTATCAACAACAAAGAAAGTAATGAAACCGGCAATAAAAAAGTTAGTTTTTATGAAACTTGTGATAAGTATAATGCTTTAAGTTATAGTAGATCATGGCATTTGTATAATAAAATAATAAACTTTATTAAAAGGAATAAATAATATGAAAAAGAAAATATTAATACTTTCATTAACGTTAGGATATGGTGGAATAGAAAAATATATTTCTTCGCTATGTAAGATGTTTAAAGAAAATTATGAAGTAAAAATAATATGTAATTATAAGGAGTTAGATAAGCCGGCATTTAATTATTATGATGCTAAAATAGAATATATATTTGACCATAAGTTTAGGCTTGAGTCCATTAAAGATTTATTAGTAAATGGGAAAATATTTAAGATTGCTAATGAAATTATTAGCAGGGCTAAAATGAAATTAATCGAAACAAAGTTAATTAAAAAGAAAATTAAGCAAGAAAAGTATGACGTCATAATTACCACAAGATTAAGCCATAATAAAATAGTAAATAAGTATTTAAAACGTGATGACGTGCTAAAAATTGCAACTGAGCATAACTCCTATGACATAGAATTAGGATATGATAAAAAAATATGTAAGTCAGTAAGTAATTTTAACTATTTGGTATTAGTATCAAAACAACAAAAAAAACATTATGATGAATTATTTGATAGATGCATTTATATTCCTAATGTTATGGATGAAATATCAAACAAAGTTAGTAAACTTGATTCATTAAATTTAATTTCAGTTGGAAGATTATCTAAGGAAAAGGGATTTTTAGACTTGATTAGAGTTATTGATCTATTAGTAAAAAGAAATAGCAAGATAAAATTATACCTAGCAGGAGATGGTTATCAAAAACAGGAAATTATTAATTTAATTAATGAATTAAAATTAAACGATAGCGTAGTTATGTTAGGATATAAGACGCAAGAAGAACTAAAAAAATATTATTTAGATAGTTCATTATACGTTATGACATCTTATAGTGAAGCTTTTGGAATAGTTTTATTAGAGGCTATGAATTATGGCGTTGTGTGTGTTGCATTTGATAGTGCAAAGGGAGCTTGTGAAGTACTTAAAGATTCTGGTGGCGTTTTAATAAAGGATAGAAACATAAATAAAATGGCAAATAAGATATTAGAACTTTTAAATGACAAACAAAGACTTCTAGAATTACAAAAAAAATCAAAAGAGCACGTAAAAAATTATGATATTAAAAAAATAAAGGAACAATGGATTAAATTGATTGAAAATAAATAAAAGTATCTTTATCTATAAAAGATAGAATAACTTAATTTGTTATATTTAAAGCTAATACGAGTGATTGTTAAAGCTTCTTGTAAAGAGGCTTTTTTTATTGTATAATTTTATTGGTGATAGTATGACAAAAAAAGACAAAATATTATTTGTAATTCCAGCTTATAATGAAGCTGAAAATATAGAAAAGGTTTTAAAAGAAATAAAAAAAGACGTTGATTATGCCGATATTTTAGTTATAAATGACTGTTCTAAAGATAATACAAAGGAAATCGTTGAAGCAAATAACGTTAAATGTATTAGTAACATATTTAATATGAAATATGCTATGGCAGTGCAAACTGGAATTAAATATGCTGCTGATAATGGCTACGATTATGTAATACAGTTTGATGCAGACGGGCAGCACATAGCAAAAGAAGCTGAGAAATTATACCAACATGCTAAGAAAAATAATTGTGACATTGTAATAGGCTCTAGGTATTTAAAAGATTTGGGTTATCCATGCCCTTTCTTTAGAAAGATTGGAACAAAAATGTTTTCCTTTTTGGTAAAACTATTTTGTAAAAAGAAAATTGCAGATCCGTTGTCAGGATTTCAGTGCCTTAATAAAAGGGTAATAGAAAGATATTCAAAAATGGGAGCTTACCCAGAATTTCCGGATGCCAATCTTGTTATAGAGATGCTTCTTAGTGGATATAGCATAGAAGAAGTTCCAGTAAAAATGAGACTTAGGGAAACTGGAGAAAGTATGCATGGCGGAATCATTAAACCTATTAAATATATGGTTAATATGTTTTATACGATTTTCTTCGTGTTAATTACGTATAAAAAAAAAGAAGGTGAATAAATAATGAATAATATATATTTTATAATTATATCGGTGTTATGTATAATCTATGTTAGTTTAGAAGTTAGAAAGAAAAAGTTTTCTATAAAAGAAAGCTTTTGGTGGATGATGGCTTTTATTTTAATGCTTTTTCTATCAATCTTTCCATACTCAATAAATTGGCTTGCTAAAGTTTTTGGAATAGCATACCCACCTTCTTTACTTTTTGTATTTTGCATCATATTTTTAGTATTTATTAATTTTAGAAATAGTAAAAAGATAGCTGAGCAACAAGAAAAAATAATTGAGTTGGCACAGCAAGTTACGTTATTAAAATCAAAGGTGAAAAATGGAAAAAAATAACATCGATCATACTTTTGTGATATGTGCTTATAAGCAGCAACCTTTTCTAGATGAATGCGTTAAGTCATTAAAAAATCAGACAAAAAAATCTGAAATTATTATTTCTACTTCCACTCCAAATAATATGATAAAAAAAATAGCAAAGAATAATGATGTTAAATTGGTTATAAATAAAAAAACAACAGGACACATAAATGATTTTTGTTTTGCCTATGAGCAAGCACATACTAAGTATGTTACGCTATGTCACCAAGATGATATATATTATAAAGATTTTGCAGAAAAAATTTTAACTAAAATGAGGCGAAGAAAAGATGTAATTATAGGATTTTCTAACTATAATGAAAAAAGAGATGGAAAAACTAAAAAGGTAAATGCGTTGTTATTAATCAAAAGATTAATTAATTTTCCACTTATATTTTTGGGTAAATTTAAAAAGGTTAGATTATTTACTCTTTCATTAGGAAATGCAATATGTGCTCCTAGCGTTACTTATAATAAAGAATTAGTAAAAGAACCGATAAAGCATAGTGATTTAAAATCAAATATAGATTGGGATACATGGATTGAACTTGCAAAGCAAAAGGGGAGCTTTGTTTATGTTAAAAAACCATTATTAGAACATAGAATTCATGAAAATTCTACAACTACTTCTGTGATTGCTAATAATATTATGAAAAAAGAAGATTACATTATGTTTAAAAAGTTTTGGCCTGATTGGATAGCTAAAAAATTAGTTAAAATATATTCAAAATCAGAGAAAAGTAATACGTTAAAGAAAGGTAAGAAAGTAGATATGTTTAAAATAATAACTGTAATTTTATATTTAGTTTTAACTGTTTCTGGATTGATATTATATAAATATGGTGCAAATAAAAATTTTGCAATATCGTTTACTAATAGTGTTTTTAATTTGAAAATTAGTTTTATATCTATATTAGGTTTGCTATGTTATTTAGCTAGCTTTATACTTTATATGACTATTATACCAAAGTTTAATATTAGTTATATAATGCCATTAACCTCTGCCATTAGTTATATTAGTATTTTTATACTATCAGCAATGGTTTTAGGTGAAAAATTAACTATTAATGGAATAATAGGGGCAATTATTATATTAATTGGTATTGTTATAATTAACATTAGGAGATAATATGAAACTTAGAAAATTAGCATACAAAGATATTCCATATATGTTGGAATGGATGCATGATGAGAATATAACAAAATATTTAAAATATGATTTTTCTAAAACTGATGAAAAATCACAAAAAAATTTTATAGATGAGTCTTATACAAAAAATAATATAAATTTTGCGATTGTTGATGAAGAAACTGATGAATATTTGGGTTCTATAAGTTTAAAAAATATTAATTATGATGATAGTAATGCAGAATATGCAATTTGCTTAAGAAATAGTTGCATTGGTAAAAATATAGCCTATGAGGCAACTTATGAGCTTCTTGATTTTGCTTTTAATAAATTAAATTTAAACAGAGTTTATTTAAATGTATTATCTAAAAATGTAAGGGCAAATAAATTTTATCAAAAATTCGGATTCATTTATGAGGGAGAGTTTAAAGAAGCAATTAATATTAAAGGTATTTTAGAAGACTTAAAATGGTATAGGATATTAAAAAAAGAATTTGATAAAGGAGTATTAAAATAATAATGAGAAACGTAAGGGAAGTAAAGTTTAACGTAATAACGGATAATAGAGGAAAAATGATTCCAGTTGAATATCCTAAGCAATTAGAATTTCCACTTAAAAGAATATATTACATATATGATGTAGGAGAAGGAATTAGAAGAGGATTTCATTCGCATAATGATTTAGAACAAGTTTTAATAGCTGTTAATGGTACTGTTAAAATTTTGGTTAAGACTCCATATGAAGAAGAAATAGTAGAATTAAATGATCCTTCTAAAGGACTTTATATTGGCCCAATGGTATGGAGAGAAATGTTTGATTTTTCTGAGAATTCTGTACTACTTGTATTAGCAAGCCATGAGTATGATGAATCAGACTATATCAGGGATTATAATATATATGAACATAAAGCTAAAACTTACTTTAGGAGGAGAAAATGAAAGTTGATTTTTCTAAATTTAATTATATGCATGATGAGCTTGAAGAAGATATAAAAGT
Source organism: uncultured Bacilli bacterium (assembly GCA_947586655.1). GTDB lineage: Bacteria > Bacillota_I > Bacilli_A > RF39 > UBA660 > Aphodocola. The sequence goes on along the minus strand of CANPXR010000002.1, from coordinate 4,356 downwards.
AGCAGTAACAAAAGTATTAGAAAGTAATTGGTTTATAGATGGAAAAGAATTAGAAAATTTTGAAAAGAAATTCGCTGATTATTGTCAAACTAAATTTTGTGTTGGTTGTGGTAATGGCTTAGATGGTTTAACATTGGCCTTAAGAGCTATGGGAGTTCAAACGGGTGATGATGTTATAATTCCGTCACATACGTTTATTGCAACAGCATTAGCTGTTTCTAACATAGGGGCTAGACCAGTTTTTGTAGAGGTAAAAGAGGACTATACAATAGATCCAACAAAAATTGAAGAGAAATTAACAAATAAAACAAAAGTGATAATAGCAGTTCATTTATATGGACAATGCGCTGATATGGATGAAATAAATAAAATTGCAAAAAAACATAATTTATATGTTTTAGAAGATGCAGCACAAGCTCATGGTGCAACATATAAGGGTAAAAAAGCAGGGTCTTTGGCGGATGCAGCTGAGTTTAGTTTTTATCCCGGAAAAAATCTAGGAGCAATGGGAGATGGAGGTTGTGTTGTTACAAATAATCAAAATATAGCAGAAGAAGTGAAAAAACTACGTAACTATGGTTCCATTAAAAAATATTGTCATGAATTAAAAGGAGTTAATTCAAGATTAGATGAAATTCAAGCAGCTATACTTAACGTTAAATTAAAAAGGTTAGATAAATGGAATGAATATAGAAATAGAGTAGCAAATAGATATTTAAATGAAATTAAAAATAAAAAAATAATTCTTCCTATAGTTTCCAAAACTAATTATCATGTGTGGCATTCATTTGTTGTTCGGGTAGAAGATAGAAAAAAATTTCAAGAATACTTAAGTGAAAATGGAATAAAAACTTTAATTCATTATCCAACAGCAATTCATAAGCAAAAAGCATATTCAGAGTATAATAATTTAAGTTTTCCTATAGCTGAAAAATACGCTAATGAAGTTATTAGTTTACCAATGTATTATGGGATTACGAATGATGAAGTATCTTATGTTATAGATATAATAAATAAGTATTAGGAGGTATTATGAAGGGAATTATTTTAGCAGGTGGAAAAGGTACTAGACTTTATCCACTAACTATATCAGTATCAAAGCAATTGTTACCTATATATGATAAACCAATGATTTATTATCCAATATCAATTTTGATGTTAGCTGGTATTAAAGATATATTAATAATATCTACTCCACACGATTTACCTTTATACAAAAAATTATTAGGTGATGGTAAGAATATAGGCGTTAATTTTGAATATAAAGTTCAAGATAAGCCAAGGGGATTAGCAGACGCATTTATTCTTGGAGAGGAATTTATTGGGAATGAAAATGTATGTCTTATTTTAGGAGATAATATATTCTATGGACAAGGATTAACTGATTTATTAGAACAAGCTAAAAATAATAAGAATGGTGCTACTATATTTGGATATCCTGTTAGCAATCCAAGAGAATTTGGAGTTGTTGAATTTGATAGTGATGGTAAGGTTTTATCAATTGAAGAGAAACCCAAAAACCCTAAATCAAATTATGCTGTTCCAGGTTTGTATTTTTATGACAATAAAGTTGTTGAAATAGCTAAGAGTGTTAAACCATCCGCAAGGGGAGAAATAGAAATAACCTCGATAAATAATGAATATTTAAATCGTGGAAAATTAAAGGTAAAACTTATGAGAAGGGGAATGGCATGGTTAGACACTGGTAATCCCTCAAATATGATGAAGGCTGGTATGTTTGTAGAAACCGTTCAATCACGTCAAGGATTATATATAGCTTGTCTTGAAGAAATTGCTTGGAGACAAGGTTTTATAAATGATGAACAGCTAAAGAATTTGGGTGAAAATTTAAAACAAACAGAATATGGTAGATACATATTATCTTTGTTAGATAAGGAGGAAAATAATGAGTAAGTTTTTAATAACTGGCGGAGCTGGTTTTATAGGAAGTAATTACTTACATTATGTAGTAAATAAATATCCAGAAGATAACTTTGTTTGCTTGGATGCATTAACTTATGCAGGTAACTATAATAATATTAAATCGTTAGAAGGTAAAACCAATTATAAATTTATTAAGGGTGATATAAGAGATAAAGAACTTGTATTTGACTTGTTTAAAGAAGAAGAATTTGACTATGTTATAAATTTTGCAGCAGAATCACACGTTGATAATTCAATAAAAAATCCTAATTTATTTGCAGATACAAATATTCTTGGAACAATGACATTACTAAACGCGGTAAAAATGATGAAAAATGAAGGCAACCACCCAGTAAAAAGATATCATCAGGTATCTACGGATGAAGTATATGGTGATTTACCACTCGATAGACCAGATTTATTATTTACCGAGGAAAACCCGATTCATACTTCAAGCCCTTATTCAGCATCAAAAGCGGGTGCCGATTTGCAAGTTTTAGCTTATGCGAGAACATTTAAACTACCTATAACCATATCAAGGTGTTCTAACAATTATGGTGCATATCAATTCCCTGAGAAATTAATACCAGTAGTTATTAGCAAAGCTTTAAATGATGAACCAATTCCTGTATATGGTAAAGGTGATAATGTCCGTGATTGGATTCATGTTCACGATCATAATGTTGGTGTTGATTTAATTGTTAGAAATGGTCGTGAAGGAGAAATTTATAATTTAGGCGGACATTCTGAAAGAACCAATCTTGAGGTTGTAAAAACTATTTTAAAGCAGTTAGGCAAGCCAGAAAGTTTGATAACATTCGTAAGTGATAGGCCTGGTCACGATAGAAGATATGCTATTGATTCAACTAAAGTTGAAGAAGAATTAGGATGGGATAGAACTTACGATTTTGATTCTGGAATGAAAGAAACAATAGACTGGTATATTAATAATCAAGATTGGATTGATGATATAAAATCTGGTGAATACAAAAATAGTTATAAGGGATAAAGTAAAAAAATCTGCACCTAATAAGTGTAGATTTTTATAGAATAAATAAGCCAAAAATATTGTCGGTGACAATTGACACCAACAATATTTTTTGTTATAGTTATAATAGCAGTAAAAATTTTTATGAAAGGAGTTTTTATGTGCTATCAACCCAAGATGAAATTGCGGTAAAAAGTTTTTTAAAAATTAGCAAGGATTTAATAAGAAGAAAAAAAAGATATATAGAGCCTAGAACTTATGATATAAATAGAAAAAAGGTTAATTATAAACAAGCTATTATTGATATAGGAATTATTAATAAAGAAGATATATGGAAATACATATTAGAACTAAAAGAAGAAGATTGTTTTGACGTATCATTCGATAGAGATACAAGAAGAGATACGAATTCAGAAATTTTTGAATTCAAAAAAGAGATTAATAAAAAGAATGTATATATAAAATTAACATATAGGGAAACTAATCAAGGATTAGTTGTGTGTTTATCTTTTCATGAGGATAGTAAGGAAAGGAGAAAATAATATTATGGAAAAAACTTATTGTTATAATTGTGATAAAATGGTTATTCCTAAAAAAGTAAGATGTAAAAACAAATATAAAATTAACGGTGAATATGTTTTAATTGATGAGAATGTTTTTAAATGTTCACGCTGTGATAATGAAATTGATGTACCAGAATATGATCAAATACAAAACGTATATGATGAGTATTTAAAGATGTATGGTTTAACTTTTGATGATTTTAAAAAAATAAGAAATTCATATAATTTATCTCAAGAATCCTTTTCTAAAATATTGGGTTGGTCAAAAAAAACAATAATAAGATATGAAAATAAAGAATCATTTCCTCAAAAGGAATATTTGGATACATATAAAAAGTTAAAGGATTCAAAAGAAGAAATGTTAAAAATAATGCTTTATAATAAAAATCGTCTTCAGGATGATTATTATGTTTTATTAAAACAAATGGGTCTTTATGAGCATGTAAAAACTATTAATTGCTTTTTATACATGTTAAGTAATAATAGTTTATATAGCACTAGTCTTATGAAAAATATGTTTGCCCTTGATTTTGAGCATAATAAAATATTTAATAAACCGCTTACCACTTTAAAATATGCTAAAGCGCCTTATGGACCAATAATAGATAATCATAATGAAGTAATCAATTATTTATTAAATAATGGATATTTTAAAGTGATAACTACAGATGAAGAAAAAATTATGTTCGAATCTAATGGTGATTATGATACTAATTTCTTTAATGAAGATGAAATAAGTATAATGAGACGAGTTAAAGAAAAATTAAAAGGTAAAACCCCAAAGCAATTATCCGATTGGTCTCATAAGTTTAAAGGTTGGAAATCTACGATTATTGGTCAAATAATTGATTATAAAAAATATAAGAATGATTTTACTTTAGA
>CANPXR010000001.1 GCA_947586655.1 uncultured Bacilli bacterium | reverse complement strand
AATCTTCTTTCAAAGGAATTCATTCTATCCATTTTAACTTCTATTCCTGTTTTAACAACGTCTTTAGCTAACTTAACGGCTAATCTTTCAATGTTTTTTTGTTGTTTTTCCTTATAACCATTTGCATCTAAAATAACGTTAATTTTTAGCTCTGCTTTACTTTGAATTGATTGTTTTATTAAAGATTGTAATGATTCCATGGTTCTACCATTTTTACCTATTAATATTGCATTATTGTTAGATATCATGTTAACCTTAATATAATTTTCTCTTTTTGCAGTTTCAAACTCTACCTTAATATTCATTAAATCAGTTATTTCTTTTAAATAAGATTTAACGTACTCAACAACATCATCTTTTAGAATTATTGTTAAATAATATTTTTTTGATTTAAATAAACCCCCAGAGATTTCTTCATTTATTGAATAATAAACTTCATCTTTTGATGCGTTTAATTCTGTTAATGCCTTGTTTAAAAGTTCATCATCTTTTTTACCTTCATATTTATGATTTTTTAATTCTAGCATCATTACCACCTCTTTGTACCAATAAGTTTTGAACAACCGTAAATAAACTTGAAGTTATCCAATATAAACCAATTGCTGTAGACAACTGAAATGAACTTATTGTAATTATTACTACCATAACGTTCATCATCATTTTTGTTGAATCTGCCGCTGGGTTTGAATTATCCGCAACATCATTTTTAGTAAATTTAAATGATAAAAACGTAACTATAAATACTAATATTGGTAAAATTATATAAAACCAATGTCCTTGCGATAATGCAAACCATGGTGTTGTACCTAATTGTAAACCTAAAAAGCTTCCCTCAAAGATAGCAGGTGTTCTATTTATAGCTTCTAAAAACGCTATGAATAAAGGTAATTGAACAATTGCAACTAAACAACCTGAGAATAATGAAATATTATATTTTTTATATATCGCCATCATTTCTTGACTTTTTTGAATCATTGCCTGCTGGTCATCGGCTTTTTTAGCATACTTTTTTTCTAACCTTTGTAATTCTGGTTGGGCTTTTTTTAAATTTTCTGATTGCATCGCACTTTTTTTAGTTACCGGATATAAAATTAATCTTATTGCAAGACCCGCTAATATAACAGCTAAACCAAAGTTTTTAACAAGGTAACCTAATTTTAAAATTAACCAAGCAAGAGGTTTTATAAAAATGTTATCCCATAATCCTTCATTTGATTTTAGGGTTGGAGTAAAATTACTACAACTTACTAACTTATTAGTCTTTATTCCATTCTTGTTATATATACTTAACAAGTCTTTATCCGTAGGCTTACATAATATGTTTTTAGTAAGAGCCTGACCAGTTGCGTTTTTTCCTACGTCATATTTAACAACCATTTTAGTTTTCTTACCACTATCATTAGTTTTTTCAACGACTAACTGCTTTGTACAACCAGTTAATAAAAAAAGTAGTAAAAAAAACACGATTATTTTTCTTGTTTTTTTCATTTGGTATTTATCTCCTATTCGTTTTATTTTTGTAAAAGATTTAATATATCTTCCTTTAATAATAAATACTCAGTACCAACAGCACTTTTCTTTAATACAATTATATAATCTTTATTTGTAAAATGCAACTTTGATTTATCAATTATATCCTTAATCTGCCGTTTCAATTTGTTTCTTGTAACAGCATTACCTAATTTTTTTGAAATACATATACCAAATCGATGTTCTTTATTTGTATCATAAGTATATAAAAAAGCATACTTTGATTTCGTTTGATTATTAAATCTAAATATCCTATCAAAATCTCTTTTTTCCTTAATAATATTTTTTTTCTTCATAAATAAACACCTCTTGTTATAACAAAAAACCACTTACCTAAATAAGTGGAATTATGCTGATAATTTCTTACGCCCCTTAGATCTTCTTTTATTTAAAATACCAGTACCTGCTAACTTTCTAGAAAAAAATCCATGATTCTTCTTTCTTTTATGGTTATTTGGTTGAAAAGGTCTTTTCATACTTACACCTCCATTTTATTTTCAGTTTTTCCTCTTTTTTAAACACGAATATTATAAGGGTTATTTATATAATTGTCAACCTTTTTTATATACAGCTTTTATTTTTTTAATTTGTTTGAAGTAATCATATATAATATTTTTCATATTAAAAATTATAACAAAAAAACAATTATAAACATACTTTTCCACAAGTTTCTTTTATTTTATTAGTTTATTTTTTACTAAATTTGTATTTATTAACATATTGTGGAAAACTTTTATTTACATGTTTATTTTTTTACTTTTATTATTTTGTGGAAAAGTTAATATTAAAAAATAAGCTTGAAAAATAAGACTTTTTATTGTGGAAAAATCTTGTGGATAAAAAATTATTCATCATTATCCATTGTTTTTATATTTTTTTTTTGATAAAATAGAGTAAATAAAACTTTTTATAGGGGGAAGGGAGGTTATTATGAACATAGAAAGTCTATGGAATAATTTCCTAGAAAAACTTAAACCTAGAATATCTTCTTTATCATATGATACTTGGTTTAAAAATACGAAATTATTGTCTCTTGAAAATAACGTTGCAAAAATATTAGTTGATTCACCACTCCAAAAAAAGAGTTTACAAGAAACTTGGTACCAAACAATATCAGACATATTTAATGAAATAACGAATACTAGTTTTGATTTTGAATTTGTTTTTGAAGATGAAATTAATCAAAATATAAACATTGACGTAGAAAACATTGGAGTACCGTTAAACACTCCAGAAAAATCAAATATAAATTCAAAATATACCTTTGATTCTTTTATCGTTGGTGAAAGTAATAAGTTTGCTTATATGGCTGCCGTGGCGGTTGCAGAAAATCCGGGTAAAACTTATAATCCACTATTTTTATATGGAAATAGTGGACTAGGAAAAACTCATTTGATGCATGCTATTGGTAATTTTATAATAGAAAACTCAAATAAGAAAGTACTATACGTAACTAGTGAACAATTTATATCAGACTTTCTTAATATTAATAAGAAAGATGAATCTGGAACTAATTTTAGCTACATCGATAATTTTAAAAATAAGTATAGGGGAGTTGATGTGCTTATAATTGATGACATTCAATTTTTAGGAGGCGCAACACAAACACAACAAGAATTTTTTAACACCTTTAATAATTTATATGACGATAATAAACAAATAATTATTTCTTCCGATAGATCTCCTGATGATTTAAAAAAATTAGAGGATAGATTAAGAACGAGATTTAATTGGGGACTTAGTGTTAACATATATCCACCAGATTATGAAATGCGAGTCCAAATTCTTAGAAAAAAGATAATCGGGCAAAACATGGATGGTACTATAAATGATGACGTTATTTCCTACATTGCTAATAATTGTGAATCTGATGTAAGACAATTAGAAGGAGCATTAACAAGGGTTATTGCATACGCAACCATGTTTAATACAAGAAACATTGATTTAGCACTAGCTATTGAAGCGTTAAAAGATTATCTATCAAAAGCTTCCTTTACTAAAAATAACATTCAAAAAATACAGCAAATTGTGGCAGATTATTATAATATAACGGTAGAGGATTTAAAATCTAAAAAAAGAAAAGCAAGTATTGCTTTTCCAAGGCAGGTAGCTATATACTTATGCAGAACAACAACTGAAGAATCCTTTCCTAAAATAGGTATACAATTTGGTGGAAGGGATCATTCAACAATTATGCATTCAGTTGATAAAATAGAAAATGAAATCAAAAAAAATCCGCAGTTTAAATTAGTAATTGATGCTTTAAAAAGTAAAATATAAATAAGTGGATAAATATTAATTTATAAACTTTGATTGTGGATTAAAAATATTGTTTATTACCTTATTTTGTAATGGAAATAAAACTTATCCACAATATCCACAGTAATAATAAAAATAAATTAAATATAAAAAATAAATAAAGGAGTAATAAAAATGAAATTTAGTATAAAAAAAGATGTTTTACTTCAAAGTTTAAACTCTGTTAGTAAAGCTTTATCAAGTAAGAATTTAATTCCTGTTTTATCAGGTATAAAGTTTAATTTAACAAATAATGGTTTATTCTTAAGCGCAAGTGACAATGATATAAGTATTGAAAACTTTATCGATAAAGATAAGTTAGATAAGATTGATAATGTTGGTTGTACTGTTATCCAAGGAAAATACATTTTAGAAATAATTAGAAAACTTGAAGGAAGAATAGTTAATATAGAATTATTAGATGGAATTAAAGTTTTAATTTCATGTGGTAATTCGGAATTTAACTTAAACTGTATGGATGGTAATGAATTTCCTAATTTAGATTTAGAAGAAAAAAAGGATCCAGTAATATTAAAAAAGAGTGAATTTAAAGATTTAATATATAAAACATCTTTTGCGGTTTCTCAACAAGAAACAAGACCAATTTTAACTGGAATTAACTTTAAAATAAGTGAAAATAAGTTAGAATGTATTGCAACTGATTCTTACAGACTTGCTAAAAAAAGAATAACTTTAAACAATAACTTTGAACAGGAAGTTAACGTTGTTATTCCAGGTAAAAATTTAATAGAATTAACAAAAATATTAGAAGAAAATGGTAGTGATATGGAAATGCACATTTTTAATAATAAGGTTTTATTTAAATTTGATAATACTTTATTTCAAACAAGAGTACTTTCTGGAACATTTCCTGATGTAAATAGATTAATACCAGAAAAATTTGAATTATCTATTAAAACTAACACAAATGAATTATATAACGTAATAGATAGAGCCTCTTTATTAACTAGTGAAAAAGATAAGAATATCATTAAGTTTGAGTGTGAAGATAAAGAGGTAGTTGTATCTTCTTATTCTCCAGAAATAGGTAAAGTTGAAGAAAAAATATTGGTAGAAAAAAATAATGATAAAAACATAAGTATATCTTTTTCTTCAAGATTTATGATGGATGCAATAAAATCTATAGAGAGTAAAAACGTTATCTTAAATTTCAATAATGAAGTGCAACCTATAATAGTATTAGACGAAAAAGACGATAGTTTATTACAACTTATCTTACCAATTAAAACATATTAAATTAGCTGTTGCTAATTTTTTTTATTATATTTAAACAAAATTTGACAAAATATTTAAAAACTTTATGAATAATATATTACATTATTTTTAAAGGGAGAGTTTTGGATGAAAAATTATGAAATTAATAAAGAAACGCTTGCAATAATATCTTATGGAAAAGAGAAATCAAAAATAATAGAGGAACAAAATGAATTTTTTATTAATTTATCACCTACTAAAATTATTGATAATAGTTGTAGATTTTTTGGAAGTTCATATGCTGGTAGGTTAAATGGTACAAAAAATATTTTAGGAATATCACATAAAGCTCCAATTATTATAGAGGAAAGTATGAAAATAATATTTTTTCCAACATGTTCACCAAGGTTAGAAAAGTGTTCCTGGATATCTTTAGATAAAATTAATAACTATTATAAATTATATGGTGACACAATAATTAAGTTTAATTGTGGAAAAAAAATAAAATTAGAATTATCGTATGGAGTTGTGGATAACCAGGTACTAAGAGCCACCAGATTAGAGGCAATACTATCAAAAAGAATAATTGATTTTCAAAAATAATTAAATTATTTTATTAAATTTTACTAAATAATATAAAATAAGGCTCATTTTGTGATATAATAAGTATGTATGTGGTAGTATATTCAAAGTAGTTAAAGGTGGTTTAAATGGGCTTTAAAAGATTATATTATGTTTTTAAAAAATATACAGTTACAAAATTTTAGAAATATTTCTAATGTTTTTCTTAATTTTAAAAAAAACGTAAACATATTTATAGGAAATAATGCCCAGGGAAAAACTAACATACTTGAAAGTATATATTTTCTTGCAATAACAAGATCTCACAGAACACATAATGAATTAAATTTAATAAAAAATAATGAATTATATACCAAAGTATCTGGTGTTTTTAATGATGGAAAAAATGATCATTCATTATCTATTTTATTAAATGCTAATGGAAAAAAAGTTTTGGTTGATAACATTATTCAAAAGAAAATAAGTAATTATTTATCAAGGTTTAACGTTATTATGTTTTGTCCAGATGACTTAGACATAATTAAAGGAACTCCTTCAGTTAGAAGAAGATTCTTAAACATAGAATTATCTCAGTTCCGAAATGATTATGTTTTAGTATTAAAGGAATATAATAAGATTCTTAAACAGAGAAATGAATATTTAAAACAAAAGAATAACGCGAAATTTGACCGGACTTATTTTAACATAATTACTGATAAACTAATTGATAGAAATATTGAAATTACTAAAATGAGATATGATTTTATTAATAAAATTAATGATCATTTAAAAATAGTATTTAATGATATTGCTAAAATGGGAACACTTAAAATGGTTTATCAAGGTTTTATTAGTGAAAAAGACATTAATGATGAAAATTTAAAATCATTATTAAAAGAAAGATATAATTCGATATTTATGAATGAAATCCTTCAAAAGACAACCCTTTTGGGATGTCATAGGGATGATTTTAAAATGTACTTAGATGATTTAGATGTTAATGCTTTTTGTTCTCAAGGACAACAAAGACTATCGGTTTTAAGCTTAAAATTATCTGAAATAGAGGTTTTTATACAAGAAAAAAACATAAAGCCAGTAATTTTACTTGATGATATATTTAGTGAACTTGATGAAGTAAAGAAAAATAATATTATTAATTATTTTAATAAGGATGTACAAATTTTTATAACTACTACTGACATAAAAGATTTAAATAAAAGTTTAAAAGAAAAAGCTGATATTTACGTCGTAGAAGATGGTAATTTAGTAAGGGAGGAATAATTGATGGAAGAAAAAAATGAGCATTATGATGCGTCGGATATACAGGTATTAGAGGGGTTAGAAGCAGTAAGAAAAAGACCTGGTATGTACATTGGTACAACTGATGTTAAGGGATTACATCATTTGGTTTGGGAAATAGTTGATAACGCGATTGATGAGTCTTTAGCGGGTTATTGTAATAACATTGAAATCATTATTAATAAAGATAATTCGGTTACCGTAAAAGATGATGGTCGTGGTATTCCTGTTGATATTCATCCAAAAACAAAAATATCTACGGTAGAAACCGTATACACGGTTTTACACGCAGGTGGTAAATTTGGTGGCGGAGGATACAAAGTATCAGGAGGTCTTCACGGAGTTGGTGCATCGGTTGTTAATGCCTTATCTAAGTGGGTAGAAGTAACGGTTTATAAAAATGGTAAAATACACAGAATAAGATTTGAAAACGGTGGAAAAACCAAAGAACCATTAAAAATAATAGGTGATTGTGAAGAAAATAGAACTGGAACATGGGTTACTTTTAAACCTGATCCAGATATATTTGATACTGATATTTATGATTATGAAACGTTAAAGGTAAGGGTAAGAGAACTTGCGTTTTTAAATAAAGGATTAAGAATAACGTTAAGGGATGATAGAGATGAAGAAGATACCACTGGTGAAACCTTTATTTATGAAGGAGGAATTTCTGAATACGTAAAGTTTATTAACCAGGGTAAAACTCCAATTCATGATGATATTATTCACTTAGAAGGTATGGAAGATAACGTATTTTTTGAAGTTGCTTTACAATATAATACTGGCTATAATGACAATATATATTCATTTGTTAACAACATTAATACCCATGATGGTGGAACTCATGAAGAGGGTGTAAAAAGAGCATTAACAAGAGTTATCAATAGCTATGCAAGAAAAGCAGGAATCTTAAAAGAAAAAGATGAATCATTAACTGGTGATGATGTTAAAGAAGGCATCACGATGATTATATCTTGTAAGCATCCAAATCCACAGTTTGAAGGACAAACAAAAGGAAGATTAGGAAATTCAGAGGTTAGAAAACTTGCAGATAAAGTATTTTCAGAGGGATTTGAAAAATTTTTACTTGAAAATCCAGAAGAAGCAAAAATAATTGTTAATAAGGCAATGCTTGCCTCACGTGCTAGAAACGCCGCTAAAAAAGCAAGGGAAATAACACGTAAGAGTGACTTAGCAACAACAAACTTTTTTGGAAAATTATCTGATTGTAAGAGTAAGGATCCTAAGGTATCAGAAATCTTTATAGTCGAGGGAGATTCAGCAGGAGGAAGTGCAAAAAAAGGAAGAGATTCTATGACTCAAGCAATTCTTCCTTTAAGAGGTAAAATATTAAACGTAGAAAAAGCAAGATTAGATAAAGCATTAGGAAATGAAGAAATAAGAACCATTATAACTGCTTTTGGTACGGGTATTGGTGATGAGTTTGATTTATCAAAGTTAAGGTATGATAAAATAATAATAATGACCGATGCCGATGTTGATGGTTCACATATAAGAGTACTATTACTTACTTTATTTTATCGGTTTTTTAGACCTATTGTCGAAGCAGGGCACGTTTATGCAGCACAACCACCATTATTTAGAATAATGCATGGTAAAACAAGAAAATACGTACTAGATGAAAGCGAAAAAGAAGCATATTTAGCATCACTACCTGAAAACGTAAGACAAAGAGCAGAGATAGCACGTATGAAAGGTCTTGGCGAAATGGATGCAGAAGAATTAAATGAAACCACCATGGATATAGAAAAAAGAACACTAAGAAAAATAACGGTAGATGATTGCGTTTTAGCGGACGCAATGTTTAATAAACTTATGGGTGAAGAAGTAGAGCCTAGAAGGGAATTCATTGAACAAAACGCACGTTATGTTAAAAACTTAGATATATAGGAGGTCTTATAAATGGAAGAAAAAGAAGAAAACAAAATAGAAGAAACCAACGAATTTAAAGGAACTTTTCATGAAAGAGACTCTCATGCAAAAAATGATATAGTAAAAGAAATTTCTGATTCTTTCCTTGATTATTCAATGAGTGTTATAACATCTCGTGCCATACCAGATTTAAGAGATGGTTTAAAACCAGTGCACAGAAGAATATTATGGTCAATGTATGAAGAGGGAAACACTCCGGATAAACCACATAAAAAAAGTGCAACAACGGTTGGTTATGTAATGGGACATTATCATCCTCATGGAGATTCATCAATATATGATGCAATGGTAAGATTAGCACAAGATTTTAACCAAAGGTACATGTTAGTTGATGGCCATGGTAACTTTGGTAACATAGAAGGTGACGGTGCAGCAGCATATCGTTATACTGAAGCAAGACTATCTAAAATTTCTTTAGAAATGCTAAGAGACATAAAAAAAGATACGGTTGATATGATGCCAAACTTTGATGAAACTAGTCCTGAACCAGTTGTGTTACCATCAAGGATACCTAACGTTTTAATAAATGGTTCAATGGGAATTGCAGTAGGTATGGCAACGAACATTCCTCCTCATAACTTAGGAGAAGTAATAGATGGTTGTATTGCTTACATAGATAATCCGGATATAGATGTTAATGGTTTAATGCATTACATAAAAGGCCCTGATTTTCCAACTGGAGGAATAATTTTGGGTAATTCCGGAATAAAAAAAGCTTATGAAACCGGAAGAGGAAGCATAACAATAAGAAGTAGGGCATCCATAGAAGAAGTAGGAAATCATAGTCAAATAGTTATAACCGAAGTACCATATGGAACAAACACGTTAGAATTAAAAAACAAAGTTGCGGAACTTGTTCATTGTAAGATAATAGAAGGAATTTCAGATTATCATACGGATTTAAAAAAAGGTGTAAAAATAACCATAACATTAAAAAAAGACGCAAACGCCCAGGTTGTGCTAAATAATTTATATAAACATACTAATTTCCAAGTTAATTATGGAATAATATTTTTAGTAATAGATAATGGTACCCCAAAAACACTTGGATTAAAAGATATTATTTCAAAATACATTGATCATCAAAAAGAAGTTATCATAAGAAGAACTAGATACGAACTAAACGAAGATGAAAAAAGGGTTCATATCTTAGAAGGTTTAAAAATAGCTTTAGATAACATTGATGAAGTTGTTAAAATTATTAGAGGGGCGCTAGATGACCAAGATGCAAAAGAAAAGTTAATGAACAAATTTGGTCTTTCTGAAATTCAAAGTAATAGTATTCTTGAAATGCGACTAAGAAGATTAACTGGATTAGAAAGAGATAAAATAGAAAACGAACTAAATGAGTTGCTAAAAGAAATAGAAAACTTAAGAGAAATATTAGCGTCAGAACAAAAAGTATTAAACATAATAAAAGAAGAAATGTTAGAAATAAAGAAAAAATACGCTGATGAAAGAAGAACTTCTATTGATATGACCGCCATTGATTACATTGAAGATGAATCTTTAATTCCAGAAGAAGACATAATAATAGCTCTTACTCATAATGGATATATTAAAAGGATGACAACGGATACATATAAATTACAAAACAAAGGTGGAGTAGGTATTAAAGGAATGTCTACGAACGACGAGGATTTTGTAGAAATATTAAAATCAGGAACAACACATAATTACGTAATGTTCTTTACTAATAAAGGAAAGGTATATCGAATCAAAGGATATGAAATACCAGAATTTTCAAGACAATCAAAAGGTTTACCAATAATTAATTTATTACCAATAGAAAAAGACGAAAAAGTTAATAACATTTTATTAGATAATGGTGATGAGAATAATAAATATTTAGTTATCGTTACTAAGAAAGGCTTAATTAAACGTACAAATGTTTGTGAATTTGAAAACATCAGAAAAAATGGTAAGATAGCTATAACTCTAAAAGAGAATGATGAAGTTTTATCAGTGCACTTTACAAATGGTAATGATGAAATAGTTATTGCATCTAACGACGGACGTATGAATAGATTTAATGAAAGCGAAGTAAGGATAATAGGAAGAACCGCAAGTGGAGTAAAAGGTATTGAATTATCTGAAAGTTGTTTCTGTGTTGGTGCTGAAATTGCAAAAGAAGGACAAAACGTACTTGTAGTTACGGAAAAAGGTTATGGAAAACAAACTAACATAAAAGAATACCGATTAACCCACCGTGGAAGTAAAGGTGTTAAAGCATTAAACATAACTGAAAAAAACGGTAACATAGTAGTATTTAAAACGGTATCTTCCAATAAGGACTTAATGATTATCACTGATCAGGGAATTGTTATTAGAATTTCGTTAGATAAAATTTCCCAGATGAGTAGGGTGACTCAGGGAGTTAGACTTATAAATTTAAGAGAAGGTCAAAAAGTATCAACAGTTTCGGTTGTTGAAAAAGAAGAAAGTTTAGATAATGAAGTAGAAAATAATGGTGAAACTGAAGTTAGCGAGTCGTAGATACTTATAATTTAAATTATTTAAAAATACAATGTTTCACGTGGAACATTATAAAACTCTTGATTATTTTTAAATAATATAATAGAATAGCATTGCACAACGGAAATGTTAGAATCAGGTCAGGATTGAAAAATAGCAGCCTTAATAACCTCTTTTCGTGTGTGCTTTTATTTTATGTATAAATGTTTCACGTGAAACATATAGGAGTTAAAAATGCTTGATAAATATATAAAATTAGCGCTAGAAGAAGCAAAAAAAGCGTCACGACATGGGGAAGTTCCAGTTGGTGCAATAATTGTTAAAGATAATAAAATAATTGCAAAGGCACATAATATGGTTGAAAAAAAGAAAAATGCTATTTTACATGCTGAAATAATTGCAATAGCGAAAGCTTCAAAAAGATTAAAAAATTGGCGATTAAACGAATGTGAAATGTACGTGACATTAGAACCATGTAAAATGTGTACTGAAGCAATAAAATTAAGTAGAATTGGTAAAGTTTATTTCACGTTAAAAAAAGATGAAAAAATAGTAACTAATAAAAGTGATTTTATATTTCTAAAAGATTATGAAAGACAATCGTTAAATATAATTCAAACTTTCTTTAAGAAAAGGAGATAATGTTTCACGTGAAACATTATCTTTTAGTTTTAAAAAATTTATTTAGATGTTATAATATTATCGTATTAGAAAGGAGAATATGTATGGCGTATCAAACATTATACAGAAAGTATAGACCAAAATCTTTTGAATTACTTTATGGTCAGGGCACGATAGTTAAAACGTTAAGAAACGTAATAAAAAACAACAAATTAAGCCATGCATATTTATTTACTGGCCCAAGGGGAACTGGTAAAACAAGTAGTGCAAAATTATTTGCAAAAGCAATAAATTGCCTTAATAATACAACGGGTGATGCATGTAATTGTTGTGATAGTTGCAAGTCGTTTAACGAAAATAATAATCCTGATATTATAGAAATTGATGCTGCTTCTAATAATGGAGTAGACGAAATTAGGGAACTTAAAAATAAAGTTGGTTTAGTTCCTTCAATGTCAAAATACAAAGTATATATAATAGATGAAGTACATATGCTTTCTATAGGGGCTTTTAACGCATTACTCAAAACGTTAGAAGAACCACCAGAATACGTTATTTTTATATTAGCAACAACGGAACCACAAAAACTTCCGGTGACGGTAATTTCAAGGTGTCAAAGGTTTGATTTTAAAAACATTTCTAAAGAACAAATGGAAAAATGTTTAAAAAACATAATAAAACAAGAAAAAATAAAAATAACAAAAGATGCATTAACAGAAATTATTGAAAATTCAAACGGAGGAATGAGAGACGCCATAGGTATGTTAGATCAGGCTTTTGCTTTTTGTGACGATGAAATATCATTAAAAGACGTGCAAGAATTGTTAGGAACGATTTCAAAATCAGAAGTAATTGATTTTTTTACGTCATTACAAAAAAGAGAATATGAAAAAATTGTAAAAATGATAATGAAATGGTCCAATCAAGGAAAAGACTTCTATTTGATAACCCAAAAATTAGTTAATTTTGTAAAACAAGGTATTTTATATAAGAAAAATATATGTTTAAATGATATAAACACCAATGAATTACAAATTATAGATAATTATAGTGAAGAAGAATTATATTTAATAATGGATAATATTTCAAATTTATTAAACAAACTTCAATATGGTGCTCAAAATGACCTTACTTTTGAAATTCAAATAATAAAAGTAATGGATAAACTTAATGTTTCACGTGAAACATTGAAAAAAGATGATGATAAAAATCATTATATTAAAACTAATCAAGAAAAATTAAATAAACCAGATACAATAAAAAATAGTAAATTAGATAAAGTTATTAATAAATTAAAAGAAGTAAGAATAAATAATATTTTGAAAAACTCATCTAGAGATGAGATAAAATTTATTAAAAATCTATGGGAAAATTTAAATGATTATTTAATAGGTGATACCTATAAAAAATGTGCAGGTATATTATTAGAAGGAAAGCCAGTTGCAGCGTCAAAAGAAGGAATCATAGTTACCCTTCCTGCGCAAACACTATTATTAAAAATTGAAAATGATTACGATTTGAGCACAGAATTAATAAAGAAAATATGCGATTCTAAATATAAAGTAGTATATATAACTGAAGAATACTGGCAAAGTATAAGACCAAAATACGTAAAGTTAGTTAAAAATAACGAGCTGGAATTAAAAGATGAAAAAGAATTGTTAGATCAAATAAAAAAAATAAAAACAGAAAGTTCAATGAATGATTTTAATGAGCTGATAGAAGTGGAGGAAAAATAATGAATATACAAGCTTTAATGAAGCAGGCACAAGCCATGCAAAAAAATTTAATGAATTCAAAAAAGAAAATAGAAATGATGACTTTTGAAGGAATTTCAGAACTCGTTACCGTTAAAATGAATGGAAAAAGAGAAGTTATATCAGTAAAGATAAAGCAAGATGCTTCTTTAAACCAGGAAGATTTTGAAATATTAGAAGATATGATTATGATTGCCATGAATGATGCACTAAAAAAAGTTGATAAAGAAATAAATGATAAATTAGGAAGTCAGGCTGGTTCCTTAGAAAGTTTCTTGTAGGAGCTAAATAATATGAATTATCCTAAGTCGTTTCAAAACCTTGTTGATTCATTAAAATTACTTCCGGGAGTAGGAGAAAAAACCGCCGAAAGATACGCTTTTTCTATTTTAAGGTTAGAAAATGATAAAGTAAAAGAATTTGGTGAATCAATCTTGAATATAAATAGCAAAATAACAACTTGCCCAAACTGCGGATGTTTATCAGAATTGAACAATTGTTTGTTTTGTGATGATAAAAATAGAGATAACAGCATAATATGTGTTGTTGAAAATCAAAAAAACGTGTTTATTCTTGAAAAAATAGGTGTATTTAAAACAAAATATCATGTTTTGGGTGGACTTATTTCCCCAATGGATGGAATTAATCCAGAAGATTTATCAATTAATAAATTAATTGAAAGAATAACAAAAGAAAACATTAAGGAGATAATATTAGCTTTAAGGCCTGGAATTGAAGGAAATACAACGTCTTTATACATAAGAAAACTTTTAGAAAATACGAATGTTAAGGTTACCCAAATAGCACATGGTGTTCCAATAGGGGCAGACATGGAGTATTTAGATGCTTTAACCCTAGAAATGGCATTAGAAAACAGAAGTGAAGTATCATAAAATAAACATTTAAACATATTTTTTACTAGAGGTGAAAATATGTTTAAATATCTATTAAAAATATTAAAAAAAGTAGTTATAGGAATGATTTTATTATTTGGTTATAATACCTTTTTATCATCTCTTAATTTGATGATTCCCATTAACATAATAACCATAATAGTAGCAAGCTTATTTGATGTACCAGGAATTGTTGGATTAGCATTATTTCTCCTTTTTAACTACTAAAAGAGGTGATTTAATTGTATGATGTAGTAGTAGAAAAACAACCTGTTTTAAGTAGGATTTTAAGTAAGATAAATAATTCTTCAGTTAACGTACAAGCTTATTTACTTGTGGGTGAAGACCATGAAGAACTAGAAAGATGTGCCTTAACTTTTGCAAAAGTGTTAATTTGCCCAGATAAGTATTCTGAAAAATGCTTAAAGTGTAATATATGTTCAAGAATAAAGTCTGGAAATTTTGCAGAGTTAAAAATAATTGAACCAATAAATGGTATCATAAAAAAAGAAGAAATAATAAACTTAAGAAGCTTTTTTCAAACTAAATCTATCGAGGGAAAAAATCAAATTTATATTATGAAAGATGTTGAATTTTTAAATTCTTCTGCGGCAAACGCATTATTAAAGTTTTTAGAAGAGCCCGAAAGTAACACGGTTGCTATTTTTACTACAACTAATCTTAATTCCGTAATAAACACAATTGTTTCTAGGTGTCAAATAATAAAGCTAAATAATAATAACATCAAAAAAGGTTTGGATTTTATAAAAAATATGTCAGGTCTTGATGAAGATTTGATAAATAGTACGTTAGATTTTTTATTTACAATTGAAAGTAGTAATGCAAAAGCATTCACCATGTTAAAAGAATTTTTAAATTTATTTAACACAAAAGAATTGTTAAAGGGTGCTTTAACAGTAATGCTTTTATCGTATAAGGATGCGTTAAATTACAAAATATTTAAGAATATGGAGTATTTTAATAATGAAACGGGTATAAAAAACTTATGTACTTATCAAAACATCGACGTATTAATAAAAAAAATATCATTTATTTTAGAAAATGTAAAAAAATTAGAGTACAATGTTAATGTAACGTTATTTGTTAGTAACATTATAATTGGAATAGGAGAAATAACAGATGGTCAAAGTAATAGGAGTTAAATTTTTAAATGGTAACAGAACTTACTACTTTTCCCCAGGTAATAATAAAATAAAATTAAATGATTTTGTGATTGTAGAAACGGAAAGGGGTTTACAGTTTGGACAAGCTGTTACTGAGGTTGAACAGGTGGATGAAAAAAACGTTTTTTTACCGTTAAAGGATGTTATAAGGGTAGCAACCGAAAGTGATAAACAAATGAATGATAAGAACATATCTGATGCATCAAAAGCCTTAAAATATGCCGTTAAACTAGTAGAAACGGAAAAATTAGACATGAAATTGTATGAGGCTTCATATACTTTTGACAAGAAGAAACTAATATTTAAATTTATCGCAGACGAAAGGGTTGATTTTAGAGAACTAGCAAGGTTATTAGCAGCAAAATATAAAACCAGAATAGAGTTAAGGCAAATAGGAGTACGTGATAAGGCCAAGGAAATAGGAGGACTTGGTCCTTGCGGAAGACCATTATGTTGTAGTGAGTTTTTAACTAATTTTGATAGTGTGTCAATAAATATGGCAAAGAATCAAGGAATTGCCTTAAACCCAACTAAAATAAATGGTGCTTGTGGTAGATTGTTATGTTGTTTAGGTTACGAAGATAACGTATATACTGAATATAAGAAGGATTTACCTAAAATAGGTGAATTAGTAACATATGAAGGTAAAACTGGAAGGGTATTTGAACTTAACGTTTTAAAGAAAAGTTATAAATTAAAAACCGATGATGAAGAAGAAATAGAAGTTACGGCAGGTAGTAATGGAAGTAATAAATGATCTTTTAAATTATTCTAATTTAAAAATATTTCAAAATTCTGATTGGTTTAACTTTTCTTTAGATTCTGTTTTACTTGCAAACTTTGTTAAAGTTAATAATAAAATGAAAATAATTGATTTTTGCTGCGGAAATGCACCTGTTCCGCTTTTTTTAAGTACTAAAACAAAGTCAAGTATAGTTGGCGTTGAACTTCAAAAAGAGGTTTATGAATTAGCTATGAAAAGCATTAGTATAAATAACCTTAATAATCAAGTAACTATTTTAAATATGGATGTTAAAGATTTAATTAATAAATATGATACTGATTCTTTTGATTTAATAACCTGTAATCCTCCATATTTTAAAATTATGAGTGGAAGTAGTGTTAATAAAAATGAAATTAAGGCTGTTGCAAGGCATGAAATTTCCATTAGTCTAAATGATATATTTAAGTGTGCAAGAAAGATTCTTAAAAATAATGGAAAGATAGCCTTAGTTCACCGGGCGGATAGGTTAATTGATATAATAATATTAATGAGGCAAAATAATATTGAACCAAAAAGATTAAAAATAGTTTATCCATTTTCAAATTCAACTTCAAATTTAATTTTAATAGAAGGAACTAAAAATGGAAAACCTGGATTTAAAATAGAAAAAAATATAATAGTTCATAATGAGGATGGTTCTTATACTAGTGAAATAAAGAAAATGTTTGATGGAGGTAGTAAATGAAAATAAAGTTAGTTGTTGGATTAGGAAATCCAGGTAAACAATATCAAAATACGAGACATAACATGGGGTTTAGAGTAGTTGATGAAATAGCTAAAAAATTAGGCGTTTCACAATGGAAAGAAAGGGATGGAGCGCTTTATTTTGATTGCTATTTCGATATGTGTAGGGTTGTTTTTATAAAGCCTCAACGATTCATAAATTTATCCGGTGATGTTATGATAAAATTTGTTAACTTTCTTAATATTAAAACTGAGGATATAATAGTAATTAGTGATGATTTAGATTTACCAGTAGGGAGCATTAAACTAAAAGAAAAGGGAAGTTCCGGAGGGCATAACGGATTAAAAAATATAGAGAGTCAGCTAAAAACTAACGAATATAAACGAATAAAAATTGGAATTTCTAATGATCGTAATATCGATACTAAAGATTATGTTTTAGAAAAATTGAACAAAGAAGAAAATGATAAATTAAATCCAGCAATTGAAAAGGCTGCAAACGCGGTATTAGATTCAATAGCGCATCCGTTTTCTCAAGTTATGAGTAAATATAATACTAGAATTAAAAGCTAAAACTAGGTGATAACATGGTTCCAAACATTTTTAAAAATAAGATTATAAATAGTAAAGGCCCAGTATTAGTTACTGGACTTGTTAATGGGGTCCAAGCATCTTATGTTTGGAATCTTTTTGATGTTACAAAGCGTAATATATTACTTGTTACTAACACTTTGTATGAGGCAAATAATTTATATAAATTACTTTCTTATAATAATACCAATGACGTTTTAATATTTCCAATGGATGATTTTGTGGTAAGTGAAATTTTAGCAGAATCTCCTGATTTAATGTCAAAGCGAATAGAAACATTAAGTGAACTTACGTATTCTACTGATAAAAAAATAGTTATTACTAATTTAATGGGTTATTTAAGATTTTTACCTGATGTAAACTTATGGAAAAGTTTGAACATAAACCTTACGGTTCAAGACGTAGTAAATCGTGATGAATTACTAAATAATTTAAATAAAATTGGATATAAAAAAGAGAGCCTAGTAACAAAAACCGGAGAGTATTCTAACCGTGGATATATTTTGGATGTATTTCCTTATGGATATGATTCTCCAATAAGAATAGAATTTTTTGATGATGAAATAGAAAATATAAGGGAATTTGACGCTTCTACACAGTTATCCACAAGTCAAAAAAATGAAGTAAAAATAATGCCTTTTACTGAATTTATAAACGAAAAGAAAATAAGTGACGTACCAAATAGACAAAGTCTTCTTCCTAGGGTTGTTAATAAAGTATCATCATTATCGGATTATGTATCTAATGCCATTTTAGTATTTATTGATTTAAAATCAATAAATTTATCTTATTTAAATATTTTAAAAGAAATAGTGGAATTTAAAGAAACGGACACGTTTGATGTAAAAAACTATATGCATGAATTAAAAAGATTAATTCCAGAAAAATATTTAAATATTTCTTCTGTGGATAATTATAATGACGATAATAATTATCTTGTGGAAAACTATTCTTCATCTGAAATTGAAAAGTTTAATGGTAATTATGATAGGATTAATCACTTTTTATTAAAAATGATTAACATGAACAAAACCATTATTGCCTTTTTAGAAGACAATAAAAAGATTAATGATTTTATGAATAAATCTAGTGTAAAAACAATCTTAACAGACGAAAAAACACTAAGTAATAAAGTAATAAACATTATAAAAGAGCCTATCTCAAACGGGTTTATAATAAATGATTTTGTATATTTATCTAGCCAAGAACTTTATGGAAATAACAAGACAATTACATATAAAAGTAAGTTTAGATATGGGTCAAAAATCAAAGATATAAATAAGTTAAAACCTGGTGATTTTGTCGTTCATATAAACCATGGCGTAGGAAAATATTTAGGAATTGTAACCTTAACCGTAAAAGGATTAAAAAAGGACTTTTTAATGGTTATGTATAAGGATTCTGATAAACTATATATTCCTGTAGAGAAAATAGAATACATAAGTAAATATTCATCAAATGAAGGAGTACAGCCAAAAATTAATAAACTTGGTGGTACGGAATGGGCAAAGCAGAAAGCTAAAGTAAAAGGAAAGGTTAAGGATATTGCAAAGGAATTGCTTGAAACTTCTGCTAAAAGAAAACTTTCCAAAGGTTTTTCGTTTCTTTGTGATGATGAAGAACAATTATTATTTGAAAGTAGGTTTGGATATGAAGAAACGGAAGATCAATTAAAAGTAATAAAAGAAATAAAAGAAGACATGGAACAACCTTATCCAATGGATAGATTATTATGTGGTGATGTTGGTTATGGTAAGACAGAAGTTGCTTTTAGAGCCATATTTAAGGCCATTAAATCTGGAAAACAAGCTTGCTTTTTATGTCCTACAACCATTTTGTCTAAACAACATTACGATAACGCCATGGAAAGATTTTCTGGTTTTGGTGTTAACATTGCGGTATTAAACAGATTTGTTTCTTCTAGTAAAAAGGAAAGTATATTAAATGACTTAAAAAGCGGTAAGATAGATTTAATAATAGGTACACATAGATTATTAAGTAATGACGTTAAGTATAAGGATTTAGGACTTTTAGTTATTGATGAAGAACAGAGATTTGGCGTAACCCATAAAGAAAAAATAAAAAAATATAAAGAGAATATAGACGTCTTAACCCTTTCAGCAACTCCTATACCTAGAACGCTTCAAATGTCTTTAGTTGGAGTAAGAGGTTTATCTTTAATAGAAACCCCACCGGCATTTAGGTACCCAATTCAAACGTATGTTTTAAGGGAGAATGATCAAGTTATAAAGGATGCTATTTATAAAGAATTAGCTCGTGATGGGCAGGTGTTTATACTATATAATAGTGTGTCTAAGATAGAGAATCAGGTGTCAAGAATCAAAAGATTGGTACCTGAATCAAAAGTTACTTATATTCATGGACAAATGAATAAAAACCAAATTGAAACTACCATGGAGAGTTTTATTAATAAACAATTTGATGTTTTAGTATGTACCACCATAATTGAAACAGGTATTGATATACAAAATGTTAATACTTTAATTGTTTTAGATGCAGATTATTTTGGACTTAGTCAACTTTATCAAATAAGGGGAAGAATAGGTCGTGGCAAAATGCTTGCGTACGCATATTTAATGTATAATAAAAGCAAAGAGTTAAATGATATTGCGGTTAAAAGATTAGATGCCATAAAAGAATTTACAGAATTAGGTAGTGGATATGCCCTAGCGGCAAGAGACCTTGCAATACGTGGAGCAGGAGATATTTTAGGGGCAGAACAGTCTGGTTTTATAGATTCGATTGGATATGATATGTACCTAAAAATATTAAATGAAGAAGTGGAAAAATTAAAGGGTAATGACTTTGTAGAAAAAGATGAACCCGTAGATGAAACGCCATTTATAAGTGTTGCAACCCACATAAGTGATAAATATGCTGATAGCCAGGATTTAAAAATAGAAATCCATAAAAAAATAAATATGATTGATAGTTATGATAACTTTATTAAAATAAAGCAAGAATTAACCGACCGATTTGGCAAGTTAGATGAAGATATAGTAATTTATATGTTGGAAGAATTATTTCAAGTTAACGCAAAGAAAAAAGGTGTGTTTAAGGTAGAACAGTTACAAAACGTTATAACCATATACTTTAATAATATCGTTTCAAAAAAACAAGATGGTGCGGAGCTTTTATCAAGGTTATTTAATATTAGTTCTAATTTTGAAGTCAAATATTCTAATAATATATTAAGAATATCTTTAGAACTAAAAAATTTAAAAATGCATTTTATTTATTATTTGATAAAAATGCTTGATGTTATTGAATAAATTTACCAGTTTTATACATTCTAAAAAAGAAGGGATGAATTGTATGAAAACTACTGGAATAACAAGAAGAATTGATGAGTTGGGAAGGGTTGTAATCCCAAAGGAAATAAGAAAAAACATGCATATTAAACCAGGAGAATTACTTGAGATATTTTTAAGTGACATGGAAACGATTTTACTTAAAAAACACACAATAATAAATAAAAAAGATGAGTTCATAAGTTTATTTATTAAAGCACTAGGATCTAAAACGAATTCAAATGTTTTTGTAACTAACATTGATGAAATAGTTTTCTCAAATGTATTAGATTTATTAAATGATAAACTTTCTTCTGAATTTGATGGACGTGTATTAAATGATATAAATAAAAAAATATTACTTACAAAAGATTATAGGTTAAAAGAGCCATATTATATTTTTCCTATTTCTCCTAACGGTGATTTAGCGGGATACTTAATCTTAGAAAACTTAGGTAATAATTTTTTAGAAAGTCATGATGAATTGATAAAATTTTCTATTTCGTTTTTAGAGAGTTACTTTGAATCAATTTAATTAAAATAATTGTAAAATTTTGTCTAATTAAGTATTTAATTGTCCAAGTTATTTACATGATTTTTATATTATGTTATATTTTTAACGTTGTTATTGTTGTACAAATCCTAATGAAAGGAAGATATGTAATGCATCATAACACATTAACAGAAGATAAGAAGAGTTTTATAACTAAAGTTATATTTTTCTTAATATTGTTATCTATAATAGCACTTATATACTTAGAAAGTGGTGTACTTAAGGATTTAGTTTATTTTGCTATTGTGTTTATATTATTCATAAAGTTTTTAATAATTAAATTATATCATTAATGTGTTATAATTTTTTTGGTGGTATAAATGTTAATTGATTCTCATTGTCATGTTTTAAAAAGTGAATATGAAAACCCAGAAGTTGTAATAAAAAAAGCATTAGCATCTGGCGTTAACAAAATAATTATAAATGGGTATGATTTACAAAGTAGTTTTGAGGCGGTAAATTTGGCGAATAAGTATGAAAATGTTTATGCATGCGTTGGTATTGGGCCTCAAAACATTTCTGATTTTAATGACGATGTGTATCAAAAAATAAAGATCTTGGCGAGTAGAAGAAAAGTTGTGGCAATTGGTGAGATTGGATTGGATTATTATTGGACAAAGGAAAATAAAGATTCTCAAATTTTAGTATTTAAAAAAATGTTAGGAATAGCTAAAGAAAATAATCTACCAGTTATAGTTCACTGTAGAAAAGCGTTTTTAGATACATATAATTTATTAAAAGAATATAATAGTAGTGGTATTATCCATTGTTATTCAGGAAGTTTAGAAATGGCTAGTGAATTCATTAAATTAGGTTTTTTACTAGGTATTGGTGGAATAGTTACCTTTAAAAACGCAAAAGAGATAAAAGAGGTTGTAAGAGAAGTTAATATTAGTAATCTTTCTTTAGAAACAGATAGTCCCTATTTATCACCAGAACCATTTCGTGGAAAAGTCAACGTGCCTGATAACGTAATATTAGTTGCTAAAGAAATATCTAAAATAAAAGGTCTTTCTTTACAAGAAGTAATTAGTGAAACTGGCAAAGCTGTTTGTGGTAAATTTGACTTGTAGTATCTTTTATGATATCATTATTGACAACCCGTATAAATGGGTTATGAGGTGAAAAAGTGAAACATTTAAATAGAAAAATTAAGGGTGCATTATTAGTCCTTGTGATTTGTTTAATGGCATTTATTGGTTTTTCAAAAGCCGGAATATTGTTTTCCGCAGGAAGTGGAGATGTAATTACTGTTTCTACCACAAAAAAGACGTTTGATCCTAACAACTATGTTGCGTCTGTAAAGCCAACTACGAACGTAATCACCGAGGAAACGATGTCTGCAACGACTACTAAAGAAGTTACTACCACAACTCGTACTACTACGGTTTTAAAGGGTGGTTGGAATGGCGATGTTCTTTCAAAAAGTAAGGGTGTAGTAATTGGTCCTTCAGGGAAAGAATCTTATTATAATTTAAACATGACTAGCGTGATAAGAACGATGAGAAGAATGGGATATTCAGAAGAAAAATATCCATATTGGATTCGTGATGACGGGGTAAAAATGCTTGGTGATTATGTAATGGTTGCTGCTAATTATGATATTCGTCCACGCGGAACTATAATAGAGAGTTCACTAGGATACGCAATAGTTTGTGATACCGGAGGTTTCGCTAAAAGAAACCCAACCCAAATTGATGTAGCGGTTACCTGGAGATAATTTAAAATTAAGTAAAATAGGCAAATAAAATTATTTTATTTGCTTTTTTGTATAGGGAGTAATTATGAATGTAAGGGAAATTTTAAAAGAAAATGACTTTGTTTTTAAAAAGAAGTTTGGTCAAAACTTTTTGCTAGATCAAAACGTACTAAATAATATTGTTAACTTGGGTAATATAACAAAAAATACCCTTGTAATAGAAATTGGGGTAGGAGCTGCAGCATTAACTAAGAAATTAAGTGAAAAAGCAAAACAAGTATTGGGTTATGAAATAGATTTAAGTTTGAAAAAACCTCTAGATAAGATACTTGAAGAATATAAAAACGTTGACGTTATTTATGATGATTTTCTAAATCGTAACATAAAAGAAGACATAAAAAAATATCAGTATGAAAACATCATGGTTATCGCAAACCTTCCTTATTATATAACAACTCCAATAATAAGTAAGTTTATTAATGAACAAATAGACGTAGAAAAAATAATTGTTATGGTACAAAAAGAGGTTGCCGATAGATTTTCTGCTATGTCAGGTACAAAAAGCTATAACTCTTTAACCATCTTCTTAAATTATTATTTTGATGTAAAAAAAGCTTTTATTGTATCTAGAAATGTTTTTTATCCAAAACCAAACGTTGATTCTGCCGTGGTCGTTTTTAATAAAAAACAAGATAAAATAAAGTTAAATAATGAACCGCATTTTTTTAAACTTGTTAAAACCGCCTTTACTCAAAAAAGAAAAACGCTAAAAAATAACTTATCAGACTATGATTTAAATAAAATAAATAGTATATTAAAAACTTTTAATAAAGATATAAATGAAAGAGCAGAAAATATTACGATAGAGGAATTTGTTAAAATTTCAAACGAGTTAAGTAAAACAAATGAAAAATTTTAAAG
Organism: uncultured Bacilli bacterium; assembly: GCA_947586655.1. Lineage (GTDB taxonomy): Bacteria > Bacillota_I > Bacilli_A > RF39 > UBA660 > Aphodocola. The sequence goes on along the minus strand of CANPXR010000001.1, from coordinate 48,661 downwards.
TTTTGTAATTCCCTTTTAAGTTGAAAACAAACATATATAATGATATACTTATTAAGGTAAGATACGTGTTTTGAGTTACTAATTACCATATTTATTATGGAGGTTACCATGACTTTTAAAAGAAACAAATTTATAATTTTATCGTTTCTAATAATCGTGTTTATTATAGGTTGCTCTTTTTTTCAATATTATAAAGATAATTTTTCTTATGCAAAAGGTTATTATGCTATAAAAGAAAATTGTTATGAAAAAAAGAATCCTAACCATGAGTATTGTAAGCGTTTTCCTAATGAAGAAAATTTAGAGAAATATATTAAAACAAGTGACCCAAAAGAAGAATATAAAAAATTGGATACTATTACCCTTACGTGTAATATCGTTGAGCATACAATTTTTAGTATGTTACAATTCTTTTCTCCATTATTAATCATAATTGCATTAGTTGGTACTATCCATTCTGATTTTTCAAGTGGGATGATAAAAAATTACTTAATGAGAATGGAGTATAATGACTATTTAAAAAAGATAAGAAAGCAAATTTTTAAGATTTCTTTAATTACTCCACTGGCACTTATACTTATTTTTGTTATTTCTATGGTAGTAACTAGGTTTAATTTTAATGTCCCTCTAACAGAAGAATTTAAGAATTTTGCCGTTTATGACCATTGGAAGTATTCGCACTTTTTCTTATATGGTTTTGCAATTTGTATATCACAATACTTTTTAAACATATTATATTGTAATATTGGGTTGTATGCATGTTTAAAAAATAAAAATAAATTAGTTGCAATCATTATGGGCTATGTGTTATTTTTGTTGGTTGATTTGTTTATTTACATAGTGGTTTATGCCTTCGTAATAAATAAAATTTTAGGCTTTAAAAATTTGACGGATATTTTTAACATTACGGGTTATTGGTTTTTTGATGGAAATATTTGTTTAATTGCAATATTAGTATCATTTGTAATACAATTATTATCCTTCTTATTTATTCACTTATATTATCGAAACAAGGAAGGGGTTATAATATCAAATGAAAAACAAACTGCATAATCAAATAAAGGTACTAAGCTATATTACATCTACTGATAGATTTAGATTATTGTTTTTAATGTTAATAATTTTGGCATTATACGCAGCAATTGTTTTAGGGATTGCTAAAGATAATTTCTTTGATTCAATTCTTTTACCGTTTGAGTTTTATATATTTAATATTTTTATGTTTGCTTTATTATTTTTAAACACGTTAAATACCTGTACGATCTTTAATAAGAATTTTAGTTTTTATATAATGCGTTTAAAAAATAAGGCTAATTATATAAAAGAATTATTTAAAACAACCATCGTTTTAAATCTATTTTTCTTTTTATTATTTTTCATATTTTATTTTGTAATATTGATTTTTTTTAAACCATGTAATTTTAACATATATAGTTATCAAAATTATGGCATAAGTAATTTTGTTTATACTATTTTCTACATGGGTAGATATATTGTATTATCAATATTAATTATGTTAATTTCAGCTTCAATCTATATTATTTTAAAAGAAAAGATAACTATGATTACTAGCGCAATATTTATGGTGGGGTTTATGTTACCACTACAAAGTACGTCATTAGGAAGTAGTTTTACAATAATTCCGTGGAATTACTTTTTAAGTCTTAGCTATTCTTCTTTTATGACGGAGGTTATTTTTTCAATATTATTTATGTTTATATTAGGATTGATAGTATATATTATGTATAAAATTTCTTTAAAAAGTAAAAAAATGGTGATAACATGAAATATTTAATGATTAATGATATTAGTTATTTAATAAAAAAAAGGAAAAAAATATTACTTGCATTATTTTTAGTTCCACTTATTTTGCTTCTTATAAATATTGCTGCAAAAATTACCTTTGTTAATAGAGTTAATCTTTGTATGGGAACAAATTGGATTGGTTTTAATCAAAGTAGTATATTACAATTTATAATGTTATTATTTAATTTATCCATATATATCTTTTTGATAGTTGATATTTACGTTAAGGACATTGCTTATCAATTAGATAATATTTTCTTAAGAATAAAGCCTTCAAAGTGGTTATTAAAAAAGAGCATAGTATTCATAAACATAACTTTTATCTTAAAGTTAACCCAGTATGTCATACTATTTTTAGCGGTAGTATTATTAGGAAAAAGTGCAAATTTTAACAGTGCACTCAGATTACTTTTTTCAGATTTTATTTATATAATATTTATTCAATTTTTATTTATTATAATTTATGTCATTAGTGCATGCACAAGTAAGATGAAGTTTATTCCTTATTTTGTTTTTGCTTTTCTAATGGCTATAATACCTAAAAATATTTATGGGTTAAGTAATAACCAAATATTAGGAATGATTTTAATAAACATAATATTTTTATTTTTACTTACCATTATATTTAAATTATTTAATAAAAAAATAATTGAAAACGTTTAAGGAGGACTTATGGAATTATTAATAAAAAACGTATCAAAAAGGTTTGGAAATAACGAAGTATTAAAAGATGTAAATTTGAAGTTTACGGGCGGGAAAATATATGGTTTCGTTGGAAGAAATGGTAGCGGTAAAAGCGTATTACTTAAGATAATATGTGGTTTTTATAACGTAACCGAAGGTGAAATTTCACTTGATGGTGTTAATTATCTAAAGGAAAATAGTTTTCCTAAAAATACTAGGGCATTAATAGAAAAACCAAATTTTTTACCTGATTTAACTGGATTTGAAAATTTAAAACTTCTTTCTTCCATTCAAAATAAAATAGGGGATGATGAAATTAATGCTACTTTAGTTAAGGTTAATCTAAAAAGTGAAGCAAATAAAAAGTATTCAAAGTATTCATTAGGAACCAAACAAAAACTTGGGATTGCACAAGTTTTAATGGAAAATCCCGATATAATGATTTTTGATGAACCATTTAATGGTGTAGAAAACAGTACTGCAAATGATATAAGAAAAATTTTAAAAGAAGAAAAAAACAAAGGGAAACTAATTATTTTAGCATCTCACATAAAAGAAGACATTTATGGTTTAGCTGATGAAATATATGAAGTGGATGCGGGTCTAGTTACGAAAAAACAAGACAAATGAAAAATAGGATATTTTTAATAGATAAATAAATTAAAAAGGAAGTATGGTTATTATGATAGGAATTAGCTTTGAAATGCCAAATAAGTATGACGTTTTTCTTTTAAAAATACTTAAAAACGTAGATTTTAAAGATGGTATTTGGAAGGTGGTTTATGATGAGGTTCTTAATGAAAGAGCAACTAATTTCTTTAATAAAGAAATTTATTTAAACGCCGAATTTAAAGAATTAATAAAAACTACTCATTATCCCATTTTTTTAACACTACAGTTATATAATAAAAGTGATAGATTTAGTGAAATTAAAAGTTATGATGATTATTTTAATAGTGATTGTAAGTTATTACTTATTGTTGTGGATAATACTTTTATTAACGTATATTCAAAGGATAAAGTAATTTTAAAACAAATAAAAAGTAATGCTAAAGAAAATAATTTTTCAAATATCAAGCCCATAGAAAATAAAAAGGACTTTTCGCTGTATTATTAATTTAAAGATGATATTAAAATGCTAAACGAAAGAATGTTTAGTTTTTTTTTGCATATATTTTATTGGGTGATGATATTGTTTAAGGTAGGAGATTTTGTTACAAGGATATCTCATGATAATGACGTTGTTTTTAAAATAGAAAAAATAGTAGAAGGCATTGCTTACCTAAAAGGTGTAAACGTAAGACTTTGCGCGGATAGTAACGTTAATGATTTAATTTTAGTGGAGACTAAAAATAATGATGAGGATAGAATATTTTATGAAAAATTGGAAAACATAAGGAATTTTGAACGAAGTGATTATTTTTATATTCCAGGTAAAATTCTTCATGTTGACGGGGACCGAGAGTATTTAAATAGGTGCTTAGATTTTTATAAAAAAGCTAATGTCTTAGCTTTTGGTGTTTTTTCCCCAGAGAATGAAATGGCACAAAACATCGAAAAATATTTAGAGGATATTAATCCAGATATTGTTGTTATTACTGGTCATGATTCAGAAATCAAGAAAAATTCTAAATATTTTTCTGAAGCTGTAAAAGTATGTCGTAGGTATCAACGTGATTATGATAAATTAATAATAATCGCTGGTGCTTGCCAATCTGACTATGAAAGGCTTATAAAAGCAGGAGCAAATTTTGCATCAAGCCCTAAGAAAATAAATATTCATGCTCTTGATCCGGCGATAATAGCATTGTCTCTTAGCTTATCAGATAAAAATAACAATGTTGATTTATTAACCCTTTTAGATAAAACGAGTAATGGAAAGGACGGAATTGGTGGAGTTAATACAAGGGGGGTTATGACCACCGGATATCCTAGGTAAAGGAGGGTAAATGTTAACGGAAATAAAACGTAAAATTGAAAAACTTAAGGGTAAAAAAATAAAAGTTTTTGTAGACGTTGGTAGAAATAAAAGTGAAACGTATGAAGGCATTGTTTTAAATACGTATAAAAATATTTGGACATTAAAAACAGATACTGATATCAAAAGTTTTGGTTATTGTGATGTTTTAATTAATACGGTTGTCATAAGTTCATGATATATGAACTTTTTTTGTTGCCCTATTGTTGATTTTTCTTTATATTTGTGATTAAATTAAAGTGTATAAAGTAAAATTGGAGGGCTATACTATGAATATGTCAAAGGTAAATTTAAAATCTAGAATAGTTGATTGGATTCTTATCCAAAAGGTAAGGATAACTAATTTTATTAAAGAGCATAAGTACATATCAGCATTCATTGGTATATTTTTAATTTCTAGTATAGTTGCTTTAATAGTTTATGCTGCAGGTGACTCAACAGGGGTTGCAACTTTAAAAGCTGTTAAGGCAAAAAAGGTAGATTCAACCCAAGAAATTACAACGATTAAAAGTTTTAGTACGTTAGTGTATGAAGTGTCTTATCAAACGACTTCATCAACCGTTGAAATAGAAGCTAGTGTCCCTGATGATATTGATGCTGTTTGGGATACTTCTGAGCCTACTTCTAAGTATGAATTATCAAACGGTGGAAAAACCGTAGAAGTTACCATTTATGATAATGAACCAAACGTTGAACAAACCAAACAATTATACCTAAACGTAAGAAACGTTGAAAATGGTAAAGAAATAAAGCCAACTATAAAATCTGGTGATAATACAATAGGTAGTATTCCTACCGTTACAGTAGAAAGTGAAAAGGTAGAACTAACGCAAAAAATTATATCTGGAACAGCGTACAAATCTTCTGATTATGCCAGCGGAAGATTAGCACCATTTGGTATATTAGTAGGCTTTGATAAAAGCAGGTTAAAAAATCAAAATAGTCTAGAAGGACTTTATTTTGACGCTAATATAAAATTAGTGCTAGAGGCAACACAAAGTGTAAATAATATAAATTCTCAAATTGAATTAGAAAGTAATAATAGTAAGTACTTTGGATTATATGACAAAAGTTCTAATTTATTAACCTCAATGCCACATTACAAAAATGATTATCAACGTTATTCTGTTTATAATTCGGGTAAAGTTACGGGTTTAACTAAATCTTCTGATGGAGTGTCTGGAACGGTAACGGAAAATACAAATCCAGATTTATACTTAATTGGTGATAAAACAATAAACTTAGAAGTAGGGGAAGAATACACTGAATATGGTGTATCGGCAACCGGTAATGGCGAAGATATATGTAAAGCTAAAAATAATTCATGTGAGAAAAAAATAACTAAAAAAGATAATGTTGAGACACAAATCGAAGAAAAAAATATAACTAATGCGGTTGGAGAATATATCGTTAGTTATAAGTATACTTCTGCAACTGGTTCTACAACGGTTAAAAGAAACGTAAAAGTAAGTGAAAAAACAACCGTCAAAGTAGGAGAGAATACTTATTCATTAAATGGTAATAAAGAAATCATCTTGTTAAAGGGGCAAAAATATAGCGAAGAAGGTATTTCCAAAAATGGTAAAACTTCTAATTTAAGCTACGAAAGTGTAATTAAAAAAGAAGGCGAAGAGGCACCGGTTCCGTCAATTGATACTAATAGCGTTGGCACGTATACGGTAACTTATACACTTAATCCTGAGGGTGATAATGAGCCAAGTTTTGAAGGTCAGGAAAGATTTACTTTAACGAGGACAGTTAAAGTGCTTGAAAGTTTATCTTACACAAAAGCCCAGACTCTTACTGCAAGTACGATTTATACCTCGTCTGATGGTTCTTCTTTTGGTAATCCTCACATAGCAGTTGACGATGTGGACACAGAGTGTAATACTGAAAATAAATGTTCAGTTAAATATTATAATCCTGCAACAAGCGAAGAAACAGCCATTGATAAAACAAAGGCGGGTACTTATAACGCTGTTTATACAATAACTGATAAAAATGATTTCGAATTAGAAGCAAAAAACACCGTTAATATACAAACTAAATATGATTTTAATATAGAAGGAATAAAATCAGATGGATCAATTAGATTATATGGGAATGATTTTGTTGCATTAGGATCATATTTTGTAAATGCTAAATCAGAGCGTAGTGAAGGTATAACTGATAATATAACAGTTAAATTAAAAGTTGGTAACGCCGAGTCTGATGGTGTTATTAATAAATTTTATTCTGCTGGAACAAAGACAAATGAATTAACCTTTAATAAAGAGGAAGATGGCAAACTAAATAAGTTATTAGAAAATGATTATTTATCTTATGGTGAAGAAGTTGTTTTAAGGTCTTTATTTAGTTATTCTAGTGATGGAGATAATGACATAAAGAGTCTTACAACAACAATTCCTATTGGCGACGCTATATCAACATCAAGTAATCCAACCGCACCTTTTACCATGATTGAATATGGTACGAACGTAGAGGAACAAGGACCTTATTACATAAACGAAGATTTAAAGGACAACGTAACGGTAAAATATTATGCATGTGAAATGGGTGAAACAGGCACTTCTTGTACAGTAGGTGATGCAAAATCTTATGATACTTTTGATGCTTTAAATGATGCTTTATCAAAAAATGATAAACTAAGATTATCTTACCTAACATACACTTTAAAAAATGTTAAGCCTGGAACGGTAGTTGATTTTAGAATTAGATTAGTAACATCAGTTGGAAATAACGCCGGAAAAATTACGCTTACTTCTTCATCATCATTTGATGAAAATGAAAATAGCGGATCTCAAACAAGAACTGTATCTAGTAATAGTTCTATAAACGTTACTGCGTTTAAGGCTAGAACGGATGTATTTATTAATGATATTAACCAAGATGTTGTAATTAATGCTGCTGACGTAAACAGCTCTGTTTGGAAAATATATCCAAGCGTTAGCATGCCAGCTGAATTAGTTAATACCAATATTGCAGGAATTTCTGATTTAAAAGAGGTTATTGTTGAAGTTGAATTGCCTAAGGGTGTTAATTATGTTTATAATGAAAATTATGATCTTCCAACTACTAGCAATACTGGTGGTAGTACAAAACTTAGGTATGTACTAAAAGGAAAACGTATCAATGAGTGGATTGACCCAGTTGTATTTGAAACGAGCTATGACATTGATATTTCTTCTGGTACTAAGCTTCCTATTAAGGTCATGATTCAAGCGACGTCGACAACTGAAGTTAGTGATTCTTCAAGTGCTGAGTTAAGGACAACAACCAGAAACATAACATACCAAAATAATGAAGTAATTTCTTATTCACTATATACACCATATCCTGCTATATCTAAAGAAACTAGTTTTAGTGTAAGTACAAAATTATATAATAATGATAGTAACAAAATAACGCATTCTAATTTAGAAGTTATAACCATTCTTCCATATAATTCAGTCGAGAACGAAAATAATAATTATACTGGAACTTATACTCTTTCTGATGTGCCAACAAATGCTTTATGTACAACTAGTTTACCAGCATTATTAAATGATAAAATGTCAAGTGAGGAAATAGCATGGGAACAATGCTCTAAATACCAAGGCGATGGTTATTTAGGTGTTTCTGCCATTAAGGTTAGTGGAATCAGTTTAGAGCCTGGAAAAACTTATGAACAAAGTATAAAGATAAATCCAATTGGTAACAAAACGGATGATTCATATAAGATTAGTTCATATTTAATTAGAAATGAAAATGGTAAAGAAATAGTAAAAACCATAAAACCACTAACTATTAGTGTTATTAGTAAAAGAATAACTGGTACTGTTTGGGAAGATTTTGATTCTAATGGTATTATGGATTCAACCGAAAAAAAGGTTTCTGGTGTAACGTTAAAGTTATATAATGCATCTAATGATGAATTGATAAAAACTACAACTACCGATGAAAAAGGAAATTATAGTTTATCTGATCTAGATCCTGGAACGTATTACGTTGTTGCGGATTATAATACCGCTAAATATGGGATTTCACCATATCAAGTATTACTAGATAAATCTATTACATCTTCTTTTAAGGCAACAGAACCTAATAAGGTTAACACTAATGCAAAAAGTACCGACAATGAATCTAAAGATAACGAAGAAACATGTGATGGAAATGATTGTGAAGTTGATGACCCGTCTAATGAAGATAATAAAATACTTCCAATAATTAGAACAGATAATATTCAAATTACTAATAATACTAGAACTGTTAGTAATGTTAACCTTGGACTTGCACTAAGAAAAATATATTCTGTAAAACTAACAAAGTACGTAACAAGAGCAATAACTACTAACAAATTAGGTGTATCTACTATAAAAGATTATGGTAACGTTACGTTAGCTAAGTTAGACGTAAAAGATATAAGTAATGTAAGTATAAAAGTTATTTATACGATAGAACTTGAAAATGTTGGTTATTATCCGGGCTATATTTATTTAGTAAAAGATTATGTGCCAGATGGCATGACATTTAACGATAGTTATGAAGAAAATAAAGGTTGGGTAATGACGGAACAAGGGTACCTAGAAAATAATACGTTATCTGATCAATTAATTGCTGGTGGAGAGAAGAAATATCTTACCATTGCATTTGATATATCAAGAAAAGAAGCGGGTTCCTTCGTTAACTATGCTGCGGTTGATGATGATGATTTGCAGATATTAGTTGTTGCGGGAACAAGTGAAGAAGAAGGTGATGTTAATGAGTAAAATATTTAGAAAGAATATTGTTTTAGTAACTTTAGTAATTATTACATTCTTCTTTTTCCTTTTTAACGTAAAGGCAGCTAATTCTTCTGGGTGGGTATACCATTCATGCTTAAAAGGTACTAAATATAAATTGAATCAAATTTCTGGTGAAAGAGATGGCGGATATATAGGTGTTTATAACATTAATAGACAGCATGTTTATTGTGTTGAACCAGGGAGGCACTTAAATAGTGCAAGTTATACTGAACAGCCTTTTGAAAATCTTAATAATAAAGGTATTAAAATAGACAATACAAAGAAGAATCTTATAAGGCAGATTCTAACCTTTGCTGAAAAAATAACGGATCAAAGCTTGCTTCCAACCATTACTAATAATAATAAAAAAACGGTTAACTGTCCTTCCTCTGGCTCACAATTACTTTCAATATATAGGACTTATGCTGCACAGGGATTAATTTGGGAAGTTGCAACTGGTGAAAGAACTAGTTTTAAAAGTTATGTACCAGATAACAATCATAGTAATAGTTTTTATAATGTGTATGTGGCTAAAAATTATCCAGAGACACTTGCCGTTGAATATAAACGTATAGTGGATGCCATAAATAATTCTTTTAATAAATTTCCTAATCAGTTTAGTACAGAGCAGCAAGCAAAAAAGATAGCACTTTCTTGGAATACGTCAAGTAAAAAATATTCGGTTACCATTAAGGATACCAATTTTCGTTATTGGTCTATTCAGAATCAATCCGGATTAGAGGTTTCAAAAACAAATGATTCTATTACTATTTCAAGTTCAAATCCTATTGAAGAAAATAGTCCAAAGATGGTAAAGATTGCTATTTATAACAAAAATGGTGGTACGCTTAAAGCATATTACCATGCTGATTCACAAAATCTTATTGGTATAGTAGGTACAACAAATAATGCGTACATAAAAGTATATACTCCTAAATACCAATTAAAAATAACAAAAAAAGCATCTTTAGATCAAAAAGCGTTAAGTGGTGCAAAATTTAGTATTTGCTCAAATAGTTCTTGTACAAAAGTATTAAGTACAGTAACAACTGATAAAACTGGTACTGCTACATTTCAAAGTATTCCTAATCCAGGTACCTACTATGTAAAGGAAACATATGCTCCACCTGGATATGAGCTTAATTCAACTCCACGTGCTGTAACTGTTTCAGCATCAAATATAGCAGGATCTACGAGTTATGGAACTATATCCATAACTGATTCTAACAAGGTGTTTAACTTAACTAAAAAGACGGTTGATGAAAAAGGAAATATTATTGATTTAGATGATGGTTGTGGTACTGATAATTACACTGGACCTGAGTTTGAGATAATGGAAAATGGTAAAACACTTTATTTTAAAGAGATAAAACCTGGTGAGTATGATATTTCTAACAAAGATGAAAAGGATGCTACTACGAAGCTAAAAACTTGTAAGGGCAGGTTTAAAGTATACACTTTAACAAATTGTAGTTATACCATATCAGAAACAAAGGCACCGCAAGGTCTTACGTTGCCATCTGAACCTACTAAAAAAATTAACGTTTGTGGATCCGATAAAAACGTATCGTTTACTAATGGGTTCGCGGGTTTAGAATTTCAAAAGAAAGATGAAGATGGTAATCTTATAGCAGGTGGTAAATTTTCTCTTCAAAAAAGGATTAATAATGTCTATAAAGATATGTTATTAAAAGAAACAGCAGAAGGTAATTATGTTTATGATGAGAATCTAAAAGAAAGTGATAATGGTGCAACATATATAATAACTACTAAAGATGGAAATCCTGAAGGCGAAGAAAAAGGTATTGCGCTTATCTCAAAGCTATCACCTGGTGAATACAGGGTTGTTGAAAAAGAAGCACCAGATGGATATGAACTTATTGAAGATAAAGACTCAACCTCACTTGTTACCATCAAAGATAGTGATAAAGATGGCTATTACTTAGTAGAAATGGTTGATCAAAAGGTTAGAAAAACAGGAAGTAAATCTTTTGCGGAATTAGTCGTTACAATAATTACGGGAAGAAAGGTTCCAAATTATATTCTAATTATTTCTATGTTGTTAGTTTTACTTGCAATTGTGATAATACTTAGAAAAAAATTTAAAAAATAGCAATAATTTTGCTATTTTTTTCATTATTATGGTAAAATTATATTGATGTTAATGTAAAAGGAGTGATCATATGGAAATAACTAGTGTATCGGTTCAGAAAGAAAATAAAGATAATTCTAGAATGATAGGTTATGCGGAAATAATTTTTGATAATTGTTTAAAGGTAAATGGAATTAGAATTATAAAGGGAAATACAAGAATCTTTGCAGCTATGCCAAACAAAAAAATGCAGGATGGAAAATATAAAGATTATGTTCATCCAATTAATACCGAACTTAGAAAGAAAATAGATGATGCAGTAGAAGAAGCTTATAATAAAGAGGATTAATATACTATCATATTTTTCTTTTTTTTTAATATACTTTATCAGGAGGGACTTATGGATAAAACCGCTGATAAAGTAGAATCGATTAATCATAATATAATGATAACTGAAAGGCAAAACATAACAATAAGTGGAATAACTAAAATTGATAGTTTTGATAATGAAGAGTTTCTTCTTGAAACTAGTCTGGGTTCTTTAGGAATAAAAGGTAGAGACTTAGAAATAATAAAATTAGATACCTATGATGGTACTATAATGATTAAGGGTATCATAGATGGCTTCTCATATTTAGATGCTGGAAAATCAAAGAAGGAAGATTCAATGTTATCAAGGTTGTTTAAATAATGAATTTAGAAAGTCAGTTTAAGGTTATTTTCTATTCTTTTATATATGGGATGTTTTTTTTAGCTACCTTTAAGTTATTAAGAATGGTTAAGTTTAAAAAGAAATTTATGAAGATCATAAGTGAACTATTATTTTGCTTTTCTCACGTGATTATTTTTTATTTTTTACTTTATAAAATAGATTATGGTATTTTAAATTACTATGTAGTTATTTTTTTGATAATTGGCGGTTTATTTTGTCATCTTCTTTACTTTAAGGACAAAAAACCCTAGAATTTTTTAAAATTTAATTATATAATGTACTTATAATGGAGTTGGTATGATGGGTAGCAAATTAAATTCTAAAGAACGTAGACGTATAGTTTTAACTTCTATATTTTGTTTTTTTATAATTAGTTTATCGATTATATCATCGGTGGGTAACGTATTTAAGATAAGAGAAAAAAACAAAGAAAAAAACCAGCTAGTTAACCAATTAGAAGTACTAAAGGACGAAGAAAAAACTCTATCTGATGATGTTGAAAAGCTAAAAAATCCTGAATATGCCGCAAGATATGCACGGGAAAAATATCTTTATTCTAAAACTGGAGAAAAAATACTTAAAATAGATTAACAAGGTTTTCCTTGTTTTTTGTCTTTTAATATGCTTTAATACTTATGGATGTGAAGAAAGTGAATGTAAGTAAAATAAACGTGGGAGTTTTAGCATATTTAGGTGATACAATATATGAAAATAGCGTAAGGCGTTTTTTAATAAACCAAAACATTAGTAAAGTTAACGATTTACAAAAAGCGGCGGTTAAATATGTTAGTGCTATTAATCAGTCTAGATTTTTAATAAATATGTTAAGTAATAATTTCTTTAGTGAGGAAGAAATTAACGTTATCAAAAGAGCTAGAAATTATAAGAGCAAGTCACATCCTAAAAACTGTGATATAGTTACTTATAAATATGCAACGGCTTTAGAGGCATTAATTGGTTATTTATCTTTATTAGATAAACAAGATAGAATTAAAGAAATTATGGAGTATATTTTCTATGAACAAGCTTGCTAAGTGCTTTTTAATTACGTTTATAATTATTATTTTGATACTTGTAATTGTAAGTGTTACCTATTATTTTATTCCTAAGAAAATAGAAGCATGACAACCAGGGGTCATTGTTATTTTTGAAAATAGTAATCATATTGGAATTATATCTGATAAACGTAATAGAAATGGTGTTCCTTATTTAATTCATAACGCAGGTCAACCAAAAAGAGAAGAGGATGCTTTAATTAAATAGGCTAATAATAAAACGATAACTGGACATTATCGTTGGGACGGAGGACATTATGATAGTATATGGTAGAAACGTAGCAAAAGAAGTTTTAAAAAGTGATAAAAAGATTGAAAAAATAATTTTAAAAGATGGTTTTGATGATAGAGAAATACTTTCTTTAGTAGAAAAAAGAAACTTACCTGTAGAAAAATGGACCAAAAAAGAATTTTCGAAGTTTGATAAATTTTCTCATCAGGGAATAGTTCTGTACGTTGAAGATTTTAAGTACACTAATTTATTAGAATTAATTGGAAATGACTCATCCTTAATAGTAATATTGGATCATTTAGAGGATCCTCATAATTTAGGAGCCATTATAAGAACTTGTGAAGCCGCTGGAGTAAACGGAATAATTATTCCTAAAAATAGAAGCGTAGAGGTAACTTCAACGGTTATAAAAACTAGTGCTGGAGCTACCGAAAACGTTAAGATTGCTCAAGTGGTTAATTTAGCGCAGGCCATAAAAAAATTAAAGGATAATGGTTATTGGATAGTAGGTACGGATATGGAAAATAGTACTGATTACCGTAAAATAGATTACCGCGGTAAAATAGCTTTGATAATTGGTAGTGAAGGCTTTGGCATTAGTAATCTAGTTAAGCAAAACTGCGATTTTATAGCTTCTATTCCAATGTTTGGAAAAATAAATAGTTTAAACGCGTCTGTTGCGGCTGGAATAATGATATATGAGGTTATAAGACAAAGAAAATAGGAGGGTTAAAATGGTAAAGCAATATGAAGATGATTTTGAGTTATTATATATGGTATCGGAAAATAACGAAGAAGCAAATGAAACTATATTTAAGAAATATGAATCAGCAATTGAATATTATGCTAAAAAGTATTTGCCATTTGTAGAAGGTAAGGGGATCGATTATAGTGACTTGTTTCAAGAGGGATTAATTGGACTTGATTCCGCTATAAAAGGTTACAAAGATCAAAAAGACATAAAATTTTCTACTTTTGCATTTATTTGTATTAAAAGAAAAATAATAACGGCAGTAAGGCAGGCTAGTAGGAAAAAACATAGTATATTAAATGAATCTTATTCCATAGATTATCATAATGATGATGATAAAAATGGATTTGAAAATATTGTTTATAATAATACGGGTGGGCTTGAGGATCTTTTGGTAAGTAAAGAGAATTTACAAAGTTTTAATAAATTGATAAGTGAGGAATTAACCACTTTTGAAAAACAAGTATATGAATTAAGATTATATGGTTTCAATTATGAAGAAATATCAAAAAATCTTGGAAAAACCACCAAATCAATTGAAAGTGCTTTGTTTAGAATAAGAATAAAACTTAAAAATATTTTAAACGAAATGAATTGACTATTCTTTATGTTTGTGTTACTATTTAGGTAGTAAGCACGTATATGTGTTTTTTATTTTGATTAAGTAGGAGATATGAAAATGTCAAAAAAAACAAAAAAGAGAAATTTATTTAAATTTTTGGGCGACTTTTTTAAAGATGTGAAAAAAGAAGCTACAAAGGTAATGTGGACGTCTAAGAAAAACTTATTTAAATATTCTGTTGCAACACTTGCATTTATGCTTTTTATATGCATATTCTTTGTTGGCACGGACTTGATTATTGCATTAGTATCATACGTAAGGGAGTTAATAGGTTAATATGGAAGAAAAAAAATGGTACGTAGTAAATACGTATTCTGGGCATGAAGCTAAAGTAAAAGAAAAATTGGACATGAGAATAAACTCAATGGAAATGCAAGAAAATATATTTAGGGTAATTGTTCCAGAAAGAAAAGAAGTAGAAATAAAAGATGGAAAGAAAAAGGAAAAGGTAAAAAAACTATTTCCTGGATACGTTTTAGTAGAGATGATTATGTCTGATGAGTCATGGTACATAGTTCGTAATACACCTGGTGTAACTGGATTTTTAGGATCATCTGGTAAGGGTGCTAAACCAGTTCCATTATATGATGACGAGGTAGAAAGAATTTTTAAAGAAATTGGTTATACCGGTGAAAACGTTGTTGTAAATTATGAAATAGGTGATAAGGTTAAGATAACTGATGGACCATTTAAGATGCTTGCTGGTAAAATTACCGATATCGATATAGATAAAGGTGTAGCAAACGTTTCAATAGATTTATTTGGTCAAGAAACCAACGTGGAATTGGAACTTACGAAGTTTACTAAAGAATAAAAATAAAAAAACTATTGCTTTTATCATATATGCTGTGATAAAATTATCTCGCAGCTATATATTTATATAGATGATGAAAGAAAATTAGTGGAAGGCGCGGATTTAAAAAAGCTATTTGACCACTCGCGAAAAAATAATTTATAGGAGGTGTTTTTCGTGGCAAAAGAATTAGTAAGAAAGTTAAAATTACAATTGCCAGCAGGTAAGGCTACAGCAGCTCCACCAGTAGGTACTGCCCTTGGACCATTGGGAGTTAACTCTGGTGAATTTTGCGTTAAATATAATGAAGCAACTAAAGATAAGATGGGGGACATAGTTCCAGTTGAAATCTCTGTTTATGATGATAGAAGTTTTGACCTTAGGTTCTTAACACCACCAACAGCATTTTTATTAAAGAAAGTTGCCAAGGTAAAAAAAGGTTCTGCAAAGGGTTCTAGTGAAATCGTTGGATCAATTACCACGGCTGAGTTAAAAGAAATTGCTGAAATAAAATTACCTGATTTAAATGCGTACACCGTAGAGGAAGCAATGAAAATTGTTGCTGGTACCGCTAAAAATATGGGTATTGAAATTAAAGATTAATAAAATAATAAAAATATAAATCATGTAGATTTATCTATGTGGGAGGAAAATCCGCTATATACCACAAGGAGGTAAGAAAATGAAAAAGAAAAGTAAGAAGTATACTCAGGCGTTAAGTAAAATAGAAAAAGGTAAAGCCTATCTACTTGAGGACGCCGTAAAATTAGTAAAAGAAACTTCTGTTTCTAAGTTTGATGCAACCATTGAAATTGCTGTTAGATTGAACTTAGATACCAAGAAAAACGACCAACAATTAAGGGGCGCAACGGTGTTACCTCACGGGACAGGTAAAACTAAGAGGGTATTAGTTTTAGCTAAGGGTGATGCTGCCAAGGCTGCAATGAGCGCAGGAGCTGATTACGTTGGTGACGTTGATATGATTAGTAAAATAGAAAAAGAAAACTGGTTTGATTTTGACGTAATTATAGCAACGCCAGAAATGATGCCACTTTTAGGGAAGTTAGGTAAGGTTTTAGGACCTAAAGGTTTAATGCCTAACCCAAAAACTGGTACCGTTACAATGGATACTAAAAAGGCCGTTGAAGACGTTAAAAAAGGACGCGTTGAGTACAGAACTGATTCATTCGCTAACGTTCATGCAATCGTTGGAAAAGTTTCTTTCACTGATGAGCAATTAAAAGATAACGTAAATGCGTTCATGGACGTAATAATTAAATCTAAACCACAAAGTGCAAAGGGTGTTTATTTAAAGAACGTATCTTTAGCATCAACGATGGGTCCTGGAATTAAGGTAGATTTAAGCTCATTTGACAAATAATAATAAATGTTTTAGAATATGAATAGTTATTGTCATAAAGGCATAATTATATAGTACCAAAGACAGTAGGAGCGTACTTAGCGCGTAACTATTATTCCTACCGAGGGCAAAAAAATCATAATTAGGATTTTAAGGTCTTTCATGTCTTTGATGTGAGAGACCTTTTAATTAAGTTACTTATTACTAAAGAAGGAGGAAGGAAAATGGCAAATCAGGCAATCATAACTAAAAAAGAAGAAATAGTTAATGAAATAACTGAGCGTGTTAAAAACGCAAATAGTGTTATCTTATTCGATTATCGTGGTTTAACTGATGCTGAGATAGTTGATCTTCGTCGTAAGCTTCGTGATTCGGAATCTTCTTATAAAGTATATAAAAATACTTTAACAAAAAGAGCGTTTGATAAATTATCTATAAAATTAGATGATTGCTTAGAAGGTCCATCTGCGTTAGCAACTTCAAGTGATGCTGTGGCACCTATTAAGGTTTTAGCAGATTTCGCTAAGGATCATCCAGCCTTAGAATTAAAAGGTGGATACGTAGATGGTAAAGTAACAACGCTTGAGGAGTTAAAGGCACTATCAACAATACCATCAAGAGATGGATTACTTACAATGTTTGCGGCAGGCTTAATGGAACATGTTAAGAACGTTGCAATTTGTCTTGACTTACATAGTCAAAATTTAGAAAAAGAACAATAAAAATAAGGAGGATATAAAATGGCAAAAATAAGTACACAAGAAATAATTGATGCAATTAAAGAAATGAAAATTCTTGAGGTAAAAGAATTAGTAGACAAAATGAAAGAGGAATTTGGAGTTGATCCAAGTGCCGTAGCAGTAGCAGCAGCACCAGTTCAAGGAGCAGCTGAAGAAGAAAAAACTTCTGCAACAGTAGTATTAAAGGATGCAGGAGCAACTAAAATCCAAGTAATTAAGGTAATTAGAGATATTACTGGTTTAGGATTAATGGAAGCTAAGAAATTAGCTGATGAAGGTGGTAACATCAAAGAAAACGCACCGATGGATGAAGCAAATGACATTAAGGCTAAGTTAGAAGAAGCTGGAGCAACCGTTGAACTTGCATAATTTAGTAAATAAGTACTTATGGAATACGGATTATTTCGTATTCCTTTTATTTATGCTATAATGTTTTTGTCGGAGGACTGCTTTATGATTAATTTTATTTTAAATAATAAATCAAGATATAAAAGAAACAGAAGAATATAGAAATGTAAATGTTATTATAAAAGGTAGTGATAATATTCCTCCAAAATCCTTTGACGTACCTAATATGATGTTATACTTTGTTTATAATTATAATAACGAAGTAATTGATAACTTATTTGAAAAGGTTGTAAATACCATATTGAATTTGAAAAGATTCATCCTTTTGAAGATGGTAATGGTTGTACGGGAAGATTACTTATAAATTATGAATTATTAAGAAAAGAAGACATAAAAGGATTATCAGAATTTTTAAAAGAACTATTAAGAATGAAAACTTTAGGATATAAGGAAGATTAAAATGACACATTATTTTACAAATGACGATAACTTAAAATCTAATATTAGGAAAATAAATACAATTATTAATGGGACAAGCTACTATTTTTATACTGATAATGGAGTTTTTTCAAAAGATGAGTTGGATTTTGGTACGGAGTTATTATTAACAACATTTGAGTATACTTTTCCACAAGAAAAAAAATTATTAGATATAGGCTGTGGATGTGGACCGATTGGAATATATGCATCAAAAAAAGGTTTTACTGTGGATATGTCAGACGTAAACGAAAGGGCAATTAACTTATCAAAAAGGTCTTTAAATGAACAGGGATTAAAAGCAAATGTTTTTGAATCAGATGCATATAAAAACATAAATAATAAATATGATTATATCTTATCTAATCCTCCAATAAGAGTTGGTAAACAAAAACTTTACGAAATCATAATGGAAGCTAAAAATCATTTAAAAAGCGGTGGGCAGTTATGGCTCGTCGTAAGAAAAAAGCAAGGAGCAGATTCGCTAATAAGTGATATGAAAAAAGTATATGGTAACGTTGATGTTATTACAAAGAAAAAGGGATTTTGTATAATAAGGGCGGAAAACTAAAATACGTATAATCATTATGTTATAAGTTATTATACATAAAATGAGTAATACAGGTGTAATTTATCTGTATTTTTTTGTAATAATTAATAAAATCTATTGACAAGCCTAGCTTTTTCTTGTAATATTTTAAATTGGTACTGTGTCTTTAAATTTAGACATGTTCTTTAAAAATTTATAGTTTAGGGGTGGAAAAGCGTGGCTTATAAGGTTAAAAAAGTAAACGAATACCGTGAAAGAAGAGACTTTTCAAGAGTTAATAACTCATTAGAATTAAGTGATCTATTAGAAATTCAGACTAAGTCTTATAATTGGTTTATTAAAGATGGAATAAAAGAAGTATTAGAGGAAATAAGCCCAGTAGAAAATTTCTCTGGAACTTTATCTTTGGAATTTGGTGAATACTCATTTGATGAACCAAGACACACAATTAAAGAATGCAAGGAGAAAAAAACTACTTACGCAGCTCCATTAAAAGTTCAAACTCGTTTGTTTAATAATGAAACAGGAGAGGTTAAGGAACAAGAAATATTTTTAGGTGATATGCCACTTATGACAGATTCTGGTTCATTTATATTTAATGGTTCAGAACGTGTTATCGTATCTCAATTAGTACGTTCTCCAAGCGTATATTATGGAAGAGAAATAGATAAAAATGGGCGCTCTATAATATCTTCTCAAATAATACCTACTAGGGGAACATGGCTTGAGTATAAGCTTAATAGTAAAGATGTCGTAGACGTTAGAATAGATCGTAACAGAAAGGTAGTCATTACAGCTTTCTTAAGGGCTTTTGGACTTTCATCTGATGATGAAATTTTAAAGCTATTTGGTGAGGATGAATACTTAGTAAATACCTTAAGTAAGGATTCTACTAAGAATTCTGATGAGGCTTTACTTGAAATATACGAAAAGTTAAAACCAGGAGAACCAGCTACACTTGATAGTGCTAAAAACCAATTAATCACTAGGTTTTTTGATAATTTCAGGTATGATTTAGCAAAGGTTGGACGTTATAAGTTTAATAAAAAACTTAACGTTTGTGACCGTTTGTTAAACCAAACTTTAGCGGAGGATATAGTAGTAGACGGTAAGGTTGTAATTAAAAAAGGAACTAAAATTACTAATGAGGTAATGGAAACGTTAAAACCAATCCTATCAAATGGTTATGGTATGATTGATGCTACCTCAAATAAGGAACTTGATGACCATACTATGGTTCAAGTAGTTAGTATTTATTCTCCTTTAGAATCAGATAAGATCATAAAGGTTGTTGGTAATGACCAAACAATCGACGTTAAGACTCTTACTACCTCAGATATATATGCGTCTGTTTCATATTATCTAAACCTTTTACATAACGTTGGTTCAATTGACGAAATAGACCATTTGTCTAACAGACGTTTAAGACAGGTTGGAGAATTATTACAGAATCAGTTTAGAATTGGTGTTGCTCGTATGGAAAGGGTTATTCGTGAAAGAATGACTACGTTAGACATAGAAACAGCAACTCCAAAAACGCTAATTAACATAAGGCCAATAACCGCTGTTATAAAGGAATTTTTTGGTTCAAGTCCATTATCACAATTTATGGATCAAATTAATCCTTTATCAGAGTTAAATAATAAGCGTCGTTTATCCGCTTTAGGTCCAGGTGGTTTGTCTCGTGATAGGGCTGCTATGGAAGTACGTGATGTTAACGTATCTCACTATGGTAGAATTTGTCCGATTGAATCACCAGAAGGAGCTAACATAGGTCTTATTACTTCACTTGCTAACTATGCAAAAATAAATGATTATGGATTTATCATGACTCCTTATAGAAGGGTAAAAAACGGTAAATTACAAGATAAGATTGATTATTTAACGGCCGATGAAGAAAACGGACATATTATTGCGCAGGCTAAAGTTGAGATGGACGGAGATACGATTATCCAAGAACACGTTCCAGCTCGTCAAAATGGTGAAAATATTTTAGCAAGTCCAAGTCAAATTGATTACATTGACGTAGCACCACAACAAATTGTTTCGGTAACTACGAGTTGCATTCCATTCCTTGACCATGATGACGCTCACCGTGCGTTAATGGGATCAAACATGCAACGTCAAGCATTACCACTATTAAAGGCAGAAGCTCCGCTTGTTGCAACAGGTGTAGAAGCTCAAGCTGCTAAGGATAGCGGTGTTGCCGTAATTTCAAAATCAGATGGTGTGGTAGAATATGTTGATGGTAAGAAAATAGTAGTAAAAACTACTAAGGCAAAAGATATATACATCCTTAAGAACTTTGAGGGTTCAAACGCTGGTACTTGCTACCATCAAAGACCTATCGTAAGAATAGGAGATAAGGTTAAACGTGGTCAAATAATTGCGGATGGTCCTTCTACTGATAAGGGAGAAGTAGCATTAGGTAAGAACTTAGTAGTTGCTTTCATGACTTATAACGGATATAACTACGAGGATGCTGTAATACTTAACGAAAGAATGGTTAAAGATGATGTTTTAACCTCAATTTACATAGAAGATTATGAAATTCAATGTCGTGATACTAAGTTAGGACCAGAGGAAATTACCCGTGATATTCCTAACGTAAGTGAAGAAGCACGTAAGAATTTGGATTCTAACGGTATAATAAGAATCGGTACCGAAGTTAGAGAAGGCGACATTTTAGTTGGTAAGGTAACTCCTAAGGGAATGGTAGAACTTACCTCAGAAGAAAAATTATTACACGCAATATTCGGTGAAAAAACGCGTGAGGTAAGGGATACGTCTTTACGTGTTCCACACGGTGGTGCCGGAATCGTGCATGATATAAAAATTTATACTAAGAAGGATTCTGACGAACTTCCAAGTGGAGTTTCTAAGGAAATCCGTGTTTACATCGTACAAAAACGTAAGATTCAAGTCGGTGATAAGATGGCTGGTCGTCACGGTAATAAGGGAGTTATTTCGCTTGTTGCTCCACAAGAAGACATGCCATATTTACCAGATGGTACACCAGTAGATATTTTACTTAATCCGTTAGGTGTTCCGTCTCGTATGAATCCTGGACAAATACTAGAGATGCATTTAGGTATGGCTGCTAAAAAGTTAGGAGTTTATACGTCAACCCCAGTATTTGATGGTGCAACTTGGAAAGATATCCAAGAAATGATGGCTGAAGCTGGTATGGATCCAGACGGAAAAACCATTTTATATAATGGTAAAACAGGTGAGCCGTTTGATAACCGTGTAGCGGTTGGGGTAATGTACATGATTAAACTAGACCATATGGTTGATGATAAACTTCATGCTCGTGCAACAGGCCCTTACTCACTAGTTACTCAACAACCACTTGGTGGTAAGGCTCAGTTTGGTGGACAAAGATTTGGAGAAATGGAAGTTTGGGCACTTTATGCATATGGTGCTGCTAATGTTCTTCAAGAAATCTTAACCGTTAAGTCAGATGACGTAGTAGGCCGTGTTAAGGTTTATGAATCAATTGTTAAGGGTAAACCAATAAATCAAGCAGGAGTTCCAGAAAGCTTCCGTGTTCTTGTAAAAGAATTCCAAGCATTAGGATTAAACATTGCTATGATTACGGAAGATGGTAAAGAAGTAGACGTTAAAACGTTAGAGCAGGAAGAAGAAAAAGAGGTTTCACCATTATCAATTGAGGAAATCGATAATGTTTCGATGGTTAACCCAAAACAAACCGTTGACGTTGTATCTGAGCAGGAAGCTGTAACAGAATCTGAAGAAGAAGTAAGCGAAGAAGAGCAAGACGATTATGAAGCAGAAATCGAGGATGAATTAGACGACATGGATGATGCTTTAATGGAAGGGGATGAAGATTAATGTTAGATGCAAACAGATTTGAAGGAATTAAAATATCTATCGCTTCACCCGAACAAATTCGTGAATGGTCTTACGGAGAAGTAAAAAAACCAGAAACGATTAACTATCGTACTTTAAAACCAGAAAGAGATGGATTGTTTTGTGAAAAAATCTTCGGTCCAACTAAAGATTACGAATGTGCTTGCGGAAAGTATAAAAGATTAAGATATAAGGATATTATATGTGATAGGTGTGGAGTAGAAGTTACGAAGGCTAAGGTTCGTCGTGAACGTATGGGTCATATAGAGCTTGCTACTCCGGTGTCTCACATTTGGTTTTTTAAGGGTGTTCCATCACGTATGGGACTAGTTCTTGATATGTCCCCTAGGGACTTAGAAGAAGTTTTATACTTCGTATCATACGTGGTAATTAACCCAGGTTCTGCACCTCTTGAGAAAAAGCAAACCTTATCTGATAAAGAATATCGTAACTATTATGAAAAATACGGAAATTCTTTTGAGGTAGGAATGGGTGCAGAAGCAATCCTAAAGCTTCTTAAGGAAATAGACGTAAAAGAAGAAATACGTAAGATTGAAGAAGAATTAGAAGGTGCTCAAGAGCAAAAAAGAACAAGGCTACTTAAAAGACTTGATATACTTGATTCCTTCGATAAATCAGGTAATAAACCTGAATGGATGATACTAACAGCACTACCTGTTATACCACCAGAATTAAGACCAATGATTCAACTAGATGGTGGACGTTTTGCAACTAGTGACTTAAATGATTTATATAGACGTGTTATAAACCGTAATAATCGTTTGAAAAAGTTACTTGAATTAAACGCCCCATCAATCATAGTTCAAAATGAAAAACGTATGTTACAAGAAGCAGTTGACGCTTTATTTGATAACGGAAGACGTGGTAGAAACGTAACTGGTCCATCTAATAGACCATTAAAATCAATTTCTAGCATGTTAAAAGGAAAACAAGGACGTTTCCGTCAGAACTTACTTGGTAAACGTGTTGATTATTCAGGACGTAGCGTTATTGCCGTTGGACCAACTCTTAAGATGTATCAGTGTGGTATACCAAAAGAAATGGCCCTTGAGTTATTTAAACCACATGTTATTCATGGGTTAGTACAAAGGGATATAGTTCATAACATTAAGTCTGCTAAAAAACTAATCGAAAACCAAGATGAAAGAGTATGGGACGTTGTTGAGGACGTTATTAAAGAACATCCAGTAATGCTAAACCGTGCTCCAACGCTCCATAGATTAGGTATTCAAGCGTTTGAACCTAAGTTAGTTAGTGGTAAGGCAATTAGACTACATCCTCTTGTTTGCGCGGCATTTAACGCTGACTTTGATGGTGACCAAATGGCTGTTCACGTACCACTATCTGAGGCTGCTCAAGCAGAAGCTAGAATATTAATGCTTGGTGCAAATAACATTCTTTCTCCAAAAGATGGTAAACCTATTGTTACTCCATCTCAGGACATGGTATTAGGTAACTACTACATAACCATGGAAAAAGCTGGTATTGAAGGAGAAGGACGGGTATTTAAAAACGCAAACGAAGCAATTGAAGCGTACGAAAGAAGAGAACTTACCTTACACGCAAGAATTGCGTTACCTGCTAAGTCACTAAAATATAAGATGTTTACTGAAGAACAAAAACAAATGTATTTAGTAACAACCGTAGGTAAGTTAAAATTTAATGAAATACTACCAGATGGATTCCAATATATAAATGAACCTACTGATGATAACTTTGAAAACTTAACACCAATGAAATACTTTTTAAAACCGGGTACTAACATTCCTGAGGCAATAAAAAGTATGCCTTTGGTAAAACCTTTCCCACAGGGTGCTTTAAAGAGTATAATAGCTCAAATATTTAAACGTTATAAAACTACTGAAACTTCAGTAATGCTAGACCGTCTAAAGGATTTAGGCTTTAAGTATTCAACTTTATCGGGCATTTCAATATCTATCGCTGACGTTGAAACCAGTGAACATAAAAAAGAGATAGTTGAAAAATCTCAAAAACTAGTTGATACAATTAATAAACAATATAGACGTGGTCTAATAACTGATAGAGAACGTTATGAAAAAGTATGTGCCGTATGGAATGACGCAACCAACCAGGTTCAGGAAGAATTAAAGGCTAAGGTAGAAGCACCATCAGATAACCCAATCATGATGATGATAAACTCTAAGGCCCGTGGTAACCTATCACAATTTACCCAGCTTGCAGGTATGCGTGGATTACTTGCTAAACCAAATGGTGAAGCAGTTGAAATTCCAGTAACATCATCATTTATAGATGGTTTATCAGTATCTGAGTTCTTTATTTCAACTCATGGTGCTCGTAAGGGTAATGCTGATACGGCTTTAAAAACAGCGGACTCTGGTTATTTAACAAGGCGTTTAGTTGACGTTGTACAAGATGTTATTGTAAAAGAAGAAGATTGTGGAACCATTCAAGGTGTGGTAGTTTCTGCCTTCATTGATGAGAATGCTGGAACCGTAATCGAAAGCTTACATGAACGTATTGTTGGTCGTTATACAAATAAAAAGGTTGTTAATCCAAAGACTAAGGAAGTAATTATTGAAAAGAATGAATTAATTACTGAACCAATAGCTGATAAGATTGATAAAGCTGGTATTAAAGAAGTAGAAATAAGAACGGCTTTGACATGTAAGACCGATACCGGTGTATGTAGACACTGTTATGGTACTAACTTAGCTACTGGTAACGTTGTTGAAATTGGTGAAGCTGTTGGTATTATGGCCGCCCAATCAATTGGTGAACCTGGTACTCAGCTTACCATGAGAACGTTCCACACTGGTGGTGTTGCATCTGGTGAAGATATAACTCAAGGTTTACCTCGTGTACAAGAGCTATTTGAAGCTAGAATACCAAAAGCAAAATCAACCATTGCGGAAATAAATGGTAAAGTAACCAAGATAGATGACCTTAATGGTAAATATAAAATTGAAATTACCAACGACGTTGAATCAAGAGAGCATACAACAAATTATGGTGTTAAGCTTTGCGTTGAAGTTGGCCAAGAAGTTAAAGCTGGGGATAAGCTTAACGTAGGTTCTATAAATCCTAAGGAGTTGCTTGCTGTTACTGATCCAATTACCGCTCAAAATTATATTTTATCAGAAGTTCAAAAGGTATATAAATCTCAAGGTGTTGACGTTTCTGATAAACATATTGAAATACTTGCTCGTCGTATGATTGCACGTATTAAAATAATAGATGGTGGGGATACTGATTTAGTATCTGGTAAATTAGTTTCAATGCACGAATTTACTAGGGTTAATAAACAAGCAATAATAGAAGGAAAAAAACCTGCAACAGGTAGACCTATAATGCTTGGAATTACTAAGGCTTCATTAGAAACTGATTCATTCTTATCAGCAGCTTCATTCCAAGAGACTACAAGAATTTTAACTGATGCTGCTATTAAGGGTAAGATTGACCATTTAACAGGCTTAAAAGAAAATGTTATTATCGGTAAGCTAATACCAGCAGGTACCGGTTCTAAGTTCTATTCTAATGTTAAATACGCATTAGAAAGTGAGCAAGTTGATAATGACGCGTTAGACGTATTAGAAGAGCAATTAGTAGATTAAGAAAGCAAATGCTTTCTTTTTTTATAATCATTCGGTTAGGTATTGACAATTACAGTTTAATTTTGTATTATACATACTCGTCTTAGACGAATTCTAAATTTGCTATGGACATGTTAAGATATCCTAAAGCAAAGTATTAGGTTTGTATAGAGAATAATAAAAAATTACTTAATGTATATAAAACATATTACATGGATATTAAAAAGTAAGGGGTAGTTTATGTATAAAAAATGTAAAAAATTTACAAAACGTGCATATGATAATAAACTTGGTTTAATTTGTGATAGATTAATAGATCAAAATTCAGATGCTTTTTTTGCCATATCAAAAAAGTTTGTGGTAAAACCTGATAATACTTTGGGCGATGAAATAAAGGGTGTTCCAGTAATAATTTCTTCCGTAGAAATAGATAAATTAGTAATTCCTTCAACTTATCATTTAAACAAAGGATTTTTATCAAATTGGTGTGATGAAGAACCATTAGTAAAACTAATATATAGTCCAATGAGATTTATTGATGGTGATGTAAATGGAGTATCAATATCTAATTTATTTTTAGATTTTGAATGTTTTGATGATATTCAAAAAACATTAAACTATAAGTAGAATAATAAATAATTAACAAAAGGGGTATAAAAAGTATGTAAAAAATTATTACTAACAATTAATATGCTCTTTTTCTTTTTTATGATACAATATACGTTAAGGTGATTTTATGAAGTCCGTTTATGAGTTTTTGGAAAATTTAAAAATAAGTAAATCTGAAACTTTAATAGTTGCGGTATCTTATGGCCCTGATTCAATGGCACTGTTAGATATAATAAACAAAGTATATTCAAATAATAAAATAGTTTGTGCCCATGTTCATCATAATCATAGAAAAGAAAGTGACTTAGAAAGCGTTAAATTAAAAGATTATTGTAAGCGAAAAGGAATATGCTTTGAGTTTATGAAAATTGATTCTTATAATGGTAATAAATTTACAGAGCAAGAAGCAAGAAAAAGAAGATATGATTTTTTTGAGTTATTAATAAAAAAATATGGTTCTAATTATTTGTTTACCGCTCATCATGGTGATGATTTAATAGAAACGATATTAATGAGAATTACAAGAGGATCAACGCTTAAAGGTTACGCAGGTATATCATTATTAAGTAAGCATAAAGGCTTTAACCTTGTTAGACCATTTCTTTTAGTTACTAAAAATGAGTTATTGAATTATTGTGATGAAAATAAAATACCTTACGCGGTGGATAAATCTAATTTTGATGATAAGTACACAAGAAATAGGTATAGAAAATACGTTGTACCATACCTTAAACAGGAAAATCCACTCGTTCATAAACAGTTTTTAAAATTTTCCACCATATTATGTGAATATGATGAGTATTTTGAAAAAATTATTGATGATGTATATCCTGAAGTGGTAATTGCAAATGAAATGAAAATAGATAAGTTGTTAAAATATGATGATTTAATTATAAAAAGGATAATAGCAAGGTATTTGTTTAATAATTACGGCGATGACGTTATTTATTTAAGTAATAATAACACGGATTTAATATTATCCCTTATCAAAGGTAAAAATCCAAATGGCAAATTATCTTTACCAAATAAAAAAAAGTTAGTAAGGACTTATAATAAGATATATTTCGATAATGATTTAAAATATAATGGTTATTGTTTTGTGTTTAATGACTATGAAGAATTGCCAAACGGATTTAAGATTAAGCAAATTAATAAGTTAGAAAATACCTCTAATTATGTTACTGCCTTTAATAGTGGTGATATAAGTTTCCCATTATACGTAAGAAGTTTTATTAATGGCGATAAAGTTGAAGTTTTAGGCCTTGGGGGATCAAAAAAAATACATGATATTTTTATTAATGAAAAGATTCCTAAGCAAGATAGAAATACATATCCATTATTAGTAGATAGTAAGGGTAATATAATTTGGGTACCAGGCCTAAAAAAATCTAAATATGATAAGTCAAAAAGTGGTAAATATGATATAATATTAAAGTACTACAAGGAGGAAGAACATGACAAATCAAAATAGTCAAAATATGAAAAAGGGAATGTTTCCTTACGTTCTATTACTTGCTATTGGACTATCAATAATGTTTTTTTATAGCATGACTAATGGAACTAATAAGGAATTAACTTATAATGAATTTAATAATGCACTTTCAGAAAACAAAGTAGAAGAAGTTATTATTACCCCTTCTACCGCTGCTTATACGTATCAGATTTCCGGAAAGCTAAAAGGTGCTAAGGAAGGTGAAACGTTTAGTGTAAAAACACCACTGTCTGATACGGTTATTAATAAAATTGTTGATGCAAGTGAAAAGAAGGACTTTAAAATAGTATCTAAGTCTGATCCATCTGCTAACGCATGGGTAACCTTTTTGATTAATATTGCACCAACCTTGTTATTGATTGGTATAGCATTCTGGTTCTTTACAAAACAACTTAATGGTCAAAAAGGATCAATGGATTTTGGAAGAAGTAAAGCTAGGTTAAATCCTGATAAGGGTAAGGTTACTTTTAAGGATGTAGCTGGACTTCCAGAAGAAAAAGAAGAATTACAAGAATTAATTGATTTCTTGAAAAATCCAAAGAAATTTACTAAGTTAGGTGCTAGGATACCTAAGGGAGTATTATTAGTAGGTCCTCCTGGAACTGGTAAAACGCTTCTTGCTAAGGCCGTAGCAGGTGAGGCAAACGCACCATTTTACTTTATATCAGGTTCTGACTTTGTTGAATTATACGTAGGTGTTGGTGCATCAAGGGTAAGAGACATGTTTAAACAAGCTAAACAAAACGCGCCATGTTTAATATTTATTGATGAAATTGATGCCGTAGGACGTCAAAGAGGAACTGGTATCGGCGGCGGACACGACGAAAGGGAGCAAACGCTTAACCAGTTATTAACCGAAATGGATGGATTTGGAGCAAATGAGGGTATTATCATCATTGCAGCAACCAACAGACCTGATGTACTTGATCCGGCTTTATTAAGGCCAGGAAGATTTGATAGACAGGTAACCGTTGCTTTACCTGAGCAAAAGGCAAGGGAAGAAATACTAAAAGTTCATGCTAGAAACAAAATATTATCTAAGGGTGTTCACTTAGATAATATCGCTAAAAGAACCGTTGGATTTTCAGGAGCAGATCTTGAAAACCTACTTAACGAAGCTGCGCTTTTAGCGGTAAGAAGAGAAAAAACCGCAATCACTATGTCTGAAATAGACGAAGCCATAGATAGGGTAATTATGGGTCCTGCTAAAGTAACTAAAAAATATACCGCTAAGGAAAAGAAACTTGTTGCATACCATGAAGCAGGTCACGCGGTTTTAGGTATTAAACTCGATGATGCAAATGACGTACAAAAAGTAACCATAATACCTAGGGGACAAGCCGGAGGTTATAACCTAATGCTTCCTAAAGAGGAAAAGTATACGGCTACTAAGACGGAATTATTAGAACAAATAATGGGATTACTTGGTGGACGTGTAGCAGAAGAAGTTGTTTTTGAGGAAGTAACTACCGGAGCCCAAAACGACTTTGAAAAAGCAACTAAAATTGCTAGAAGTATGGTAACTGAATATGGTATGTCAAGCCTTGGACCAATACAGCTAGAAACACCTGAGGGAAGTTCTTTTTTAGGAAGAGATTATAATAAAAATAGAAACTTTTCTGATCAGGTTGCCTTGGAAATAGATAATGAAGTTAGAAAGATAATAAATGATTGTTATCAAAAAGCTAAGAAGATAATTGAAAAAAACAGGGATTTACTTGATCTTATAGCGAATACTTTAATTGAGTATGAAACTTTAACTAAGGAACAAATTGATTATTTGGCAGAAAATGGAAAGATGCCAGATGATGATATGTTAGATGATGTATCTTTATCTAAGCTAAAGGAAATGGCTAAGGAAAAGGGTATAAAAGGTTATAGTTCAATGAGTAAAGAGGATTTAAAAAAAGCTTTATCCGGGGAATTAAAACAAGAAAACGACAATTAGTCGTTTTTATTATATTTAAATAGTATGTAAGCTTATCTATTGCTTTTTGAAAGCTAAGTAAAATTATGCTATAATTCTATTATATTACTAGAGGTGTGTAATGAACAATGATATATTTAACATAGATGATTTTAACGTTATTAGTGATGATAAAAATTATTATTTTTTTCGTGCCTTAAATAATGCTGATAATACGGATATAGAAGATAATATCACACTTGGCTTAAATGGAGAAATTATTAGTATAAGAACTGATTTAAGTAGATATGATAAAAAGCCTAAGTATAATGCAAAAGATGAATTATCTCTAGAACAAATTTTTGACCATGTTAAAGTTCATCATAGATTGGATACTAATTGCATATCACTTTCTACTGATGCTAATGTTTCGCTGTTATATGGTAGAGGATATTATAAGGATAAATACGTTTTAGTAAAAGTACCTAAAGATGAAATGGGAAATAAGGTTATAAATGTTGGTCAATATATGATTAGGGAAGTTAACAAAAGGATAAATTATTTAATTAACGCAGGTGAAATATCTAATGATGTACAATCATGTTTATCAATTATTGATAATTTATCATCAAATCAAGAACTAGATGAAGTTGTAAAAAAGTTTAAAAGTGGAGTTAAAAAGGAAATTATACATGAAAATAAAGATGATAATTTAGTTAATTACTTCGCGTTAAGTGATCGTCAAAACTTAGAAAAAAATAAGTTGTTTGCAAAGTTAAACCTAATTAATAAAAACATAATTTCAAATGTACCGAATCAATTTTTAGCTCAGACGATAGATAATGCCTTTTCTTCTTTAGAGATAATTCATTATGGGAGCATTGATAAAAATAAAATAATAGAGTTGCCAAAAGAAATGGTAGATGTTTTTTCCTTAATACAGCAGTTGCCACAAGATGTATTATTTGTTAATGAATTAAAGCAAGAGGTTTTAAAACATTTACTTATTGGTAACTATAATATATCAAAATCAAACATTGATTCTTATTGTATCAGTGATAAAGATAATTATAAGATTGATAAAATGTATAAACTAATTAAAGAAAAGATTGATTATTTTGATATTATTAATTTATATAAAAAATCTTTTTACTTATCAAAATCAAAATTAAAGGTAATTGAAGTAGTAAATATTTTAAGGGATATTACCAATAATAATGCTAAGTATCAGGATATTTTTAGCTACTTATTAAAGAAAACTTACGGGGTAGAACCTGAAATCTTTTCAAAGTTAAATACCCATAAAATGAAGGTAAACGAGGTAGTTAACCTTAATTTTAGTCAAAATGAAAAAAAACTATTTGATGTTATTAATGAGTTAGACGTTAAAGACTTAAATCGTATAATAAGCGATCCTTTAGGGTTTTTAAAGTATTATTTAGATAATTTTAAAAAGATATAACATTTATAATGCTATATCTTTGTTTATTTATTATGAATTTTCTTTTTTATCATTTTTCCCTTTATACCCTGGCTCAGTCCCTTTAATATAGTATAAGATTTTTTTTAATTTTGAATCATTAGTAGCTACTTCTCCAGTTTGAACGTCAGTTAATACCCCAACTACGTTATCTGGTTTTTTATACCAGCTTTGCTTTTCTTCCCTTAGGTAACGTTCTGTAGCATCCGCCCATATATTTTTGGAATATTTATACTCTTTACTTGATAATTTTCTGTTATCATCGTAACCTGTCCATACACCTACTACTATATTAGGGTTATACCCAACCGTCCAAAGGTCATAATCAGTAGTTCCACTTTTTACCGCGTATTTTTTGGTTATCTTAGGCGCTATTGAAGCACAGGTCGGAGCCGTGTAACTAGTAAGCGTAGTATCATATGTATTTGATAATAATTCACTTAAAATATACGTATAAGATTTATTTAATATTCTATCTTTTTTTTCGTTATATTTATATATTACATCACCATTTCCATCCTCAACTTTTCTAATTAAATGTCCTTTAACTTTGTATCCGGTATTTGCTAACGTAGCGTATGAGGTAACAAATTCCATTATGGTAAGTTCGTTTGTACCAAGTGGTAAAGATGCATTTGATTGTAATTTACTGGTTATTCCCATCTTTTTTGCATATTTAACTAAGGTATCTTCACCTAAAAATAAATGGGTTTTAATTGCGTAAATATTATCTGAATACGCGATTGCAAGTGCCATTGTTATTTTGTCATTAGGATATATATTTCCATAGTTATTAGGTGAGTACGTATGGTTATTATCTAACGTAAAAGTCGTAGGTTTACTTAAGAAAGTAGTAGATGCCGTAAGCCCGTTTTCTAATGCGGCGTAGTATAAAATCGGTTTCATGGTAGAACCAACCTGTCTTTTTGATTGCACCGCCCTATTATATTGAGACTTTGAGTAATCTTGTCCTCCTGCAAGGGCAATTATTTCACCATTATCAGGGTTCATCATTATTGCGGAAACTTGCATTTCATCTTTTCCTTCTAAATTAGTTTTAATACTTTCTTCTAGTACTGTTTGCGCTTCAACGTTAAGGGTTGTGTATATTTTTAACCCTTCTTGCCTAATCGTATCATCACTAACTATTTTAAGTGATTCTAATTCCCTTATAACGGCGTCCTGATAGTACATAATCGTTGATAAATTTAAGTTTTCTTTTCTTCCGTGGTAGGTTAATTTTAAGTTTAATGCTTCATTCATTTCTTTTTTTGAGATAGCACCATTATTTACCATGGCTTTTAGAATTTGTTTTTGTCTTTTTTTAGCGGCTAACTCATCGTTTAAAGGAGAGTAGTTATTAGGTGACTTCGGAATTCCTGCAAGCATGGTGCTTTCTGCTAAAGAAAGTTCTTTTGCGGGTTTATTAAAATAGTAAAGGGCAGCGTTTTCAATACCTAATATACCATTACCATAATTTATGGTGTTTAAATAACCCTCTAAAATTTCATCTTTAGTGTATTGCGCTTCTAGTTTAAAGGCATACCAGGCCTCTTTTATTTTCCTTTCCCAGGTTTTATCAAAGGTTAAGAATAAGTTTCTTGCGTATTGCTGCGTAATGGTTGACGCACCTTCTTTTAAATCCTTTGACTTAATGTTAACGATGGTTGACTTAATAATTCTTGGAATATCAAATCCTGGATGATTATAAAAGTTTTTATCTTCAGAATATATTGTTGCTTTAATTAAATGTTTTGATATGTCTTTTAATTTCACCCATTTTTTAGTACCATTATTACCCTCATAAAAACTTTTATTACTACCATCATACATGTATATACTATTTGAGTTTTCAATGTCTATTTTACTCCCATACTTAGCACATAAAAATAAGGTGGTGTATGAAAAACAAAAAAGTAACATTAAGGCGATACACAATTTTATAATAATTTTTAACTTTTTCATTATATCGCCTCTTTCTAGTCTTATTATTTGTTAAAAAACTAAAAATATAAGTATTTTATTGACCTTTTTGTTTTTCTATGCTATATTGTCTCTAGAATTTTTTTAAGGATGTTTTATGGCTAAAATAAAGATTAATTCCAAAATATCTAGTAATAATTCTAAAGCGCTTTTAACTAGTTGTAATGGAATAAAAAAAGATAATTTAATTACGTATAAAGATAGCTCTGCTTTTATAAACATATTATTATCAAAAGATTCTGTTTTTATTAAAAGAGAAAACGAAGACTTTGAACTTAAACTTACGTTTAAAGAAAAACAAAAATGCCCTGGCGTATGTTTTATGAAAAGTTTAAACCTTAACCTTGATGTTATGGTAAATACCAGGAAATTACAA
Source organism: uncultured Bacilli bacterium (assembly GCA_947586655.1). GTDB lineage: Bacteria > Bacillota_I > Bacilli_A > RF39 > UBA660 > Aphodocola. Next base: position 14,386 of record CANPXR010000001.1, on the reverse strand, counting down.
GTAAATGATAATAATCTTTTTGTCGAGTACGAACTATACGTTAAGGATGAACTTAGTGATGTTTTTGTTTTCAAAGTAGAATGGAGTGATTTTCATGAATCTTAAATTAAACGTTAAAAATATGATATGCCAAGCCTTGGAAGATTTAAGTATAAACTATGATGAAAAAGACGTTGTGATTGAAGTTCCAAAGCTACGTCAAAACGGAGATTTTTCATGCGTTATAGCGATGAAATTAGCTAAAAGTTTAAAACGTAATCCAATGGATATCGCAGGTTTAATAAAAGAAAAATTACTAGGTTTTGATGAAATCAAAAACGTTGTCGTAGTAAACCCTGGTTTTATCAATATTTTCTTAGAAAATAAATATGTTTTTAGTGGGGTAAATGGCGTTATAGAAAGTAAAGATGATTATGGTAGAATTAACCTTGGTAATGGTAAGAAAATAAACGTTGAGTTTGTTAGTGCTAACCCTACTGGAATTTTACACCTTGGTACCGCAAGGGGAGCAGCTTACGGAATGAATTTATCAAACGTTCTTTCTTTTGCGGGCTTTAACGTTACTAAAGAGTATTACGTAAATGACGCTGGTAATCAAATAAATAACCTAGGAGCCTCGGTAAAAGAAAGATACAAAGGATTATGCGGATTAGAAGAAAACATGCCTTTAGATGGTTATTATGGGCATGAAATAATAGACATAGCTAAGATAATTAAAGATGAATATAGTGATAAAAAAATAGGCGAAGATTTAGAGTTTTTTAAGAAGGTTGCGATTGATTATTTACTTAACGTGATTAAAACGGACTTATCTGACTTTGGGGTTACCTTTGATGTTTGGACGAGTGAGAAAAAAATAAGAGAAAAAGGAAGAATTGAAGAGTCTTTAAAGATCCTTGATGAAAAAGGACTTGTTTATTCTAAGGATAACGCGGTGTTTTTAAAAACAACTAAGTATGGTGATGATAAAGATAGGGTATTAATTAAAGCGGACGGAAGCTATACGTACTTTGTTCCTGATATTGCTTACCACTTAGATAAGTTTGATAGGGGATTTGATTATTTGGTTGACGTTTTTGGAGCGGACCATCATAGTTACGTATCAAGACTTAAGGCAAGCATTGAAGCCTTGGGATATGACAAAGATAAATTAGAAGTTAGGCTCCTTCAAATGGTTAAGTTACTTCGCGGTGGAAACGTTGTTAAAATGAGTAAACGTACTGGTGAAAGTATTACCATAAGAGAATTACTAGAAGAAATAGGAAAAGATGCCGCAAGATACTTTTTTGCGATGAGATCTTTGGATGGACAAATGGATTTTGACCTTGATTTAGCGCTTAAACAGTCAAATGAAAATCCTTTATTTTACGTGGAATATGCTCATGCTAGAATATGTTCGATACTAAATGATGCTAAGGCAAGGAATATTCCTGTTAGTAAAAAAATAGATATTGTTAATGACGAAGATTCAAAAGCACTGGTTCTTAAGGTTTATGAATTTAGTGATGTTATTTTTAACGCTGCTTCAAAAAAAGAACCACATTTAATTACTAATTACGTGTATGAACTTGCTGGAATGTTCCATAATTATTATGGTAAACATAGAATATTAACTGATGATGAAAAAGAATCATCCGAAAGGTTAAGTATAATAAAAACCGTTCAAATTACAATAAATAATGCTTTAAGACTTATAGGTGTTAAAGCCATGGATAAAATGTAGGAGGAAATAGTTATGAACGTAAGACAAATGCCATTGGAAGAATTAGAGCTACTATCTTATACGGATATAGCTTATGAATTGCTTAAGTTGGATAAAAAACCTAAGACAACCCCAGTACTATTTGGTGAAGTTTGTAAATTATTACAAATAAACGAAGACACGATGTATGATTTAATTGGGGACTTTTATACCACCCTAACAACTGATAAAAGGTTTGTTCTTTTAGATAACGCCGAGTGGGATTTAAAGGAATTTCATGCGGTAAAGCTGGTCGTTGACGAAGAAGAAGACGAGGATGCTTTAGAGGAAAACACAGAAGAAGAGGAAGAAACAGAAGAAACCGAAGATGAGCTAGTAGCAGATGAAGAAGAAGACTTTGATGACGCTGATGAAATGAATGACTTAGAAGATTTGGCAATTGTAAACGAAGAAGACTTAGAGGAATAATATGTTTGAAAGATTAGAAGTTATTAGAAAAAGAAATGATTTTATAACTAATGAATTAACTAAAAAAGAAGTTATTGACGATGTTGCCAAAACTACTAAGTTAGCTAAAGAACAATCAGATTTATCAGAAATAATAGAATGCTATAATGAATATTTAAAAGCTAAAAGTGATTATGAACAAGCTAAAGGTCTTGTTAATGATCCTGAGCTTGGAGAATTTGCCAAAGAAGAAGAGCAAAAACAGGAAGAAAAGCAAAAAGATTTAATGAAGAAGTTAGAAATTTTATTACTGCCAAAAGATCCTAATGATTCAAAAAACATAATTGTTGAGATAAGGGGTGCTGCCGGAGGCGATGAAGCAAATCTTTTTGCGGGTGACTTATACAGTATGTACGTTAAATACGCGGAGTCCCAAGGATTTAAGATAGAAAATTTAGGTAGTACTCCGGGAGCAAGCGGAGGTTTTTCGGAAGTATCATTCATGGTTAAGGGTAAAGGAGCATATTCTAAGCTAAAGTATGAATCAGGAGCTCATCGCGTTCAAAGGGTTCCTGCAACAGAATCCCAGGGAAGGGTTCATACTTCTACCGCTACGGTATTAGTAATGCCAGAAGTAGATGACGTTGATTTTAAATTGGACATGAACGACGTACGAATTGATATTACTAGAAGTAGTGGTTGTGGTGGCCAAGGAGTTAATACTACTGATTCAGCCGTTAGATTAACTCATATACCAACGGGGATAGTGGTTTACTCTCAAACTGAACGTTCTCAAATAAAAAATAAAGAGATGGGAATGAAGATATTACAGTCAAGGGTATATGATTTGATGATAAGAAAACAAGAAGAAGAGCTTGGTGCTGAACGTAAAAGTAAGATTGGAACTGGTGATAGGTCAGAAAAAATAAGAACTTATAATTATCCTCAAAATAGGGTAACTGACCATCGAATAGGTTATACAACTAATTCATTAGACAGAGTAATGAATGGTAAGTTAGATGATATAATCGAGGCATTAATAACTGAAGACCAAAGAAGGAAGTTAGCGGGAGAGTAAAGTTTTTCCGCTAATTTTACATATTGATGTTATAAGCGTTAATAAAATGTTATAATTTTAATAGGTTGTAAGGGATGATTATTTTGAAAAGTAAGGACATAGAATATTTAAAAAAGTATTATAAGGGAAACCTTGATGAAGCTAAAAAGAGGTTAGAAAACGGTGAACCAGTTCAGTACGTAGTAGGAGACGTTAATTTTTATGGATATGAACTAGACGTTAATAAAAACGTTTTGATTCCAAGGCGTGAAACCGAAGAATTAGTAGAAGAAGTAATAAAAAGAAGTAAAGGATTTGATAATCCAGTAATAATAGACGTAGGAACTGGTAGTGGCGCTATTGCAATTAGTTTAGCAAAGGAACTTAATATTCATGTTTATGCTTCTGATATAAGTTTAGACGCCTTAGAAGTTGCTGAAAAAAATGCTCTTAAAAATAATGCTAACATAACCTTTTTAAAAGGTGACATGTTAAAGCCATACGTAGTAAATAACGTTAAGGCTGACATAATCGTAAGTAATCCTCCATACATAAGACTAAATGAAAAAATAGAACCAATCGTTAGTAAAAACGAACCTCACATAGCCTTATACGCTAAGAAAAATGGCTTAGAGTTTTATGAAAGTATCTTAAAAGATGCAAAAGAAGTTTTAAATGATAAGTTTTTAATTGCTTTTGAAATTGGTTATGATCAAAAAGAAGACATAAAAAACTTAGCTTTAAAGTATTTAGGTGACGTAAAAGTCGAAATAAAAAAGGATTTGTCATTAAAGAATAGAATGTTATTTGTATATAATTTTTAAAAATCACCCAAAAGAAAATAGAGGGTGATTTTTAAATGAAGAAATTTATTATTATTTTTTTAGTCGCTTTACTAATTATGTCTGGCGTACGTAATAATTTTAAAAAGAACCAAAGCATAAGAATACCTGATTCTGCCATAAGGTTTAGGGTTTTGGCTAATAGTAATTCCCCGAGGGATCAAAAGATTAAGGAAGACGTTAAAAATAAAATGCAGGAAGAATTATATAATTTACTAAAAAATAGTAAAAATATTAATGAAGCAAGAGGGTTAATTAAAAATAACATGAATAACTTTGATAGTTTATTAAGTAACGAAATGAAAGATGTTAATTACTCCTATAAAATAGATTATGGGATGCATGAATTTCCAGAAAAGGTATATAAAGGAATTACGTATGATGCTGGTATGTATGAGTCCTTATTAGTCACGTTAGGTAGTGGTAAAGGAGATAACTGGTGGTGTGTTTTGTTCCCTCCTTTATGTCTATTAGAGGCTGAAGAAACCACCGAAACAAGTGAGGTTGAATATAAATCTTTCATAAAAGAACTAATTGAAAAATATTTTTAATATAAAAGTAATAATATAATGTAGGAAGGTGATGCAACATCTTAGGCATTATATTAATTGCGGTAAGTCTTAGTATGGACGCTTTTGCTCTTGCTTTATCTTATGGAATAAAAAACGTTAGTATAAAAAACATAATTATAACCGCCATGACGGTAGGGTTATTTCATTTTTTTATGCCATTATTTGGGAGTATTGTGGGGGCTCCTTTATTTACGTATACAATAATTAAACCAAGATTTGTATTGTTCTTAGTATTCTTACTACTATCAATTGACATGTTTACTCATTTCTTTGAGGAAAAACCAAAAATAAAAAAATTAAATATTATTGGTACGCTGTTTTTCGCAATGTCAGTGAGCTTTGATAGTTTTTCAGTAGGTTTAGGTCTTAAGTATATTTATGATAACATTTTAGCGTGCCTTTTTACTTTTTGCATGATAAGTGCTATTTTTACGTGCTTAGGTTTCTGGCTTGGTAAAAAATTATCACAAAAAATTGGAAAATACTCATTTCTATTAGGAAGTATAACCTTGTTTTTATATTCAATATGGATATTGACAAAGTAGGAAAATAGTGTTATCATATTGAGCATTCAAACAAAAGGGGGAAGATTTGAATGGAACATAGAAATATATATGAACAGTCACATAAGAATGAAAAAGGCTTAATAACCGGCATTTCAATTACTTTAGTTGGAGCTTTATTAGTCGGAGCGGGCTTAGTTGCACGTAACGTTAAGTTAAAAAAGGACAAGCAAGAAGCAAATAGTATGGTTAATCCAGAAATTACAACCGTTACACCAGCTATGAGTGAATTAGTATTAACCGAGGATTTTGACATAAATAATCCTGATGCGGTAGCTAAAAGAGCCCAAGCTATATACGATTTATCCGAGAAAGAATACACGGTATTGGATATAAAAAACATGATTTATTTGTTAAATGAAATGTATGATAAGATTACTTTCCCGGAAAACGTAAAAACAAATGATCAAAAATACAACTATTTTCACGATGTTTTATTATTTACGTTAGGAAGTATTTTAAGCGATTACGTAGCAGATTATGATGTCAGTTTGCAACAGCTTCTTGATGATGGAACACTTGCTTTCTCAGGTAACACTGGTTCAGTTCCTTGTGCTTACATGTTTATGCCTACTGATAGCGACGCAAAAAAACTTGCTATAGAAATTGCTAAGGTTTATTATGAACAACGTACTAACATAAGAAATGGTAATAAAGCTGCAATGACAATTACTGCTAATGACTATTATAATTTATTTGAAAAAGCGAAAAAATTAAATTTAAAATCAGGTAATAAGGTATTAGTATTTCAACAGTTTGGTGCCACAAAGCCAATTTTTACCCCATTTTTAAGTGAAAAATACGCGGAAGAAATTGATACTGTTTCAAGGTCTGTGGCAACGGTTATAGGTAAATTATTTGGTGCAGCCGCTGAAGACTTAGATTTACCAGCTGATAATCTTAAAAATTGTGATGAATCTATCGAAAAATTGGAAGAAAAGTATAGAAGTGAAAATCTAGCCGCTGCTAAAAAAATAGTTGAAAGTGCAAATGCTTCTATTCATGATGAAACAAAAGTAGTAAATCAGGGCGGAGGTAAGGTTAGTGGTTCTAAAGGGAAGCAAGAAGTAATTCAAGGAGAAGTAACCACTAAGGTTACCACTAGCGAATTTGTTGTTGAAATACCTAACGAGGGTACCTCTTCTGATTTTGTTCCAGGAGGAAACGTAGTAGAAGAAAATACAACTCAGCCATCAACTACTTCACCATCAACAAAACCGACTGAAACAACTACTTACGCTGATTCAGACGACGACATTCCAGTAATGGATGATAAGGAATTTTTCGGCAAGGCAACCGATGAAGATATCAAAGATTATTGGGGTGCATCGGTTGGAGGGTTAGGAGCTAGTTTGTTTTTCACTGAATCTTTAGGTACATCATTTAAAAAGAAAAGAAAAAAATAGGATAAGTAGTAAATGTGTATACACTAGAATGTAAATTCTGGTGTTTTTCTTTGACTATAATTATTAAATATACTAAAATTAAATTAGAGGATGATAATATGCTAGTAAACAGTAATAGGCTTTTTGATACTGCTTTAAAAGAAGGATATGCAGTGCCGGCTTACAACGTTAATAGCTTAGAGTGGGCTAGGTTTATTTTAGAAGCGTGTAATGAAGATAAAAGTCCTACTATTTTAGCGATAACCCCTAGCTCGGTTAGTTATTTTGGAGGTTATAAAATAGTTGTAAGCGTGATTAAAATGATGATTGAAGAACTAGGTATAAAAATACCGGTGGTTCTTCATCTTGACCACGCTAAGGATTTTATGTCATGTAAAAAAGCAATTGATGCGGGTTTTACATCAGTAATGATAGATGCATCAGAAATGAGTTTTGAGGATAACGTAGAGTTAACTAGGCAAGTGGTTAACTACGCAAAAAAACATGATGTCAGCGTTGAGGCAGAGCTTGGAAGTTTAAGTAGTGATGGGAATTATTCTTCGTATGTTTATTCAGACTTAGAACAAAGCTATGATTTTGTATCTAGAACCGGTGTTGATTCATTTGCTCCTGCGATTGGAAACGTTCATGGTTTTTATAAAGGAGACGAAAAAATCGACTTTGAACTTCTGGGAGCTATTTGTAAGATGGTTAAAATTCCTTTGGTTCTCCACGGGGCATCGGGGTTAGATGATAATAAACTTAAAACCGCTATTTTTTGTGGTGTTACTAAGGTTAATATAAATACTGATCTTATGTACGCATGGTCTTGTAAGGTAAGAAGGTTTCTTGAGGAAAATAAGAATGCTTATGACCCTAGAAAGATAATTTTATCAGGTGAAAAAGAGATAAAAAAAGTTATTCATGCTAAAAATATGATAATAGGTAGTAAGAATAGAATATAAACTAGGACAAATTAATCACCTTTTTAGACAAAACTAATAAAATAAAATGAAGATATGGAGGAGTAATATGCACAGGATAATAATCGAAGGTGGCAGACAACTAAGCGGAAAAATAAAGATAAGTGGTTCTAAAAATAGTGCCGTAGCACTCGTTCCTGCGGCTGTTTTATGTGACGAGGAAGTAACTATTGCTAACGTACCTAATATTTCTGATATTAACGCTTTAGATGAAATGTTGACGTTTTTGGGTGCTAAGGTTAAAAGAAGTGAGGATGTAATAAGAATAGATTCTTCTAAAATTGAAAATAAGCTTATTCCAGAAAATATGTCAAAAAAACTTAGAGCATCTTATTATTTTATGGGTGCACTTTTAAGTCGGTTTAAAAAAGTTGAAATGTATTTTCCTGGAGGATGTTCGATTGGTGCAAGACCAATTAACCTTCACCTAAAGGGTTTTAGGGCACTAGGTGCTAAAGTTGAAGAAAATGATAATTTATTTATTATTACGGCTGATAATTTAAGGGGAGCAAAGATAAACTTAGACTTTGCCTCAGTTGGTGCTACCATTAATCTTATGCTAGCTGCGGTTAAGGCAGAAGGTACAACTATTATTTCAAACGCCGCTAAAGAACCCCATGTTGTTAACGTCGCTACTTTTTTAAATAATATGGGAGCAAAAATAAGTGGAGCTGGAACAAGCGAAATAAAAATAGTTGGGGTAAAGCATCTTCATTCGTGCTTTCATGAGGTTGTTCCTGACTACGTAGAAACAGGTACGTACATGATTTTAGCTAGTGCCATTGGAAAAGATATAACCATAACAAACATTATTCCTGACCATGTGGAATCTTTAATCTCAAAGTTGGATGACATGGGTGTTCCTATGCAAATAGGAGTGGATTTCATAAAGATAAATGCTCCTTTAAAGCTTAAACAAACCAATATTAAAACACAAGTTTACCCTGGCTTTCCTACTGACTTACAGCAGCCAATGGCGGCTTTACTTACCCAAGCAACCGGTAAGTCTACCATAAATGAAACAATTTGGGAAAATAGATTTTTAAATTTAATTGAATTAAATAAAATGGGTGCAACCGCTGAAACCGTAACCAATTCTAAAGCTGTTATTGTAGGACCTACTAAGTTAAAGGGTAAAAATGTTAAGGCAACGGATTTAAGGGCTGGTGCCTGCCTTGTCATTGCGGGATTAATTGCGGATGGTAAAACTACCATAGAAAATGCTGATTATATATTAAGAGGATACGAAAATATAATTGAAAAACTAACTAACATAGGTGCTAAAATAAAACTTGAAGAAATAGAATAGTATTGTAATAAATACTATTTTATTTTGGGGTGAAAAATTTGAAAAGAAGATATAAACTTTTAATAGGTTTTATTATTACGGGTATAATTTTGTTAATTATTTTTTTTATTACCAGGGATAGAAAAGTTTACTATTTATCTTTAGGTGATTCTTTAGCCGCGGGACAAACACCTAATAATACGATTGAAGAAAGTTATGGTGATTACATAGCAGAATATTTAAGGGATAAAGAAGTTTTGGAGTTCTACACTAAAAAATTTTCTAAAAGTGGTTATCGTAGCACAGATCTATTAAATGATTTGAATACTAATAAGGAAATAAAGGTTGATAATAAAAAAATCACTATTAAAAATGCTCTTATAAAGGCGGATTTAGTTACGGTAAGTATAGGTGCTAATGATTTGTTTTATAAGTTAAACGTCGGAAATGAATTTGACTTAAATGAGTTTGATGACATTTATACATATGTTGATGAAACCATATTAGACGTAGATAAACTACTTTATGAGTTAAGAAAATCTTGTAAAGAGCAAATAATGGTATTTGGTTTTTATAATCCGTTTACCAATTTTTCTTCATCGCTTGCGAACACCGTTGAACCCGTAATTGTTTACGCAAACTCCAAGATGGAAAACATCGTTAAAAAATATGATATGACGTACGTTGACATTCATGATGTTTTCTTAGCAAATGATAATTATCTTCCTAGCGTTCTTGAAATTCATCCAACAAAAGAGGGTTATCGTGCAATGGCTAAAAGTGCCATTAAACTTATTAATGAAAAAATACTTGCAAAATAGTTTAACTATTGTTATAATATAGAAGATTTTATATCTATGACTAACATTAGTCATGGCGAAAGGAGCTAAAAAGTATGCCTAAAAAAGAAAGTATCTATAAAACTTCAACGGTTACGTGTACTTGTGGGGCTACGTTTGAAACAAAGTCTATTAATGATAAAATTCACGTGGAAGTTTGTTCAAATTGCCATCCGTTTTATACCGGTCAGGCAACCATGCAATCTAAAACTGGTAGAGCCGAGAAGTTTAACAAAAAGTATGGTTTAAAAAATGATACTAATGCAAAGACGTCTGCATAGTATTTTTCTTTGAAATTAAACTAAATATATTGACAGTAAACGTAAAAAAGTGTTATATTATTAAAGCTGATTAATTAAGTCTTGCTTTTGGTAAGACTTAAAAATATATCAAGAAAGAAACACCAGGTAGTGTGTTAAGAAAGGAGTAGAAAATATGCCTACAATAAACCAAATTCTTCGTCATGGAAGAAAAAATAAAAAGCGTAAGCCTAAAGCACCAGTTTTACTTGTTAGAACTAACACTCTAAAGAAGAAAAACTTGCCTTCTTGCTCTCCACAAAAACGTGGAGTATGTACTCGTGTCGGAACGATGACACCTAAAAAACCAAACTCTGCATTACGTAAGTATGCACGTGTACGTTTAAGTAACGGGTATGAGGTGACTGCTTATATTCCAGGACAAGGACATAATTTACAGGAACACAGTGTCGTATTAATACGTGGAGGTCGTGTAAAAGACCTTATCGGTGTTCGTTATCATATCATAAGAGGTACTTTAGATACGGCTGGAGTTGCTGATAGAAAGCAAGCAAGGTCTAAGTACGGAGCAAAAAAACCAAAGAAATAAAATTATAGTTATAAAATAAAGGAGGATAAATATGCGTAAGAAACGTGCTGTAAAAAGAGACGTATTACCAGATCCAGTGTATAATTCGAAAATAATTACAAAGCTAATTAATCAAATTATGCTAGATGGTAAACGTGGAAAAGCAGAAACAATCGTTTATGATGCGTTTGATATGATTCATGAAAAAGTTGGAGAAAACGCAAATGACGTATTTAAAAAAGCAATGGAAAACGTTACACCAGCGTTAGAGGTTAAGGCTCGCCGTGTTGGTGGTGCTAACTATCAAGTTCCAATCGAGGTTAAGCCAGATAGAGCACAAGCTTTAGCACTTCGTTGGATTGTTAATGCTGCTCGTAGTCGTGGTGGTAAATCAATGGCTGAAAAACTAGCTAATGAACTTATTGATGCTTCAAACGGAACTGGCGCAGCAGTAAAGAAAAAAGAAGATACTCATAGAATGGCAGAAGCTAACAAAGCGTTTGCACATTATCGTTGGTAGGAAAGGATTTAAAGTATATGGCTCGTGAATATTCATTAGAAAATACTCGTAACATTGGTATCATGGCCCATGTTGACGCAGGAAAAACAACTGTTACTGAGCGTGTTTTATTTCATACCCATAAGATTCATAAGATTGGTGAAACGCACGACGGTGAATCTCAAATGGATTGGATGGATCAAGAAAAAGAACGTGGTATTACCATTACTTCGGCTGCAACTACTGCATTTTGGAAGGGTAATCGTCTTAATATAATAGATACTCCAGGACACGTAGATTTTACCATTGAGGTTACAAGATCTTTAAGAGTATTAGATGGTGCGGTAACCGTTTTAGATTCTCAAAATGGTGTTGAACCGCAAACCGAAAACGTTTGGCGTCAAGCAACTGATATGCATGTACCAAGACTTGTTTTCTCAAACAAGATGGATAAAATGGGTGCTGATTTTGCTGCGAGTGTTGAATCAATTAAAACAAGACTTGGTGTTAAAGCAACGGCTATTCAATGGCCAATTGGAGCTGAATCTGATTTTAACGGAATAATTGATTTAGTAACCATGAAAGCATATCAATATGATGGTAAACAAGAAGAAAATCCAATTGAAATAGAAATTCCAGCTGATTTAAAAGGTATAGCTGAAGAAAAAAGAATAGCTATGATTGAGGATGCTGCTGAATTTGATGAAGAGTTAATGGAGAAATATTTAGAGGGTGCTGAAATAAGTGAAGACCTAATAAAGAGGGCTATTAGAAAAGGTGTTCTTGAGGTTAAGATGTTCCCAGTAATGTGCGGTACCGCACTTGGAAACATTGGTGTTAAGTTAATGCTTGATGCCGTAGTTGATTATTTACCAGCTCCAACTGATATACCATCAATAAAGGGTCATGATGAAAATGATAAGGAAGTTGAAAGACATGCATCTGATACTGAACCGTTTGCGGCTTTAGCATTTAAAATTATGACTGACCCATTTGTTGGTAGACTATCATTCTTCCGTGTATATTCTGGTACGTTAAAAAGCGGCTCATACGTACTTAACGCAAACAAAAACGTTAAGGAAAGAGTAGGACGTATCTTACAAATGCATGCTAATAACCGTACTGAAATATCTGAGGTATACGCTGGTGATATAGCTGCTGCAGTTGGACTTAAAAACACAACAACGGGTGATACTCTTTGTGATGAAAAGCATCCAGTAATATTAGAAAAAATGGTTATCCCAGAACCAGTTATTTCAATAGCAATTGAACCAAAGAGTAAGGCAGACCAAGAAAAGATGGCTACTGCTTTGCAAAAACTTGCAGAAGAAGACCCAACCTTTAGGGCAGAAACCGATGCAGAATCTGGACAAACTGTTATTTCTGGTATGGGAGAACTTCACCTAGATGTATTAGTAGACAGAATGAGAAGAGAGTTTGGTGTTGAGGCAAACATAGGTAAACCTCAAGTAGCATACCGTGAAACTTTGACTAGTGCTGGTGATTGTGAAGGTAAGTATATTAAGCAATCAGGTGGACGTGGACAATACGGACACGTATGGGTTAAGTTTGAACCTAATAAAGATAAGGGCTATGAATTTGTTGATGCAATCGTTGGTGGTGTAGTTCCTCGTGAATATATTCCAGTAGTAGATAAGGGACTTCAAGAAGCTATGAAAACAGGTGTTTTAGCTGGATATCCAATGATTGATGTTAAGGCAACGCTTTTTGATGGTTCTTATCATGACGTTGACTCAAACGAAATGTCCTTTAAGGTTGCAGCATCTCTTGCACTTAAGGAAGCTAAGAAGAACTGTAACCCGGTTTTACTTGAACCAATAATGAAAGTTGATATAACAGTACCAGATGAGTATATGGGTAACGTAATGGGTGATATTACATCACGTCGTGGACGTCCAATGGGACAAGAATCCGTTGGTAATGCACTTAAGATAAGTGCTTACGTACCGTTATCTGAAATGTTTGGTTACGCTACATCATTAAGATCAAATACTCAAGGTAGGGGTACATTCATTATGTTCTTTGATCATTATGAAGAAGTACCTAAGAGTATTTCAGAAGACATCATTAAGAAAAATGGTGCACAATAATAAATAATCCTAGGGGAAAATACTTGAAATTTTCCCTTAGATTAGATAAAATAGATATGTAATTTATATAGGAGGAAAATTAATATGGCAAAAGAAAAATTTGATCGTTCTAAACCACACGTTAATATTGGTACCATTGGACACGTTGACCATGGTAAAACAACATTAACTGCTGCGATCACTAAAAGATTATCTCAAAAAGGTCAAGCTAAATTCGAAGACTATGCAGACATCGATAAGGCACCTGAAGAAAGAGAACGTGGTATAACTATTAACACTGCACACGTTGAGTATGAAACTGATAAACGTCACTATGCTCACGTTGACTGCCCAGGACATGCTGATTACGTTAAAAACATGATTACTGGTGCAGCACAAATGGATGGTGCAATCCTTGTTCTAGCTGCAACTGATGGGCCAATGGCACAAACTCGTGAACACATCTTACTTGCTCGTCAAGTTGGAGTACCAAGAATGGTTGTATTCATGAATAAGTGTGATATGGTTGATGATCCAGAAATGCTAGATTTAGTTGAAATGGATGTTCGTGAATTACTAAATAAGTATGGATTTGAAGGAGATGAAACTCCAGTTATTCGTGGTTCAGCTTTAAAAGCACTTGAAGGTGATCCAGAGTATGAAAAGAAGATTGATGAATTAATGGATGCTGTTGATGAATGGATTCCAACTCCTGAAAGAGATACTTCAAAACCATTCTTAATGTCAATCGAAGACGTATTTACTATTACTGGACGTGGAACAGTTGTTACTGGTCGTGTTGAACGTGGACAATTAAAGTTGAATGATGAAGTTGAAATAGTTGGATTAAAGGAAACTCAAAAAACAGTTGTTACTGGTATTGAAATGTTCCGTAAGCAACTAGACTTCGCTGAAGCAGGAGATAATGCTGGTGTTCTATTACGTGGTATATCTCGTGAACAAGTACAACGTGGTCAAGTTCTTGCTAAACCAGGAACAGTTACTCCACATACTAAGTTTGAAGCTCAAGTTTACGTATTAAGTAAAGAAGAAGGCGGAAGACATACTCCATTCTTCTCAAATTACAGGCCACAGTTCTACTTCAGAACTACTGACGTAACTGGTGTTATTACGTTACCTGAAGGAACAGAAATGGTTATGCCTGGTGATAACGTTAGCATGAGCGTTGAATTAATCGCACCAATTGCCCTTGAAAATGGTACTCAATTCTCTATCCGTGAAGGTGGACGTACCGTTGGTGCTGGTGTTGTTACTAAGATTGATGCTTAAT